>NZ_JBQCWN010000013.1:0-63152 GCF_051957355.1 Neisseria sp. P0018.S001 | reverse complement strand
CGATGTGTTTGGCGATCATGGCTTGGGCGGTTTGCTGAAAGAAGGTGCTCATGGAAAATCCCCTAAATGTCTTAGTAGGAATTTAGGGGATTTTAGGGGATTTTGCAAAGGTCTCAGGCCGTCTGAATGTTTTTCAGATGGCCTTTTAAAATTTTAATGTTTTTCCAAACGTTTGACTTCCGTTTCTTCTAAAACTTCCGCCTCCACCAAAGGAATCGTAACATCGGCATCTGTTGATGGTTTTAAAAGCTCATATACGGTTTTTTTAACGGCTGTTTCAATACGAGAACGCATGGCCCATACAAATAAAAACAATAAGATAAAAAATGAGGTAAAGATAAATAGTCCGTATAGGTAGCTGCCCAAAAGCTGGCCTATATAGAGTGAAAGGCTAAGTAAAACCAAAATGACGGCTACTGCTCCTGTAATGGCGAAGAGTAGGTAGAAAACGCTTGGTGCCGCATATTCAGAAGCCGTTTCTGCCAATTGTTCCTGTTTTTCTCGAACACTGTCGGAAATCGGGTCAATGATGGCTTCACGAAATTTCCGCTTTATAAAATCAAACATAGTTTCCCCTTTTTTATAATGATTAAAGAAATAGCATTATCTTATAAATAAGAAATTTATGCCAAAGCATTTAGAAATTTGGGTGTATTGGAAGCAGTTGATATACCGATTAGTTGAGATGAAGGGATAGGCTATCATTGAGTACAGCCTTGTGGAGGTTGGAGTGGTTTTACTTATATTTAATAATTAAGTAGAAAAACTATAAATAGTTCAAATAGTTAAAATAAATGGATTAAATTTGTAATGATATGTTTTGTGCTAAGAGAGTTGAGTATTAAGTGTTTTAATTCTTTTGATTTTTATGACTAAAGCAAGATGTTATAAGGCTGAGACGATTTTGCAAAAGTCTCAGCCCCGATTTATCTTACATTAACTTTTCTTCCGTCGACGTTCGCCAGGCAGCAGCATATTTGCCCATTTGATGATGTTGGCGACTTCTGCCGGATTGAGTTCGTAGAACTGGCCGCGTTTGAGGCGGTTTGGCAGGCCGATGGGGCCGAAGCCTACGCGGACGAGCCGGCTGACGGTCAGGCCTTGGCTTTCAAAAATGCGGCGTACTTCGCGGTTGCGGCCTTCTTTGATGACGACGTTGTACCATTTGTTTGCGCCTTCGCCGCCTTGTTCGTAGATACGTTCTACTTTTGCTAGACCGTCTTCGAGCATCACGCCTTCTTCGGTTAGGACGCGCATTTGTTCGGTGGTCAACTCGCCCAATACGCGTACGGCGTATTCGCGTTCGACTTCAAAGCTGGGGTGGGCAAAGCGTTGAACCAGTTCACCTGAAGTGGTCAGGATCAAGAGGCCGCTGGTATTGATGTCCAAACGGCCGATGGCCACCCAGCGGCTGCTGGCTGCTTGCGGCAGGCGGTCGAAAATACTGACGCGGCCTTGCGGGTCGTCGCGGGAAACGATTTCGCCTTCTTGTTTGTAGTAGAGGATGATGCGTGGCAGGCGGTCTGCCCATTTGAGTTTGATGATGCTGCCTTTGACGGTAACATGATCGTCGGGCGTGACTTTTTCACCCAGTTGGGCTACGCGTCCGTTGACCGTTACCCAGCCGTTGCTGATCCATTCTTCCATTTCGCGACGTGAACCGACGCCGGAAGCGGCCAGGACTTTTTGCAGGCGCTCGGGTTCAAAGCGTGAAAGGTCGCTGCGGCGTTCTTTCAAATCGCGGGCGTGCTCCATGATTTTTTGGTTTGGATTGCGGACAACCAGTTTTTTGGCTTTGGCGGCACGTTGTTTTGGCGCGGTATTTTGAGCTTTGGGGCCGTCTGAAACTTTTTGGTTGTAAGGTTTGCCTGATGTTTTGCGTTCGTCGTCGGGACGTTTTTTATTGGCAAAGGATTTGGCCGGTTTGGAAGGTTTTTTGGCGGTAGACGATACGCCGTCGCGCCATTGGCGTTTGCTGGAAGGCTGTTTGGACATGATTTTTCCTAACTCGCTTGAAAAAGCGGTTCTTCTGCGGCATTTGCGGCAGGGGTTGGATTGGGGGAAAAGGCCGTCTGAAAATCAGATTCAGACGGCCTGCCGATGAAAGGCCGTATTGTAACTCAACCAGTAAATTTTTGTTTGAAAATCCGAAAATTATGGCGAAAGGCGTTCGCGTATCCAGTTGCCGTCAACTAGGCGGTATTGGATGCGGTCGTGCAGGCGGCTGGGGCGGCCTTGCCAGAATTCGATACGGTCGGGAATAACGAGGTATCCGCCCCAATGCGGTGGGCGTGGAACATGCAGGGGGTGTTTGACACCGACGGCCGCGGCTTTGGCCACCAATACGGCTTTACTTGAAATCACTTCGCTTTGCGCGCTTGCCCATGCGCCGATACGGCTGGTATACGGGCGGCTTTCAAAATATTCGTCCGAAGCGGCGGCGTCGAGTTTTTCAATGCGTCCTTCAACACGTACTTGGCGTTCGAGTTCCGGCCAAAAAAAAGTCATGGCGGCAAAAGGGTGTGCCGTATAGGAGCGGCCTTTGCGGCTGTGGTAATTGGTAAAGAAAACAAAGCCTTTGGGGTTGACTTCTTTCAGCAGTACCATGCGGCTGTTGGGCCTGCCGTCTTCGCCCACGGCGGCGACGTTGACCGCGGTCGGTTCGTTGACTTCGGCGTGAATCGCTTCGTTCAGCCATTGCTCGAATTGGACAATCGGGTCGGCGTGGCATTCGGCTTCCGACAGCTCGCGTTTGCTGTAATCTTCGCGGATATTGTGCAGATCCATGATTTTTCTCCTTAGGTCTGACTGAATCATACTCCGTTTTTTCAGACGGCCTCAAGGGCATTTGTGTATAATCGTAGCCCTTTCTAATTTAGAACAATACGGAGTCCTGTCATGCAAACCGAAGTCGAACTGAAAATCTTAAATCCTAAAATGGCCGATTCCCTGCCTGCTTATGCAACGCCCGGTTCTGCCGGTTTGGACTTACGTGCCTGCCTGGATGAGGCTGTTGTGTTGCAACCGGGTGATGTATATCTCGTTCCAACCGGTTTGGCGGTGCATTTGGCCAACCCTGCGTATGCAGCCGTTTTGTTGCCGCGTTCCGGTTTGGGCCATAAACACGGTATTGTTTTGGGTAACTTGGTCGGTTTGATTGACTCGGATTATCAAGGCGAATTGAAGGTTTCATTGTGGAACCGTGGTAAAGAAGCGTTTATCATCGAGCCGATGGAGCGTATCGCGCAAATGGTGATTGTGCCGGTTGTCCAAGCCGCGTTTAAAGTCGTGGACGAGTTTGCCGCCAGCGAGCGCGGTGAAGGCGGATTCGGCAGCACCGGCAAAGCCTGATGATTTGAAAGGCCGTCTGAAAACAGGGAAAATTGAAATATTTGATTTCGGTTTACCGCAGTTCAGACGGCCTTTTGGTTGAGACAACCTTTGCATAATTACACACAAGATTGCATTTTTATATCTTGCCTGCATGGCCGACGCACCCAATAATACAGGCCGTCTGAAACCTTTACGGAGCGTTGTTATGTCCCGCCCCTCACTTTTTCTGCCTTTGTTTTTGATTATCTTTGGTGCGATTTGGTTTTTACGCGCTACGGATATTTTGCCTGCGACATCGACAATGATTGCCGGCGCATTAATTATTTTGGGCCTTGCCGTATTGATTATGGACGGCATCAACAAACAGTCTATCGTTTCCGGCCCGATGTTGGTTTATATCGGTACAGCCATTTATCTGCACATGAGCTACTGGATTTACCTCTCGCCGTTATTAGCTATCGGCATGGTCGTGTTGGGTTGCCTGCTGTTGCTCTCGCGCAGCGATATGATTCCTGAGAAACACACAAAATAGAAAGATGAGAGATTTGGGTTTTGCCCTATAAAGGCCGTCTGAACAATGGTATAATCCGCCGATTCAGACGGCCTTTTTTATTGTGGTTTAAATTTGAAATTTACCCTCTCGGTCGCACCGTTTTCTTACATTTTGCAAAGTTTCCGCCATGACCCAAGACAAAATCCTTATTCTCGACTTCGGCTCGCAAGTTACCCAGCTGATCGCCCGCCGCGTGCGCGAAGCCCACGTTTACTGCGAACTGCATTCTTTCGATATGCCTTTGGAAGAAATCAAAGCTTTCAACCCGAAAGGCATCATCCTCTCCGGCGGCCCTAATTCCGTTTACGAATCCGATTATCAAGCCGATACCGGTATTTTTGATTTGGGCATTCCGGTTTTGGGCATCTGCTACGGCATGCAATTTATGGCGCACCACTTGGGCGGCGAAGTTAGCCCGGGCAACCAACGCGAATTCGGTTATGCGCAAGTGAAAACCATCGACAGCGAGCTGACACGCGGCATTCAAGACGATGCGCCTAATACGCTCGACGTCTGGATGAGCCATGGCGATAAAGTTTCCAAACTGCCTACCGGCTTCTCTGTTATTGGCGACACCCCGTCTTGCCCGATTGCCATGATGGAAAACGCTGAGAAACAATTCTACGGCATCCAATTCCACCCTGAAGTGACCCACACCAAACAAGGCCGCGCGTTGTTAAACCGCTTTGTCTTGGATATTTGCGGCGCACAACCAAGCTGGACCATGCCGAACTACATCGAAGAAGCCGTCGCCAAAATCCGCGAACAAGTCGGCAGCGACGAAGTGATTTTAGGTTTGTCCGGCGGCGTGGACTCTTCCGTAGCGGCCGCGCTGATTCACCGCGCCATCGGCGACCAACTGACCTGCGTGTTTGTTGACCACGGTCTGTTGCGTCTGAACGAAGGCAAAATGGTGATGGATATGTTTGCCCGCAACTTGGGCGTACGCGTGATTCACGTTGATGCCGAAGAGCAGTTTTTGGCGAAACTTGCCGGCGTGACCGATCCGGAGAAAAAACGCAAAATCATCGGTGCGGAATTTATCGAAGTCTTTGACGCTGAGGAGAAAAAACTCACCAACGCCAAATGGTTGGCGCAAGGTACGATTTACCCTGACGTAATCGAATCTGCGGGTGCAAAAACCAAAAAAGCCCATGCCATCAAATCCCACCACAACGTCGGCGGCCTGCCTGAAAACATGAAGCTCAAATTGCTTGAACCATTGCGCGACTTGTTCAAGGACGAAGTGCGCGAATTGGGCGTTGCTTTGGGTCTGCCGCGCGAAATGGTATACCGTCATCCGTTCCCGGGCCCGGGTTTGGGTGTGCGTATCTTGGGCGAAGTGAAAAAAGAATACGCCGACTTGCTCCGTCAGGCAGACGATATTTTCATTCAAGAATTGCGCAATACTACCGATGAAAACGGCACATCTTGGTATGACCTGACCAGCCAAGCCTTTGCCGTATTCCTGCCTGTGAAATCCGTCGGCGTAATGGGCGACGGCCGTACTTACGATTACGTCGTTGCCTTGCGTGCCGTGATTACCAGCGACTTTATGACTGCGCACTGGGCTGAGTTGCCTTACTCGCTGCTTGGCCGTGTGTCCAACCGCATCATCAACGAAGTCAAAGGCATCAACCGCGTGGTTTACGATGTAAGCGGCAAACCGCCTGCCACGATTGAATGGGAATAATCCCTAAAAAATAAAGGCCGTCTGAACAGATATTGTTCAGACGGCCTTTATTTTTTAGGGACTAAGCCCAATTAAAATTGATTTTTCAATTCACGCAAAGCAGCGAAGACTTCGAGTTCGCTGTTTAATTTTCGTCCGCTCAATTCTTCGGCGCGTACCTGAACTTTGGGCAGGTGTATGCGGAAAAACGGGTTGACTTTGCGTTCGTGCGCCAGGCTGACAGGTAATGTCGGCGTGTGTTTGGCTGCGGTCAAGGCCGTCTGAATGTCGGCGTTGTCCGGCTCGATATGCAGGGCGAAGCGCAGATTGGAGGCTGTATATTCGTGCGCCGGATAAAACAGCGTTTCTTCGGGCAGCTGGTTGAATCGGTGGAAGCTGTCGTAAAGCTGCTCGATTGTGCCGGTAAATACGCGGCCGCAACCAGCGGAGAACAAGGTATCACCGCAGAAAACGTGCAGGCCGTCTGAGTTTTCCAGCAGATAGCTGATGTGGCGGTCGGTATGGCCGGGGGTTGCCCAAACGGTAACCAAGCCTTCGCCAAACGGGAACTGCGTACCTGCGGTGACGGTATGCGTTGCTACGTCGATGTCGCTTTCGCCATAGATTGGGGATTCCAAAAAGCCGTGGAACAGGCTTTTTGCGCCGCCGGTATGGTCGGGGTGCGGATGGGTAATCCATGTTTGCGCCAGCATCAGGCGGTTGTGGACGAGGAATTTCAAAACGGGCGTGGCATCGGACGGATCGACGCAGGCGGCATGGTTGCCTTCTTGAATCATCCAGATGTAGTTGTCGTTTAGGGCTTGGATTGGCGTGATTTTCATATGCTTTCTTCTGGTTGGGGGTTTCAGACGGCCTCTAAATAATCTTTGATATTCGGGCTTTGGCCGAACACAGCTTCATGGGCTTGATAGATGCACAGTCGGTTGAACAGCAATCTTTGGGTTTGGTCGCCGTCGATAATCCGCACTTGGCCTTGCAGTTTGGGCGCGTCGTGATGAAAGGTATTCTTAAACGCGTGCCAACGGTCGGTTTGCAGATGGACGACGGCAAACATATCGTGCGAGATATTAACGCCGACGCTGAATAGCTTGGCCGAGGCTTGCAGGCAGAAACTGCTGTCGCCAAACAGGCACAGCCCCGTGTTTTCCGGATAGCGGAACAATTCGATTTTCACGGCTTCGGGTTCGGCAAAGATGTTGCAAAACAGCCGTTCAAACAACGACGGCTGCGCCACGCCTTCGCTCAACATACCGTAAAGTCCGCCCAGCCAATCGACATAGCCGAGAAAAGTGAAACGGTAGTCCTGCATAATGGCTTCGATGCGCTTGGGGTCGCGTTTGCTGATCAAGCGGACAAATTCAAAACCGACTTCCGGCAGCCGCGCCCGCAGTGTTTGATGCAGTCGGTGGGCAAACAGGTTTTTATGGTTGTGCGGATTGCGCAGAATGCCGAGGAACTTCAGCCGCAATATCCGCCACAAGGCATCCGGTACTTTGACGGTATCGGCATTTGCCGTAGGTGTTTTCAGACGGCCTGCAGGCAGGGTGTGCAGGTGGTTGCAGGCCTCTTCGTAGCCGCTTTCATGACGGTTGAACCAGCTTTCCAGATTGTATTGGTTGGCGGAGTCTTCGACAAAGGTCAGCGTATAGAGGTTTTTCGCCGCCAAGTTGCCGATGATGTTGACGCTTATCGCTTCGCTGCGGTTTTGTTCTTTGCCACGGGCTTTTTCGCCAGTATGGAACATAGACAGCGGTAAGCGATAAACGTTTTGATTTTGCGGGCTGACCTGCGGATTATGCGAATGTTGCCGCTGCTCGGTTTGGGCGATGAAGTGGTGTTCCTTCGTCGGATTCGCGGTCAACAGGGCGTAAGGCTTTTCACCGCATTCGGAAAATTCGCAATCGCTGAGGATAAAGGCTTGTCGAGTCATAATGTCGGGAAAGGCCGTCTGAATATGTCGATTATAGTTTAAAAGTGGGAATTATACAGAATGACGGCGACGGGTTTGGTCTTTATACGCAAAAGGATGCAAAAAGGTCGTCTGAAAACAGATAGAGCGGGGTTCGCTAAATTATTTTCAGACAACCTTAAATAAACGGACTGTTTAACACTATCTATTCTTCTCTTTGGAAAACGTGGTTGCGGTGATACTCGAAATATTTTTGGCTTTCAGGTTCGATTTTTAATTTCATATCGGGAGAAATCCCAAGCCGCTTTTGATTTTCCAGATCGATTTTCGGACTGATTTTTATCGTACCGTCGGCATCAAACGTAATCAGTCCACTATCGAATAATGCGTCGATATTGGGGGCGAGCATCAGACCATTGAAGGGATCTAACCTCTCTTCATTATTGCACTTGCTCCAAGGTTTGATATGGCTGGCAATAAGTAAAGACCGAACATCTAGATCTGTCAGTGGGCAGCTCGAATACAGTTCGAGTAGTTTTTGCCGGAATCTGCCTTGCCCTTGACGGGCTTTTATTAAGGTTTCGATTTCGGTTCGTTTTTCTGGTTCAATTTCAGATGCTAATTGTTCTTTGAGTTTACCGAGATCTTGTTCCAAAGATTGGGTTGAGTTTATTTGAAAATTTGTTGGTTTGTATAATTCAAATATTCCTCCTTTTTTCCACCATAAAAAGTCTTGGTGCATTGATTCGTGATAATGCTTCCTTGAGTTTGAATTAACACTAAGTACATACAAAGAAGCACGTGTATCATCATTATAGTCAGGAGTAATCTGCCATTGGTTTTTTAGTTCTTCAATCTGTTCATCTACATCTTTTACCTTAAATTGTGTTTTGCCCATATCATGCAGATGTAAGACGATTCTTTTTATAATTTCTATTGTCCCATCAATATGTTCTCCATTGATCCGTGCGGAATATTTTGTTTTTGCCATTTAAGTCTTCCTACCAAAGTTAAGTTTTCTAATTTAATTATTTGGGGTAATGCATTGATTTTCCTATGACCGTCATTCCCGCGTAGGTGGGAATCCAGAAGCTTGAATTTACAGTAGTCTTTGAGTATTTCTGAAATGCAGGGGGCTGGATTTCCGCCTGCGCGGGAATGACGGCGGTTGGTTCGGTATTATGCGCAAAAGAACATATAAAGGTCGTCTGAAAATAGATATAGCAGAATCCGCTAAATCGTTTTCAGACGACCTTTCTCTTTAAAGCCTAATCAAATCAGCCTGTCGGTTAACCCAACGCCTTCCTCGCTCCGGCGAAGAGGCGGTACCAGCCGGACAGTTCCGTCCAGTCTTCCGGTTTCCAGCTCATTTGCACGGCACGGTATACGCGTTCCGGATGCGGCATCATGATGGTCACGCGGCCGTCGGTGTTGGTCACGCCGGCAATACCTTGCGGCGAGCCGTTAGGGTTGAGCGGATAAGTTTGGGTCACTTGGTTTTGACCGTCTACATATTGCAACGCAATACCCAAATCGGCAGAAATGTTGCCGCCGTGAAGCGCGAAGTCGGCGCGGCCTTCGCCGTGGCTGACCACGACAGGCAGGCTGGAACCTTGCATTTCGTTCAGAATCAGCGACGCGGATTTCGGAACATGAACCATGCTTAGGCGCGCTTCAAACTGTTCGCTCAAGTTGCGTCTGAACTTCGGCCATGCTTCTGCGCCCGGGATAATCTCGGCAAGGTTGCTGACCATTTGACAGCCGTTGCACACGCCCAATGTCAGCGTGTTCGGATCGGCAAAGAAGGCGGCAAATTGGTCGCGCAGAGCAGGGTGGAACAGAATCGATTTTGCCCAGCCTTCGCCCGCGCCGAGTACGTCGCCATAGCTGAAGCCGCCGCACGCCACCAGCATTTTGAAGTCGGCAAGGTGGACGCGGCCTGCCATCAGGTCGGACATATGCACGTCGTAAGCATCGAAACCGGGGCGGGTGAACGCGGCGGCCATTTCGATTTGTCCGTTTACGCCCTGTTCGCGCAGGATGGCGATTTTAGGTTTCGCGCCGCTGTTGATAAACGGCGCGGCGATGTCTTCGTTCACGTCGAATTTCACGTCGGCAAACAATGCGCTGCGTTCGTTGTCGTCAATCAGGGCGAACTCGCTGTCGGCGCAGGCAGGGTTGTCGCGCAGGCGTTGGATGGCGTGGCTGGTTTCCTGCCATGCGCGTTGCAGGTCGGCGCGGTTTTGTTCCAATACGATGCCTACCTGATTGCGGATAACGATTTTCTCGTCAGTACTGATGGCCGCAACGGTATGCAGTGCCAAATCAGCTTCTTTAAACAAGGCTTCTACTGCCGCGACATCTTGTTTGGCGATTTGGATCACTGCGCCCAGTTCTTCATTGAACAATACGCGGATACTGGCTTCGTTGACATCTGCTTGGTTGACAACCAGTGAAGTCAAATCCACATTCAAGCCGCAACGCCCCGCAAACGCCATCTCCGCCAGCGTCGCAAACAAGCCGCCGTCGCTGCGGTCGTGGTATGCCAAGAGTTTGTCTTCGGCGACAAGCTGCTGAATCACGCCGTAAAAGTCTTTCAGACGACCTGTATCGTCCAAGTCGGGCGCGTCGCCGCTCATATTGTTGTAGACCTGACCGAACGCGGAGCCACCCATACGCGCTTTGCCGAAGCCCAAATCGATAAACAGCAATACGCTGTCTTCGACGTTTTTCAATTCGGGCGTAACGGTTTTGCGTACGTCTTTCACAGGTGCGAACGCGGAGATAATCAGGCTCAACGGCGAAACGACAGATTTTTTCTCTTCGCCGTCCTGCCATACGGTTTTCATCGACAGGCTGTCTTTGCCCACGGGAATGCTCAAATCCAATGCTTGACAGGCTTTAGAAACCGCTTCGACAGTACGGTAGAGTTTTTCGTCTTCGCCTTCGTTGCCGCACGCAGCCATCCAGTTGGCGGAGAGTTTGATGTTGCCGATGTCACCAATGTTGACTGCCGCGATGTTGGTGATGGCTTCACCGACGCACATTCTGCCCGAGGCGGGCGCGTCAAACAGGGCGACGGTCGGTTTTTCGCCCATAGACATCGCTTCGCCGCGATAGGTATTGAAGCCCATCATGGTAACGGCGCAGTCGGCTACCGGGGTTTGATATTTGCCGACCATTTGGTCGCGGTGGGTCATGCCGCCGACGCTGCGGTCGCCGATGGTAATCAGGAAGTTTTTAGCAGCTACGGTAGGCAGACGCAGAACGCGGTAGGCGGCTTCGGTGATGTCGATATTGCCCGCGTTAAACGGTTTTTCAGACGGCGTAACTGTTTTGTCGGTGCGCGTGGTTTTGGGTGGTTTGCCAAGCAAAACGTTCAACGGCAAATCGACAGGGTTGTTGGAGAACAAGTCGTCGCGTACTTTCAAATGGCCGTCGTCGGTCGCCGTGCCGACTACGGCAAACGGGCAGCGTTCGCGTTCGCAGATGGCGCGGAAGGTGTCCAAATCTTTTTCCAAAATCGACAACACATAACGCTCTTGCGATTCGTTACACCAAATTTGCAACGGGTTGAGACCGTGTTCTTCCAGCGGCACTTCGCGCAGCTTGAATACCGCGCCGCGTCCGGCATCGTTGACGAGCTCGGGGAAGGCGTTGGACAGGCCGCCGGCGCCGACGTCGTGGATGGAGATAATCGGGTTTTGGTCGCCGAGCTGCCAGCAACGGTCGATGACTTCTTGCGCGCGGCGTTCGATTTCAGGGTTGCCGCGTTGTACGGAGTTGAAGTCCAAAGAGGCGTCGTTTGTTCCGGTGTTCATAGATGAAGCCGCGCCGCCGCCCAAGCCGATGAGCATACCCGGGCCGCCCAGTTGGATCAGTAACGCGCCTTCGGGGATTTCGTCTTTATGCGTCTGCTGCGCCTGAATGCTGCCCAAACCGCCGGCGATCATAATCGGTTTGTGATAGCCTCGGACCTGACCGTCAAATTTTTCTTCAAAGGTACGGAAGTAGCCCAAGAGATTTGGACGGCCGAATTCGTTGTTGAACGCTGCGCCGCCGATCGGGCCTTCAATCATGATGTCTAAAGGGGAAGCAATATGGCCGGGTTTGCCGTAGGCTTGTTCCCAAGGCTGCTCCAAGCCAGGGATATTCAGGTTGGAGACGGTAAAGCCGGTCAAGCCTGCTTTCGGACGTGAGCCTTTACCTGTCGCGCCTTCATCGCGGATTTCACCGCCAGCACCCGTTGCCGCACCGGCAAACGGAGCGATGGCGGTCGGGTGGTTGTGCGTTTCCACTTTCATGATGATATGGGTGTCTTCTTCGTGGAAACGGTAGCCTTGGTTTTCCGCCGCATTCGGATAGAAACGCTCGATTTTCGCGCCTTCGATCACGGACGAATTATCTTTATAGGCAACGACTGTGCCTTCGGGATGCGCATTGTGTGTATCGCGAATCATGCCGAAGAGCGATTTTGGCTGTTTTTCGCCGTTGAGGATGAAATCGGCGTTGAAGATTTTGTGGCGGCAGTGTTCGCTGTTTGCCTGAGCGAACATCATTAATTCAACATCGGACGGATTGCGGTTTAAAGCCTGATAGTTTTCAACCAGATAATCGATTTCGTCAGCTGAAAGCGCCAAGCCCATTTCGGTATTGGCTTTGACCAAAGCCTCTTTACCGCCGCCCAATACATCTACGCTGGAGAAGGTTTCTGATTGGATGTGGTGGAACAGTTGCACCGCTGCATCGATGTCGGTCAACACGCTTTCGGTCATGCGGTCGTGCAACAGGGCTGCCCATTGTTGTTTTTGCCCGTCGGTAAGCGCACCTTCCAACCATACGGCCATGCCGCGTTCGATACGTTCAATGCCTTCCAAACCGCAGTTTTCGGCGATATTGGTTGCTTTGGAAGCCCAAGGAGAAATGGTGCCCAAACGGGGCGTTACCAAAAATAAATGCAAGCCCTCGCGCGCTTTGGGCGTTTGTTCAACGCTTTGCGCTGCCAGTAAGGCTTGCAGTTTTTCGACTGTCGCGGCATCAAGTGCTTTTTCGCTACCGACAAAATACCAAAATTCGCTGCTTAATTTGACTTCGGGCAGGCCGAGGGCGGCTGCTTTTTGGAAGAGTTTTTCAACACGGAAATCGGAAAGGGCGGTTACACCGCGCAAGGGCAGAACAACAGACATGGATTCAGCTCACAAAATGCAGTTGGGGAATCCATTATTATACCTGAAAAATGCAATTTTGCTTGTGAATTTATACTTCAAGTGTTGACAATTTTTGCTTGTGAATTGAAGGGGAATAAGGCAATCGTGTCACCTGCTTTTTTATTTTTGCACCTGATTATTCGATTATTTTTGTTTTTTTTTGAAGAATCGGGAGGAATGGGGACGGATAGGCATAAAGGAATAAAGTAAAAATTATTTAATTGTTGTCTTTGATATTTTGCTGACAATAAGGCCGTCTGAAACCTTACTTTCAGACGGCCTTGCTTTATCCTTTTCTTTTGTTTCCCAACATGTCCAGCAATCCTGCCAGATTGCTTTTTCCTTCTTCCTTACTCACAATCGGCTCGCCGCCTTTGCGGCCTAGGATTTTGATGTCTTCCTGCGGCATTTCGTCTATGAAGCGGCTCGGCTCGGGGAACTGCCATGTGCCTTGCTTTTTGCGTTTGAGGCAGTGGGTCAGTATAAGCTGGCGTTTGGCACGGGTAATGCCGACGTACATCAGACGGCGTTCTTCTTCGACATTGTCTTCTTCTATGCTGTCGTTGTGCGGCAAGATGCCTTCTTCGCAACCGACAAGGAAAACGTAGGGGTATTCCAAACCTTTGGAAGCGTGCAGGGTTGAGAGTTTGACGGCATCGATTTCTTCTTCGCTTTTGCCCTCCAAAAGCGTCATCAGGGCGATGGTTTGGGCAAGCTCGATGATGTTTTTGCCGTCTTGCTCGCCTTTGCGTTCCAGCCAGCCGGTCAGGTCGGTAACGTTACGCCATTTGATTTCACCTGCTTTGCCTTCCTCATTGGCCAACAGGTGGTTTTCGTAGTCGATTTCTTTTAGCAGGTTATGAATAAGCTCGCCTGCTTCGCTGGTTTCGGCTTTGGTGCGGTAGTTTTCAATCATATCCATGAAGGCTTGCAGGTGTTGGCGGTTGGTATGGTTCAATAGGGCAAGCGCTTCTTCGGTTTGCGCGGCTTCATATAGGCTGCATTCGTGTTCGTGCGCGTAGGTGTTGAGCTTGCCCAATGTAACGTCGCCGATGCCGCGTTTAGGCGTGGTCACGGCGCGCAGGAAGGCGGGATCGTCGTTGGGGTTGGCAAGCAGGCGCAAATAGGACAAAACGTCTTTGATTTCGGCTTTGTCGAAAAAGCTTTGTCCTCCGGAGAGTTGGTAGGGAACACGCGCGCTGCGCAAGGATTCTTCAAAAATCCGCGCCTGATGGTTGCCGCGGTATAACACGGCGAAATCGGCGTATTGGGTTTTGTCGCCGCCGACCAGCTTCTGTTTGACGATTTGGCTGACGACCCAGTCGGCTTCGTGCTGCTCGCTTTGGCAGGCAACGACTTTGACGATTTCGCCTTCGCCGAACTGCGACCAAAGTTTTTTGGTAAAGAGTTTGGGGTTGTTTTCGATGACTTTGTTGGCGATTTTGAGAATCCGCGCGGTGGAGCGGTAGTTTTGCTCCAGCTTGATGACCTTCATCTGCGGATAGTCTTCCTGCATTTTACGCAGGTTTTCCATGTTTGCGCCGCGCCATGCGTAGATGGACTGGTCGTCGTCGCCGACGGCGGTAAACATGCCTTCCGCGCCGGTCAAGAGCTTCATCAGGGTAAATTGGCAGGTGTTGGTGTCCTGGCATTCGTCAACCAGCAGATAACGCAGCCGCCGCTGCCATTTGTTGCGCACTTCGCTGTTTTGCTGCAAGAGTACGGCTGGTAGGCGGATTAAGTCGTCGAAGTCCACTGCCTGATAGCTTTGCAGGGTTTCCTGATAACTCGCATAGACGTGCGCTGTTTGTTGTTCCCACACATTAGCGGCCGTCTGAACTACTTCTTCAGGCGTTTTTAAATCGTTTTTCCAAAGGGAAATTTGATGTTGCGCTTTGAATATGGCTTCTTTGCCCGTACCGCCCAAAAGCTCGCCGATTATTTTGGCGCTGTCGGTAGAGTCGAGGATGGAAAAGTTTTTTTTGTAACCGATTTGATCGGCTTCTTCGCGCAAAATCTTCATACCCAAAGAGTGGAAGGTGCAAATCGTCAGCCCGCGCGTTTGCGACTTAGGCAACATTTTGGAGACGCGCTCCTGCATTTCCGTAGCTGCTTTATTGGTAAAGGTAATCGCGGCGACGGTATGCGGCAGATAGCCGACATTGACAATCAAATGCTTGATTTTTTGCGTAATCACACCGGTTTTTCCGCTGCCTGCACCGGCAAGGACGAGCAGGGGGCCGCCTAGATATTTGACCGCGGCTTGCTGTTGGGGGTTGAGTTTCATTGAAGGGGAAGACGGGTAATGTGGGGAGCAATTATACAACAAGGCCGTCTGAAATTTTCAGACGGCCTTGGGCGTTTTTTAGAGTAAACCTTATGCAAAATATTTCAATTTGCCTTTGAAGTCTTCCAGCTTCTCATAGCCTTTTTGCACCATGATGGCTTTTAATTCAAGGGAAACCCGTTCAAAAATGTCTACGCCTTGCTGGTGTAGCGCCGTGCCGATCTGCACCATGCTTGCGCCGCACAAGATGTGTTCAAACGCATCACGGCCGCTGTAAACGCCGCCCGTTCCGATAACTTGGATAGACGGATCCAGTCTTTGATAGAACGCGTGGACATTGGCGAGCGCAGTCGGTTTGATGTATTGGCCGCCTATGCCGCCGAAGCCGTTTTTCGGGCGGATGACGACGGATTCGTCTTCGATATACATGCCGTTGCCGATGGAGTTGACGCAGTTGACGAATTTTAGGGGATAGCGGTTGAACACTTTCGCCGCTTGATCAAAATGGGCTATATCGAAATACGGCGGCAATTTGATGCCCAAGGGCTTGTCGAAGTAGGTAAACGTATTATCCAAAATCATCTCGGTTGTTTCAAAGTCGTAGGCAATTTGCG
Organism: Neisseria sp. P0018.S001; assembly: GCF_051957355.1. Lineage (NCBI taxonomy): Bacteria > Pseudomonadati > Pseudomonadota > Betaproteobacteria > Neisseriales > Neisseriaceae > Neisseria > Neisseria sp. P0018.S001. Next base: position 47,556 of record NZ_JBQCWN010000013.1, on the reverse strand, counting down.
GTTTGCCGGCGACGTTTGGGCAGGATAGGTTGAGTTCGGTAATGCCGTTGAACCCGCTATTTTGCACCTTTTCCAACAGGATATGTGTTTCGCCGGGAGACAGACCGACCAGTGATAGGAAAAATGTCCGTTCCGGCTGAGACTCTTGAAGGGTAAGCAGGTAATCCAGATAGTAATCAATGCCTTGATTCGGTAAACCCATCGAATTGATGCTGCCGAGAGGGACATCGTGATAGCGCGGCTCGGGGTTGCCTTGACGAGGGGTAAGCGTTGCGGTCTTGGTAATGAAAGTGCCTGCCGAAGACTGTCTGACCGCTTCCAATTCCTCAACAGCCATACACGACACACCTGCTGCATTCATCAGGCAGTTGTCAAAAGAAAAACCGGCGATTTGGGTTTTCAATGATACCATCTCCTGCTCCTTTTCTTCGTAAAATCAAATTGTTTGCCAAGCGTAACACGAAGAAGCGGTACGATTTTTAACAAACATCAAATGACAAAGCATGTAGGCGAATGTTGTTTTTAATATTGAAAAAAGGCCGTCTGAAAAACTCAAAACAGTCTTTCAGACGGCCTTTACTATATGGCATCAATTAGGAATAAAAGCTGTCGGCTGATTTGGAGATTGGGTTTTAAAAATCAGGCCAACCATTCGGCCAAGGCCGCTTCAAAACGTTTCAAGCCTTCGGTCATGTCTTCATCGTTCAGCAGCAGGCTGGGGGCGAAGCGCACCACATTGGCGCCGGCAACCAGTACCATCAATCCGTGTTTCAAAGCGGCGGCGGTAATTTCCGATGCCTTGCCTTTGTATTCGTCTGCCAACACGCAGCCGAGCAGCAAGCCCATGCCGCGGACTTCTTTAAATACGCCGGTTTTTTTGCCCAATTTACGCAAGGCCGTCTGAAGTTTTTGGCCTTGTTGTTCAACGTGTACCAATGTTTCGGGCGCATTGATGATGTCAAATGCACGGCTGCCGACCGCGCACGCCATTGGATTGCCGCCAAAGGTCGAGCCATGTGTTCCGGGGCCGAAGGTTGGGGCGATTTTATCGGTTGTCAGAATTGCGCCAATCGGGAAGCCGCCGCCTAAGGCTTTGGCGGAGCTGAGGATATCGGGTGTTACGCCGTAATGCTCGTAGGCAAACAGTTTGCCCGTATGACCCATGCCGGTTTGTACTTCGTCCAAAATCAGCAAAGCGCCGTGTTTGTCGCATAAACGGCGTGCGGCTTGCAGATATTTTTGGGTGGCAGGCAGGATACCGCTTTCGCCTTGAATCGGCTCGATAATTACGGCGCAGGTTTTGTCGCCGACGGCCGCTTCCAATGCGTCAACATCATTGAAGGGAACGTGGGTAATGCCGGCCGGAAGCGGCGCGTAGTCTTTGCTGTATTTGGGCTGGCCGCCGACGGATACGGTAAACAGGGTGCGGCCGTGGAAGCTGTTGAGACAGGAGATGATTTCGGTTTTGTGTTCTCCAAAATGATCGCGGCCGTATTTGCGCGTCAGTTTCAGCGCGGCTTCATTGGCTTCCGCGCCGGAATTGCAGAAAAACACTTTGTCGGCAAAGGTATTTTCGACCAATTTTTTGGCCAATTCTTGCGCCGGTTGGGTGGTGTAGATATTAGAAATGTGCCAGAGTTTTTGCGATTGTTCGGCCAAGGCTGCGACCAAATCGGGATGACAATGGCCCAACGCGTTCACAGCAATACCGCCTGACAGGTCAATGTATTCTCGTCCTTCGGTATCCCAAACTCGGCTGCCGAGCGCGCGTTCCGGAATCATGGGGGCGAATGAGAAATTGGGTGTCAGGTAGTTTTGCATTTTCTTTTCCTTTTAATATTGTCAACAATTTTTTCAATTATGCGCCTATTGATTGAGAGATTCAATATGGCAATCAGGCCGTCTGAAAACTGGATTTCAGACGGCCTGAAGCTTATTTATGCTTGATTTCCCAGCATTGATGGATTTTTTTGTTGCGGAAATCGTCAGGAACGGACTGTTTGGAAATGTCTTTGATGGCGTATTTTTCCGCGACCGAATCGTCCAACACAAAACTGCGCAGGTTGTTGGAGAAATACAGAATGCCGTCTGAAGCGAGCAGGCTCATTGCGCCGTCAATCAGCTTTTTATGGTCGCGCTGGATGTCGAGGATGTCGAGCATCTTTTTGCTGTTGGAAAAGCTGGGCGGATCCATAATGATCAGGTCGAACTTTTTGCCTTCGTCTGCGGCGTTTTGCAGGTATTGGAACACATCGGCACGGACGATTTTGTGTTGTTCGGGGTCTATGCCGTTGAGCTCGAAATTGCGTTTTGCCCACTCGAGATAAGTGTTGGATAAATCGACGGTTTCGCTGGATACTGCACCGCCGGTTGCGGCATAGACGGTGAAGCTGCCTGTGTAGGAAAACAGGTTGAGGAAGCGTTTGCCCGCTGCGGTTTCGCCGACTTTTTTGCGCGTGTTGCGGTGGTCAAGGAAAAGGCCGGTATCGAGGTATTTGTCGAGATTGACCCAAAACTTGCGGCCATTTTCAGTGATGACGAAATCGTTGCCGGTTTTGCCGGTTTTCTCGTATTGCTGCAAACCTTTTTGACGTTCACGGCGTTTAAGGTGGATTTGTTCGGGTGCAAAACCGGTCACAAAACCAATAGCTTCCAATACATCGGCAAGCCATGCTTCGTATTCTTCGGGCTGCATCAGCCAGCCGGTATCGTATTCCTGAAGATGGATTTGGTCGCCGTAAACATCGACGGCAAAGGGAAATTGGGGAATATCGCGGTCGTAAATGCGCCAGGCTTCGATATTGTTGCGTTTGGCCCATTTCATAAGATGTTTGATGTTTTTGCCCAAGCGGTTGGCAAAGGGGGTAATATCGGTCATGGTTTCAGACGGCCTGAATAAGTATTGGGAAGGGGTTGGATTTTAACGCACTTGATGTCTTTTTGCTTGACTGTTATCCATAAAATCTATATTATCCGCCGTTCGCCTTTTGATACGAAGCCATCGTCATCCAACCTAAACCGCCGTTTCGGGCGTGTTTCTTTTATTGCTTGCATATTTGCAAAGCCTTTTCTGTGCAGGTTGTCGTCGATGTTAACCACAAGCAAGATGCTTGCGACAACCCTGTAACTTCACATTTCCCGTATCGTTACTTTCCTTTGCTTCAGGTCGTCTGAACTTGTTCAGGCGTGCGCGTTGTTGTCTCTTAGGATAGATATGTCTATTAAATTTGCCGATTTGAACCTTGATAAAAACATTTTGTCTGCCGTAAGCAGCGAGGGTTATGAAAGCCCGACCCCGATTCAGGCGCAAGCGATTCCGTTTGCTTTGGACGGCCGCGATATTATGGCTTCGGCACAAACCGGTTCAGGTAAAACCGCAGCCTTCCTGCTGCCGACTTTGCAAAAACTGACCAAGCGCAGCGAAAAACCGGGCAAAGGCCCACGCGCTTTGGTGTTGACTCCGACCCGCGAACTAGCGGCTCAGGTGGAAAAAAACGCGTTGGCGTATGCTAAAAATATGCGTTGGTTCCGTACTGTCAGCATTGTAGGCGGCGCATCTTTCGGCTACCAAACCCGTGCTTTGAGCAAACCGGTTGACCTGATTGTCGCCACTCCGGGTCGTCTGATGGATTTGATGCAGAGCGGTAAAGTTGATTTTGATCGTTTGGAAGTGCTGATTCTGGACGAAGCCGACCGTATGTTGGACATGGGCTTTATCGACGACATCGAAACCATCGTGGAAGCGACGCCGAGCGACCGTCAGACTTTGTTGTTCTCCGCCACTTGGGACGGCGCAGTGGGCAAACTGGCGCGCAAACTGACCAAAGACCCTGAAACCATCGAAGTTGAGCGCGTGGATGATCAAGGCAAAATCGAAGAGCAGCTGTTGTACTGCGACGATATGCGCCATAAAAACCGCCTGCTCGACCACATCTTGCGCGATGCCAATATCGACCAATGCGTGATTTTTACATCCACTAAAGCCATGACCGAAGTCATCGCGGATGAATTGTACGAAAAAGGTTTTGCCGCCAACTGCCTGCACGGTGATATGCCGCAAGGCTGGCGTAACCGCACGCTGATGGACTTGCGTAAAGGCCGCTGCAAAATTTTGGTTGCCACCGATGTTGCCGCACGCGGTATCGACGTACCAACCATTACCCACGTTATCAACTACGACTTGCCAAAACAGGCTGAAGACTACGTTCACCGCATCGGCCGTACCGGCCGCGCTGGCCGTACCGGTATTGCGATTACTTTTGCCGAAGTAAACGAATATGTCAAAGTACACAAAATTGAAAAATACATCGGCCGTAAATTACCTGAGCTGACCATCGAAGGCATGGAGCCGACACGCAAACGCAAATCTGCCAGTGGCAAACCGAAAGGCAAAGGCGGCTGGGGCGATCGCAAATCCGGCGGCTGGCGTGGCGATAAGAAACCGGCTAAAGAAGGCTTCGGCGGCAAATCACGCGGCGAAGGCCATAAAAAAGACGGTTTCAAAAAAGATGGCTTTAAGAAAGACGGTTTCAAGAAGTCTGACGGTTTCAAAAAGGGCGGCGAAGGCTTTAAAGGCAAGCGCAAGTCTAACGACAGCTTTGGCGGCAAACATAAAAGAGGTTAATTTTTTCAATCTTAAGGCCGTCTGAAATAAGACGAAAGGGCGTGTGAAAACACGCCCTTTTTTTATAAATAAAGAATTATAGATGATACGATTATGAAGAATATATGGCAAATTTTAAATACTGTGGCATAATTATATTACTTATTACTATTTACTATATTTTAAAAAGGATGAACAAATGAAGAAATTATTTTTGACTGCTTTTGTTTCTGTCTTATTAGCAGGATGTGCTGGTACTAATTTTAATTGGGATAATGCACGGCAAATTAAGCAGGGAATGAATGAAAAGGAAGCTATTGCATTAATGGGTACTCCAAGTGCAGTAAAGTCATCTCCTGAAGGACTAATTTATGTTTGGACACATGTTAATGGAATGACAGGATCTATTAAAACTCTGTCAATGGTTGTGAAAGATGGCGTTGTTGTTTCTGCACCAGTTGTACCTGATGGATATAAATAAAATAGATCAATAATAAAAAAGCGTGAGTTAAAACTCACGCTTTTTTTCAGACGGCCTCTTACAAAGTGGCCAATACGGCATCGCCCATTTCGGAGCAGGAAACCAGTTTGGTACCTTCTTCGTAAATGTCGCCGGTACGCAAGCCTTGTTGCAGTACTTTTTGTACGGCGTTTTCAACTTGTTGCGCGCGTGCTTCGTCGTTCAGGCTGTAACGCAGCAACATGGCGAGAGACAATACGGTCGCCAGCGGATTGGCTTTATTTTGACCGGCAATGTCAGGAGCAGAGCCGTGAGACGGTTCGTACAGGCCTTTGCCGTTTTCGTCCAAAGAAGCAGAAGGCAGCATACCGATGGAGCCGGTCAACATGGAGGCTTCGTCGGAGAGGATATCGCCGAAGATGTTGCCGGTGGCAATCACGTCAAATTGTTTGGGCGCGCGCACGAGCTGCATGGCGGCGTTGTCGACGTACATATGGGAGAGCTCGACATCAGGGTATTCTTTGCCGATTTCTTCAAAGATTTCGCGCCACAGTTCGGTGGTTTCCAAAACGTTGGCTTTGCCTACGGAGCAGACTTTTTTGCTGCGTTTTTGGGCGGACTGGAAGGCAACGTGGGCAATACGGCGGATTTCGCTTTCGCTGTATTTCATGGTGTTGTAGCCTTCGCGTTCGCCGTTTTCCAAAACACGGATGCCGCGCGGTTCGCCGAAGTAAATATCGCCGGTCAGTTCGCGTACGATAAGGATGTCGAGGCCGGCTACGATTTCCGGTTTCAGAGTGGAGGCATTGGCCAGCTCTTTATACAAAATGGCAGGGCGCAGGTTGGCAAACAGATTCAAGTCTTTACGGATGGCCAACAAGCCGCGCTCAGGGCGCAGCGGACGGTCGAGATTATCGTATTGTGGAGAACCGACTGCACCAAGCAGTACCGCATCGGCTTTACGGCAAAGGTTTTGCGTGAATTCTGGATAAGGATGGCCGTATTCGTCATAGGCTTCGCCGCCCAAAGGTGCGTATTCGTAGCTGACATCCAAACCTTGTTCGATAAGTTTGTCGAGTACACGGACGGTTTCTGCAACGATTTCAGGGCCGATGCCGTCGCCGCGCAAGATAGCGATATGTTTGGTCATTTCGGGTTTCCTTATGGGAAGGTTTTAGGTAAAGGGCAGGTCGTCTGTTTTTCAGACGGCCTTAAATCAATTTGCTCTGAAAACGCTGATTGTACCATTATGGTACTGGTAAAGCTGGGTAGAAATCGCGTAGGCAGAGTCTTCAAATGCCTGCAGGGCGATATTTGCCATTGCCTGCAAAGCCTCTTCATCGGACGGGCTGCAAACGAGCAGAGCGTTGCGTGCCGGGACTGCAAAAACGGGATTGGCCGGCAGCATAGGATCGTCTTTAAGTACTTCGTCCAAAAGCAAAATCAGGGAAGCATCATAGTCGTTGTCCAAATGGATTTGAGCCAATGACCAACCTTCGGCATGATGAATTTGAACACGTCCATTCATTCGTTGGCGCAGATTATCCATGGCGGTACGATACAAGGCGTCCTCATCTTCAATACCGGCCTCTTTCATATGCTCACGATTGAGCGTATGCATGGATTCTTCCGTATCCACCATATAAAGCAACATGATATCGCCGGCAATCGGTTTGTATACCAGGTAATCGTCAGGTTCGGCTTCGTCCGTATTTGTAATCAGTCTGGCATTTTCCAGATAAATCGTATTTTTAATCGTCGGAAGAATTTGTTGTGCTGAAACACTGGCATCAGTGTCTTGAATCTTATAGATAACCGCTAAATTGGCTGCAACAATCGCCTCCAAGGCCTCGGGATTTTGCAGATAACTTGTGTAATGGTTGCTCAAATATGTGCTGAACGATGCTTCATCGTCTTCGGAAAAATGGACAATGATAGGTGAAGACGCAATAGTTTCGCCCCAGTCGATTTTTGCCTCAAGATCCAATTCTTCTTGAATGCGACGGGCAAAGTATTCGACAAATTCCTGCCAAGTCATTAATTTAGGTTTGGAGCGGAACAACCTGCTGAAAAAAGACATATTGTGTCCTGAATAAGGGGATAAGGCCGTCTGAAAAATTATAGACGCTCGGTTTCAACACGGATTTTAAAAACAACTTTGCGTATGTTTGCCCTGTCGCCGACCAATGGGGCATGCGCATCATTCGGGAAAAATAGCGCAAATTCACCTGGCTCCAAGGTCAGCCAGGTTTCCGGCTCGCAGTCGAAAAACTCGATATCGCGCTTTTCGTTGTAGCCCAAACCGTTTTTCAGACGGCCTCTGTCTATCCAGCCATATGTTTCGCTGCCATCAATCGGCGTTTGAATATCAATGTGTTTTAAGTGCGCTTCAGGCTGGGCTTCTCCCTGCGTCCTCATCGGCTCGCTGCCGATAAAAATACGGATATTGGGATTCTCGCATGGCACTTGGCCGTCCGGCAGCTTGGCAAAATCCAAGGTCTGCAACAGATGGAAGGCCTCGGCAAAGTCGGGATGCAAGGCAGCGTAGCGGGTGGCATTGCTTATGGTGTCGGTAATCATGGTATATTTTTGTAGATTAAAGGCCGTCTGAAACACTTAAATTTTTCAGACGGCCTTTTGTATATCAACCGTTAAACAGCCAAGGCTGGCTTTGGCGGCGTTTTTCTTCAAAGGCGTGAATTTCGTCAGCATGTTGCAGGGTCAGGCCGATTTCGTCCAAGCCGTTTAAGAGGCAGTGTTTGCGGTGTTCGGTAATGTCGAATGTGAATGTTTCGCCGCTAGGGGTGGTCAGGGTTTGCTCGGCAAGGTCGATGGAGAGCTGATAACCTTCGTTGGCTTCAACTTCTTTGAAAAGCTGGTCAACCTGTTCTTCTGTCAAAACGATAGGTAAAAGGCCGTTTTTGTAGCAGTTGTTGAAGAAGATGTCGGCAAAGCTGGGGGCGATGACGGCGCGGAAGCCGTAGTCGTCCAATGCCCAAGGGGCATGTTCGCGTGAAGAGCCGCAACCAAAGTTTTTACGCGTCAACAGGATTTGTGCGCCTTGATAGCGTGGTTGGTTCAGGGAGAAATCCGGATTTAACGGGCGTTTGCTGTTGTCCATGCCAGGTTCGCCGTGGTCGAGGTAACGCCATTCATCAAAGGCATTGGGGCCGAAGCCGCTGCGTTTGATGGATTTCAGAAATTGTTTGGGGATGATGGCATCGGTGTCGACGTTGCTGCGGTCGAGCGGGGCGACGATGGCGGTAATTTTGGTAAAGGCTTTCATGTCAGATTCTTATAGTAATAATGGGAAATTTTATGGCTATTCGGGTTAGCGTGTGCTGTGCAAACCGATTCGGTTGCCTTCTGTGTCTTCGATAAATGCTGCAAAGCCGTTGGCAATGCGGAATTTTTCTTGTAACAGTTTGCCGCCTGCTGCAACGGCTTTTTCTGCTGTTTCGGCACAATCCGGGCAATTGAAGAAAATGGTTGTACCGCCGTGGCCGGGCTGGGCATTGCTGTCGTGCCAAATCATGCCGGCCGTACCGTGTTGGGTGTAATCGGCTGGGAAAATGATGAAACGGAATCCGTTGCCGCCAACGTCTTGCAGGGGCTTACCGAATACGGATTCGTAAAAGGCTTTGGCGCGATCCAAATCATGAGCGTGAATACCAAACCAGCTTGACGGATTACTCATTGTTTCTTCCTTTGCTTGGAATCGTGAAAATGTCTGAAAAATTAATAATGTATCAGGCCGTCTGAAACGGAGTCAGGAGCTTCAGACGGCCTGATTTACCGAATTATTCGGTAGCGGCTTCGATTTTTTCTCCAACATGGCTCATGCCGCGGCCTACTGCATTGCCGCCTTTTTTAACGGCTTCGCCGGTTTTTTCGGCAACGTGTTCCGCGGTTTCTTTGGTTTTATCGGCTACGCGCTCGGCAGTCTCTTTGGTTTTGTCCCAATTGCGGTTGGTATCGTTTTTTGCGCCGGACCAAGTGCTGGAACAAGCTGACAGGATGAGGGCTGCGGCAGCTAATGCAAACAGTTTTTTCATACTAGATTCCTTTCAAGTTATCAATGATTAAGAAGGTTTTCGGACGTTTTGCGCAATAGGAAAACTTACTTGAGCAAGGTATTGTTTCAGACGGCCTGATCAATAAAGGCCGTCTGAAAATACTTTAAGCCATAGTGCGGATGTCGGTAAAGTGGCCGGTAACCGCGGCTGCAGCTGCCATGGCAGGGCTGACGAGGTGGGTGCGTCCACCGTTGCCTTGACGGCCTTCAAAGTTACGGTTGGAGGTGGAGGCGCAACGTTGTCCTGGGGTCAGGCGGTCGGCATTCATGGCGAGGCACATAGAGCAGCCCGGCTCGCGCCATTCAAAACCGGCTTCGATAAATACTTCGTGCAAGCCTTCTTTTTCGGCCTGTTCTTTAACCAAACCGGAGCCTGGAACAATCAATACGCGTTGTACATTGTCCGCTTTTTTACGGCCTTTGGCGATAGCGGCGGCTTCGCGCAAGTCTTCGATACGGCTATTGGTGCAAGAGCCGATAAAGACGATATCGACAGGGATTTCGTTTAATGGCGTACCGGCTTCCAAGCCCATGTATTCGAGGGCGCGTTCCATGCCGCTGCGTTTGACCGGATCGGTTTCTTCGGCGGGATTAGGCACTTTACTGCTGATGTCCAAAACCATTTCAGGCGAGGTACCCCAAGTTACTTGAGGCTCGATGTCTTCGGCTTTGAAGTGGTATTCTTTATCGAATACGGCGCCTTCGTCAGATACCAGTGTGCGCCAGTACTCGACGGCTTTATCCCATGCTTCGCCTTTAGGTGCGAAAGGTTTGCCTTTTACATAGTCGATGGTGGTTTGGTCGACGGCAACCATGCCTGAGCGCGCACCGGCTTCAATCGCCATATTGCACAAGGTCATGCGGCCTTCCATAGAAAGGCTGCGGATGGCTTCGCCGCCAAATTCAATGGCGTAGCCTGTACCGCCGGCCGTACCGATTTGACCGATGATATAAAGTGCTACGTCTTTGGCAGTAACACCGGGTTTCAGACGGCCTTCAACGGAAATCAGCATGGATTTGGATTTTTTAGCGGTAATACATTGGGTCGCCATGGTGTGTTCGACTTCGGAAGTGCCGATACCGTGCGCCAATGCGCCGAATGCGCCGTGGGTAGAAGTGTGCGAGTCGCCGCAGACAACGGTCATGCCGGGCAGGGTTGCGCCTTGTTCCGGGCCCATAACGTGCACAATGCCTTGGCCTTTATCCATAAACGGGAAGTAGGCGAGTGCGCCAAACTCTTTAATGTTTTTGTCCAAAGTATCGACTTGCAGTTTGGAAATCGGATCTTGGATACCTTTGTCCCAGTCGCCGGTCGGGGTGTTGTGGTCGGCTGTGGAGACCACGCTGTCGATACGCCAGAGTTTGCGGCCGGCCATTTTCAAGCCTTCAAATGCTTGCGGGCTGGTTACTTCGTGAACTAGGTGTCGGTCGATGTAAAGCAGGACAGTGCCGTCTTCTTCTTCGCGGACGACGTGGCTGTTCCAAAGTTTATCGTAAAGGGTTTGTGCGCTCATGATGAGTATTCTTTGCTATTGGTAGGTATGAATGATGGTTTGCGTTTATGGGCGGATTTTAGGCTTTTTATAGGGGCTGTGCAATAGAAATTTGTCCAATTTCTAAAATTTGTCGCAAAGTTTCAAAAATATTTATTAAAAATTAGACAAATTGTAGAATTGTTGACAAAAAGATGCATCTTATCTGAAAGAATGCTTGTCGAAATGCACTAAAAAGTTCTATCATTCTCACTCAATATCCACATTTACCAAGAGGTATAGAGAATGAAATTACCGGTAATGGCTCCTGAGCATCTGACTCAATTACGGGAATTTGAGAAAAAAGTCCTTGCCAATCATGCCAAAATCGAAGCATGGTTCCGTTCGCATTGGAACGAACACCGTCCGCCATTTTATGGTTCGGTTGACATCCGTAATGCCGGTTACAAAATTTCATCTATCGATATGAACCTGTTTCCGGGCGGCTTCAATAATTTGAATCCCAACTTTATCCCGCTGGCGGCGGTTGCCGCGCAAGATGCGGTACAGCGCGCATGTGAAACGGCCAAATCCGTATTGATTATTCCTGAAAACCACACACGCAACACATTCTATCTGCAAAACGTTTACGCACTCAGCGAGATTTTGCGTTCGGCAGGATACGAAGTGCGCTTGGGCAGCTTGAATCCTGAAGTGACTGAGCCAACCGAGTTTGAAACCGCGTTGGGCGAAAAAATTTTGCTTGAGCCTTTATTGCGTACCCGTGAGCGTGTACATCTCGCAGACGGCTTCTCGCCTTGCGTTGTTTTGTTGAATAATGACTTGTCTGCGGGCATCCCTGAAATCCTTAAAGACATCAGCCAAACCGTATTGCCGCCATTGCACGGCGGTTGGACGACTCGCCGTAAAACCGAACACTTCGGCGCGTACAACCAAGTTGCTGCCGACTTTGCCAAGTTGATTGACATCGACGAATGGCAAATCAATCCTTATTTTGAAAAAATCAGCGGTTTGGATTTCCAAGAGCGTGAAGGCGAAGATGCGTTGGCAGGCGCGGTAGAACGCGTATTGGCGAAAATTCAAGCCAAATACGATGAATTGGGTATTACTGACCAGCCTTTCGTTATTGTGAAAGCCGACGCAGGCACTTACGGCATGGGCGTGATGAGCGTTAAATCTGCCGATGAAGTGCGCGGATTGAACCGTAAAAACCGCAATAAAATGGCAAAAGTCAAAGAAGGTTTGGAAGTCAGTGAAGTCATTGTCCAAGAAGGTATTTATACCTACGAAACCATGAACGGCGCCGTGTGCGAACCCGTCGTTTATATGATGGACCGTTTCGTTATCGGCGGCTTCTTCCGTGTACACGAAGGCCGTGGTGCAGACGAAAACCTCAATGCCGGCGGTATGGTGTTTGTTCCGCTGTCCAACAGCATCCCTACCGGTAACGGCGACAACTCCCAAGAAGCGCCTGAAGCCTGCAAACGCGTATTTGAACAATGGGATTCGCTCGGCATGCCGCGCTCCGAAAAAGACTGCGACGTGGACAATGAACACAACCGCCTCTACGTTTACGGCGTAATGGCGCGCCTGTCCTTGCTTGCTGCCGCATTGGAGTTGGAGAAAACCGCGCCTCAAGCCTAATAAAGCATAAAGCGTTGATCGATATTGTCAGGCCGTCTGAAAATTTGTTTTCAGACGGCCTTTTCTGTCTGTACAATTCATTCTAACTAAAAAACATGATTTATTTTTATGAGCAAACCAGCCAATCCAGTTGAGACAACCGACAATCTGCAAGACCAAACCATGCAGCGCAGCAATACCGACAATGCGCCGCGTTCTGCTATCCATCAAACCTTGTATTCCGCCGATACCTTTGCTCAGCATGATTATCTTGCCGGAAAAAACTTGCCCGATATTGCCCGCCCGCAAGAAGGTCAAATCAACTGGCTGCATTTTGTCGGCATCAATGATGTTGTCTTGCTCAAACACGCGCTTGAGCCTTACGGCATTCATGAGCTGGTTATTGAAGATATTCTCAGCCGCAAACAGCGTCCGAAAATTGAAGACTACGGCAGCTATGTTTTTACTGCCGCACAGGTTTACCACTATACCTCCACAGGCAAGCTCCATTCCGACCAAGTGTATGTGATTATCGGCAAAGATTTTGTGTTGTCTTTCCAACAAAAACCGTTGGGCTTGTTCAGCCATCTCCGCCGGCAGATGCACGAAAATCCACACAATATTTTGAACAAAAATACAGCGTTTCTTGCTTATTGCCTGCTTGACCGTATTGTAGATGACTATTTCATCGTTTTGGAGTCGTACAACAACCGTGTCGAAGTAATAGACAAGTCCCTGTTTAAAAATGAAAACAGCGATATTCTCAGTAAGATTCACCGCCTCAAGCGCGATGCCGTCCGTCTGCGGCGCACGCTTTTGCCATTGCGCGATGTGTTCTACCAACTGGCCGTACGCGGCGATTTTGCTATTTTCAAAGGCGAATCGACCGTCTATTTGCGCGACGTGTACGACCACAATATGCAGCTTATCGAATCGCTTGATGCCTCGCGTGATATGGTGTTGAGCATGATGGACATTTACCTTTCCTTCCAATCCAACCGCATGAACCAGCAAATGCGCGTGTTGACGGTTATCACCATCATCTTTATGCCGCTGACCGTCATCACCGGTATCTACGGCATGAACTTCGACAATATGCCCGAGCTGCATTGGCATTACGGCTATTTCATGGTTTTGGGTGTGATGCTGTGCATCATCATCGGACTGCTGATTTTCTTTTCGCGTAGAAAATGGTTATGATCAGGTGTGGTAGATTGAATTTTTCCACTCAAAAACGGTAGAATCAAAATTCCTACAAAACATGCCGTCTGAAATACTAGGCGGCCTTAAAAACAAACCACTTCAAGAGGCCAAACTATGGAACAAGCACGCCAACTTCCTTCTCACGAACTCATTATGTCCGAGCTGATGATGCCGGATACGGCAAATTTCAGCGGCAACGTCCACGGTGGCGAATTATTGCGCTTGCTCGACCAAGTCGCTTATTCCTGTGCCAGCCGATACAGCGGCAACTACTGCGTTACCTTGTCTGTCGATAAAGTATTGTTTAAAGAGCCTATCCATGTCGGCGAACTGGTAACCTTTTACGCCAGCATTAACTACACCGGCCGCACTTCTATGGAAGTCGGCATCCGTGTAGAAGCGCAAAACATCCGCACCGGTGAAGTGCGCCATACCAACAGCTGCTACTTCACCATGGTTGCCGTAGAAGACGGCAAGCCGGTTGCCGTGCCACCTTTGGAAATCAATACATCGCGCCAACGTTGCCGTTATGAAAAGGCTAAAAAGCGCAAAGCATTGAGCTTGCAGGCTTCCGATGAAGATTCTTGCAGCAACTAAATTGAATTTATTAAATAACGAAGGCCGTCTGAAATCCTGTTTCAGACGGCCTTCACGCAAAAGCCATAAACCGCTTGTTTTGTGGTAGAATCAACAAGATTTTTGCCATACGAAATTACAGATAATCATGACCGACGCAACCATCCGCAACGACCATAAATTTGCACTTGAAACCCTGCCTGTCAGCCTTGAAGACGAAATGCGCAAGAGCTACCTCGATTACGCCATGAGCGTGATTGTGGGCCGAGCCCTGCCGGATGTCCGCGACGGTCTCAAGCCGGTACACCGCCGCGTGTTGTACGCGATGCACGAGTTGAAAAACAACTGGAATTCCGCCTATAAAAAATCGGCGCGTATCGTCGGCGACGTTATTGGTAAATACCACCCCCACGGCGATACAGCCGTTTACGACACCATCGTCCGTATGGCGCAAGACTTCTCCATGCGTTATGTACTGATCGACGGTCAGGGCAACTTCGGTTCTGTCGACGGCTTGGCCGCAGCAGCCATGCGTTATACCGAAATCCGCATGGAAAAAATTTCCCATGAAATGCTGGCGGATATCGAGGAAGAAACCGTTAATTTCGGCCCCAACTATGACGGTAGCGAACATGAGCCGCTGGTATTGCCGACCCGTTTCCCTGCGCTGTTAGTCAATGGTTCGTCCGGTATTGCCGTCGGTATGGCAACCAATATCCCGCCGCACAATTTGGGCGATACCATCAATGCCTGCCTACGTTTGTTGGACGAGCCTGAAACTGAAATCGACGAGCTGATCAATATCATCCAAGCGCCCGATTTCCCAACAGGCGCAACTATTTACGGTTTGAGCGGCGTTCGCGAAGGCTATAAAACCGGCCGTGGCCGCGTGGTAATGCGCGGTAAAACCCATATTGAGCCTATTGGTAAAAATGGCGAACGCGAAGCCATCGTTATCGATGAAATCCCATATCAAGTAAACAAAGCCAAGCTGGTTGAGAAAATCGGCGAGTTGGTACGCGAAAAAACGCTGGAAGGCGTATCCGACCTGCGCGACGAGTCCGACAAATCCGGTATGCGTGTCGTAATCGAATTGAAACGCAATGAAAATGCCGAAGTCGTTTTGAACCAACTCTATAAACTGACCCAGCTGCAAGACAGCTTCGGTATCAACATGGTGGCCTTGGTTGACGGCCAGCCGCGTCTGCTGAACCTGAAACAAATCCTGTCCGAGTTCCTGCGCCACCGTCGCGAAGTCGTTACCCGTCGTACTTTATTCCGCCTGAAAAAAGCGCGTCATGAAGGCCATATTGCCGAAGGTAAAGCGGTGGCCTTGTCCAATATCGACGAAATCATTCGTCTGATCAAAGAATCTGCCAATGCGCCGGAAGCCAAAGAAAAACTGCTGTCCCGCCCATGGCGCAGCAGCTTGGTTGAAGACATGCTCAGCCGTACCGATTTAGACCTGCACATGATGCGCCCTGAAGGCTTGCCAGAGAATTTGGGTCTGCACAGTCAAGGCTATTATCTGAGCGAATTGCAAGCCGATGCCATCCTGCGCATGAGCCTGCGTAACCTGACCGGCCTCGATCAGGAAGAAATTGTCGGCGAATATAAAAACCTGATGAGTAAAATCATTGATTTCGTGGATATTCTTTCCAAACCAGAGCGCGTTACCCAAATCATCCGCGAAGAATTGGCAGACATCAAAGCCAACTTCGGCGATGAGCGTCGCAGCGAAATCAATCCGTTTGGCGGCGATATCGCCGATGAAGACCTGATTCCGCAACGCGAAATGGTCGTTACCCTGACTCATGGCGGCTACATCAAAACCCAGCCGACTACCGATTATCAGGCGCAACGTCGCGGCGGCCGCGGCAAACAGGCAGCGGCAACCAAAGACGAAGACTTTATCGAAACCCTGTTTGTTGCCAACACGCATGATTATTTGATGTGCTTCACCAACTTGGGCAAGTGCCATTGGATTAAAGTGTACAAACTGCCGGAAGGTGGCCGCAACAGCCGCGGACGTCCGATTAACAACGTTATCCAATTGGAAGAAGGCGAAAAAGTCAGCGCCATCTTGGCCGTCCGCGAGTTCCCGGAAGACCAATACGTCTTCTTCGCTACTGCACAAGGCATGGTGAAAAAAGTCCAGCTGTCTGCGTTTAAAAACGTCCGCAGCCAAGGCATCAAAGCCATCGCGCTTAAAGAAGGCGATTACTTGGTCGGCGCAGCGCAAACCGGCGGTGCGGACGACATTATGTTGTTCTCCAACTTGGGCAAAGCCATCCGCTTTAACGAATATTGGGAAAAATCCGGTAACGATGAAGCAGAAGATGCAGATATCGAAACCGAAAACGAAGATTCAGACGGCCTGGATGATGAAAATGCCGAAAACGCATTGCCAAGCGGCAAACACGGTGTCCGTCCGTCCGGTCGCGGCAGCGGCGGTTTGCGCGGTATGCGCCTGCCGGCCGATGGCAAGATTGTCAGCTTGATTACCTTCGCCCCCGAGGCCGAGCAAAGCGACTTGCAAGTATTGACTGCTACCGCCAACGGCTATGGCAAACGTACCCCGATTGCCGATTACAGCCGTAAAAACAAAGGTGGACAAGGCAATATCGCCATCAATACCGGCGAGCGTAACGGCGATTTGGTTGCCGCCACTTTGGTTAGCGAAACCGATGACCTGATGCTGATTACCAGCGGCGGCGTCCTGATTCGTACCAAAGTTGAGCAAATCCGCGAGACCGGTCGTGCTGCCGCAGGTGTCCGCCTGATTAATCTGGATGAAGGTGAAACCTTGGTCAGCTTGGAGCGTGTGGCCGAAGAGGCTGAAGATGAAGCTGCTCTGGAAAGCGATGCAGCTGAAAACCAAGTGGTAGAAGCTGAAGATACCCCGTCTCAAGAATCTTAAACCTCAATGAACAAGGCCGTCTGAAAAATTTTCAGACGGCCCGCTTATTCCAAAAGAAAATCCCGTGAGCGCAACCGAACCGTTCGATTTACCACTTTTTCTGAAAAATCTGCCTAATCTGCCGGGCGTGTACCGTTTTTTTGACGAAGACAACAATGTTTTGTATGTTGGCAAAGCGGTCAATCTCAAGCGGCGCGTTTCCAGCTATTTCCAAAAAAACGACCATTCGCCGCGCATCGCATTGATGGTAAAACAGGTTCACCACATCGAAACCACCATCACGCGTTCCGAAGCCGAAGCGCTGATTCTCGAAAACAACTTCATCAAAGCCCTGTCGCCGAAATACAATATCCTTTTCCGCGATGACAAAAGCTATCCTTATTTGATGCTCAGCGGCCATCAATATCCGCAAATGGCGTATTACCGCGGCACGCTAAAAAAGCCTAATCAATATTTCGGCCCGTATCCAAACAGCAACGCCGTGCGCGACAGCATTCAAGTGTTGCAAAAAGTCTTTATGCTGCGTACCTGCGAAGACAGTGTATTCGAGCATCGCGACCGTCCTTGTCTGCTGTACCAAATCAAACGCTGTACCGCGCCTTGTGTCGGCCACATCAGCGAAGAAGATTATCGTGACAGCGTGCGTGAAGCTGCGACTTTCCTTAATGGCAAAACCGACGAATTGACGCGCACCTTGCAACACAAAATGCAAACTGCCGCCGCGAATCTGCAATTTGAAGAAGCCGCCCGTTACCGCGATCAAATTCAAGCGCTCGGCATCATGCAGAGTAATCAGTTTATCGACAGTAAAAATCCGAACAATCCAAACGACATCGATTTGCTTGCGCTGGCAGTTTCAGACGGCCTGGTCTGCATACACTGGGTCAGCATCCGCGGTGGGCGGCACGTAGGCGACAAAAGCTTTTTCCCCGACACCAAAAACGATCCCGAGCCAAACGGACAAGATTACGCTGAAGCCTTCGTCGCCCAACACTATCTGGGCAAAAGCAAACCCGACATCATCATCAGTAACTTTCCCGTTCCCGATGCGCTGAAAGAGGCTTTGGAAGGCGAACACGGCAAGCAGATGCAATTTGTCACCAAGACCATAGGCGAACGCAAAGTCTGGTTGAAAATGGCGGAACAAAACGCACAAATGGCGATCGCCCAACGCCGCCTGCAACAAAGCAGCCAGCAACACCGTATTGACGAACTGGCAAAAATCCTCGGCATGGATTCAGACGGCCTCAACCGCCTTGAATGTTTCGATATCAGCCACACACAAGGCGAGGCCACTATTGCATCCTGCGTTGTGTACGATGAGCAAAGCATCCAGCCTTCGCAATACCGCCGCTACAACATTACGACTGCCAAACCCGGCGACGACTACGCCGCCATGCGCGAAGTGTTGACGCGCCGTTACGGCAAAATGCAGGAGGCCGAAGCCAACGGCGAAAGCGTCAAATGGCCGGATGTCGTGTTGATTGACGGCGGCAAAGGGCAAATCGGCGTAGCCGTATCAGTATGGGAAGAACTCGGGCTGCACATACCTTTGGTCGGTATCGCCAAAGGCCCTGAGCGCAAAGCCGGTATGGAAGAACTCATACTGCCTTTTACCGGCGAAGTCTTCCGCCTGTCGCCAAACAGCCCGGCCTTGCATTTATTGCAAACCGTACGCGATGAATCGCACCGCTTTGCGATTACAGGTCACCGCAAAAAACGCGACAAAGCACGCGTTACTTCCTCACTTAGCGAAATCCCCGGTATTGGCAGCAAACGCCGCCAAGCATTGCTTACCCGATTTGGCGGTTTACGCGGCGTGATTGCGGCCAGCCGTGAGGACTTGGAAAAAGTTGAAGGCATCAGCAAAGCCTTGGCAGAAACCATTTATGAGCATCTGCACTGATTGGCTTGAAGAGCAAAAAGGAACAATATGAAACCTGTCATCATCAAAAATATCGAGATCGGCAAAGGCCTGCCTAAAATTGCCGTACCGCTGGTGGCCGCCAATACGCAGGAATTGGAGCAGGCTTTGCACGTATTGAAAGAGACGGCTTTTGACATTATTGAATTTCGTGCGGATTTTTTTCAAGCTGCGCTTGATGCCGATTTTATTGCCGAGCAACTAGGTATTGCCCGACAGGCTTTTCCTGACAAGCCTTTACTGTTTACGTTTAGAAGGGCGCAAGAGGGTGGTAATACGCCTTGTTCTGACGACTATTATTTTGGATTATTGGAAAAAATTATCCGTTCCAAACAAGCCGATATGATCGACATCGAGCTTTTTGCCGAGGAAAGCGGCATAAAACAAACCATAGCTTTGGCGCATGAGTATCAAACTGCCGCCTTGCTTTGCAATCACGATTTCCAAGCCACTCCGTCTTTGGCAGACATTACAGGCCGTCTGAAAACAATGGCCGAGTGGGGCGCGGATATCTGCAAAATTGCCGTGATGCCGCAATCGCCGCAAGATGTATTGACCTTATTACAGGCAACATATGATGTTTCACAAATTATCAATCGCCCGATTATTACTATGTCTATGGGTAAAATCGGAGTCGTCAGTCGCTTGGCCGGCTCGACTTTCGGCTCGGCCATTACCTTTGGTGCGGCACAAAAAACGTCGGCCCCCGGCCAAATTGATGCCAAAGAATTAAGGAAAATCTTGGCAATTTTGGGATAGTTTAATTATTAATATTCAAGGCCGTCTGAAAAATATTTTTCATACGGCCTGATTTTTTTAAATTTATTTCTTTTAATTTTAAATAAAACCTGTAACAATGGGCTTCCTATTTCTAATAACTAGAGGAGAAATAAAATGACTACTACTAAAGAAAATTTGGCGAACCCTGGTCCTGTCGGCTTGTGCGGCTTTGCATTGACAACTTGGTTGCTCAGTCTGATTAACGGCGGCTTTTTTACTGCTCAAGAGGGTGTCGGCTTAGTTTTGGGCATGGCTCTCGCCTTTGGTGGTATCGCCCAAGTTATTGCCGGTATGTTTGAGTTCAAGAAAGGCAATACGTTTGGCTTTACCGCTTTTATCAGCTATGGCGCCTTCTGGTGGACATGGGCTTTGTTTACCATCTTTTTCAAAGGTGAAACAGCCCCGGCATTTATCGGTTGGTATCTCTGTGCATGGGGGATGTTTTCGCTAATGATGTTTGTGGCCACCTTGACCAAGCCTAAAGTATTGAGCGGTATTTTCTTTTGCTTGACACTGACTTTCTTTGCATTGGGTATTGGCGATGGCATGGAAAATCATAGCATCGTCCATATCGGCGGTTGCTTAGGCTTGGTAACTGCACTTGGTGCGTTCTACTTGGCAGCGGCAGAAGTCATCAACGAATCTTTCGGCAAGACAGTTTTACCAGTTGGCGAGCGTAAATAAGCTTAACCATACAAAATGCCGTCTGAACGGTGGAAATGTAATCAAAGATTTCGACCGCAATGGTCAGACGGCATTTTTTATTTGTCTTCAAATAAATCGACATCAAATAAATCCGGCTCTTTGATGCGCTCTCGACAATCGAGCTTGATGTCTTCAGTAACCCGACAGCAGCACGGCAAAATTTCTCCGGGCGCGACAAAAGCGAGCGGAAAATTATCATAAGAGACTTTCCCATCCAAGATTTTAACCCGGCATGAACCGCAATAACCGCTGCGACATTGGTATTCAACCTCATGTCCGGTGCGCTCCAAGCCCTCCAATAAGGTTTCGCCTTGTTGGAGTTGGAAGGTTTTGTCGTGTGTGCTGATGAGTGCCATATGATTTGTTTGGATTGGAAAGGCCGTCTGAAACGGTGTAAAGACGAAATCAAAGATTTCTGCCACACCGTTCAGACGGCCTTGATCATAAAACCGAATGTTCGATTACAGCTCGAAATCGCCTAAATCGTCGGCATTGACTTCCGAATCAATCTGACCAATCAGGTAAGAGGAAATTTCCACTTCCTGCGGCGCAACCTGTACATTGTCAGAAGACAGCCACGCGTTAATCCAAGGAATTGGATTTTGGGTCGCACCTTCAAATCCGGCAGGAAGGCCAACCGCCTGCATACGCAGATTAGTGATGTATTCAACGTATTGAGCCAAAATTTCTTTATTCAGGCCAATCATTGAGCCGTCTTTAAACAGATAAGCCGCCCATTCTTTTTCCTGCTCGGCTGCTTTTTTGAAGAGGTTGAAACACTCGTCCTGCAATTCATTTGCAATTTCAGCCATTTCAGGATCATCGGCACCGGCGCGCATCAGGTTGAGCATATGCTGGGTGCTGGTCAGGTGCAGGGCTTCGTCACGGGCAATCAGTTTGATGATTTTTGCGTTACCTTCCATCAATTCACGCTCGGCAAAGGCGAAAGAGCAGGCGAATGAAACGTAGAAGCGGATGGCTTCCAATACATTGACGCACATCAGGCAGAGATAGAGCTTTTTCTTCAACTCGCGTAAAGACACGGTAACAAGCTTGCCGCCGATATTGTGCGAACCTTCGCCCAACAGATTGTAATATTGGGTGTATTCAATCAAATCATCGTAATAGCAGGCAATGTCTTCAGCACGGGCGATGATGTATTTGTTTTGCACAATATCATCGAACACGACTGAAGGATCATTCACGATATTGCGGATGATATGAGTGTAGCTGCGCGAGTGGATGGTTTCGCTGAAGCTCCACGTTTCAATCCACGTTTCCAGCTCGGGAATCGACACCAAAGGCAAGAACGCAACATTCGGGCTGCGGCCTTGGATCGAATCGAGCAGGGTTTGGTATTTCAGATTGCTGATGAAAATATGTTTTTCGTGTTCGGGCAGATTGGCATAGTCGATACGGTCGCGCGACACGTCGATTTCTTCGGGACGCCAGAAGAAAGACAATTGTTTTTCGATCAGTTTTTCAAATACTTCGTATTTCTGCTGGTCATAACGGGCAACATTTACCGGCTGACCAAAAAACATTGGCTCTTTCAGCGCGTCGTTTTTGGTCTTGGAAAAGGTGCTGTATGACATAGTAAGATGTTCGCAGGACATAACGTCTCTCTTTTTAAAAATTAGTCGACTTTTCTATTAATTTTTAATTCACCATATGAAACATGTTGAATTTTATCAATAAATCGCCATGCTAAAATAGCGAAGACTGAAAGAACACTAATAAATATATAAAGTTTATATTCAGCTAAGAATGCCCAATGGTATCCATACTTTTCCTTTTCTGGAAAATAACAACTTAGCTTCATATAGTAGTAGGTTTTAATTAGGTTTTAATTTAAGAAAATCCTTAAAGCCTTCTACTATCTCTAGAAGCCTTGGATATATTTCAAAAATTAGCCTGCTTTAAATCTTACAAGCCCCACCTGCGCAGCCATCATCTTGAATGTCGGTCTGGGTATCGTCCGCGCCGTCGCGAGTGTTGTGGTAGTACAGGGTTTTGACGCCGTATTTATAGGCGGTCAGCAGGTCTTTCAGCATTTGTTTCATGGAAACTTTGCTGCCTTCAAATTTGTTCGGGTCGTAGGCGGTATTGGCGGAAATCGATTGATCGACGAATTTTTGCATTACGCCGACGAGTTTCAGATAGCCTTCGTTGCCGGGAAGCTGCCACAGGGTTTCGTAGGCATCTTTCAGGGTTTCAAATTCTGGTACGACTTGTTTCAAAATACCGTCTTTTGATGCTTTAACACTGACCAGGCCGCGTGGAGGCTCGATGCCGTTGGTGGCGTTGGCAATTTGCGAGCTGGTTTCAGACGGCATGAGTGCGGTCAGGGTAGAGTTGCGCAGGCCGTATTTGACGATGTCGGCGCGCAGGCTTTCCCAGTCGTAGTGCAAAGGCTCGTTGCACACGGCGTCCAAGTCTTTTTTGTAGGTGTCGATAGGCAGTTTGCCTTGCGAATAAACGGTTTGGTTGAACAGAGGGCATGCGCCGTATTCTTTGGCAAGGTTTACCGATGCTTTGAGCAGGTAATACTGCATGGCTTCAAAGGTACGGTGGGTCAGGCCGAGGGCGGAGTCGTCGCTGTAACGTACGCCGTTTTTTGCCAGATAGTAGGCGTAGTTGATAACGCCGATGCCAAGTGTGCGGCGGTTCATGGTCGCGGTGCGTGCGGCTGCAACCGGATAGTCTTGATAATCCAACAGGGCATCAAGTGCGCGTACGGTCAAATCAGCCAGCTCTTCCAGTTCGTCCAAGTTGTTCAATGCGCCCAAGTTGAAGGCGGACAGAGTACACAAGGCAATTTCGCCGTTCGGATCGTTGATGTTGTCCAAAGGTTTGGTCGGCAGGGCGATTTCCATGCACAAGTTGGACTGATGAACAGGCGCAACGCGCGGATCAAACGGGCTGTGCGTGTTGCAGTGGTCAACGTTTTGGATATAGATACGACCGGTACCGGCGCGCTCCTGCATCAGGGTGGAGAACAAT
The DNA here is from genome assembly GCF_051957355.1 of Neisseria sp. P0018.S001. NCBI lineage: Bacteria > Pseudomonadati > Pseudomonadota > Betaproteobacteria > Neisseriales > Neisseriaceae > Neisseria > Neisseria sp. P0018.S001. The sequence goes on along the minus strand of NZ_JBQCWN010000013.1, from coordinate 24,191 downwards.
TCTGTTGCCGGCAAAGTGCGTTTGCGGATGTTTGGATCTTGCTCGTATTGAGTATAGAGGCGCTCGAATTCGTCTTGGTCGGCGAAGAAGGCATCATATAAACCCGGAACTTCATTCGGCGAGAACAGGGTAATGTTACCGCCTTTGATCAAACGGGTGTACAGCAGGCGGTTGATTTGTACGCCGTAGTCCAGTTGGCGGATACGGTTGTCTTCTACGCCGCGGTTGTTTTTCAATACCAACAGGCTTTCGGCTTCGATGTGCCACAATGGGTAGAACAAGGTTGCCGCGCCGCCGCGTACGCCGCCTTGCGAGCAGGATTTAACCGCCGCTTGGAACATTTTGAAAAACGGAATGCAGCCGGTGTGTTGCGCTTCGCCGCCGCGAATTTCGCTGCCCAAGCCGCGGATGCGTCCGGCGTTGATGCCGATGCCCGCGCGTTGGGAAACGTATTTCACAATCGCGCTCGTGGTAGCATTGATGGAGTCGAGGCTGTCGTCACATTCAATCAATACGCAGCTTGAGAATTGACGAGTAGGCGTACGTACGCCGCTCATGATAGGTGTAGGCAGCGATACTTTGAATGTAGAAACGGCGTCGTAAAAGCGTTTGACGTAATCCAAACGGGTCTCTTTCGGATATTTGCTGAAGAGACACATGGCCACCAAAATGTATAAAAACTGCGGCGTTTCATAAATTTGGCGGGTAACGCGGTTTTGAACCAGATATTTGCCTTCGAGCTGTTTCACGGCAGCATAAGAGAAGGTCATATCGCGGCTGTGGTCGATATAGGCATTCAGCTCGTCGAATTCTTCGCGGCTGTAATCTGCGATGATGTGGCGGTCGTATTTGCCTGCTTCGGTCAGTTTTTTAACGTGATCGTAGAGGTGAGGCGGCTCGAATTCGCCATAAGCGATTTTTCGCAGATGGAAAATGGCGAGGCGGGCGGCCAGATATTGATAATCGGGCGTATCTTGTGAGATCAAGTCGGCCGCGGCCTTGATGATGGTCTCATGGATATCGTCGGTACGGATACCATTGTAAAACTGAATATGTGATTTGAGCTCAACTTGCGATACGGAGACGTTTTGTAAGCCTTCTGCCGCCCAAGTAACAACGCGGTGGATTTTGTCTAAATCGATATTTTCCAAGCGTCCGTCGCGTTTGGTTACTTTAATATTCGTTGCTGCATTCATTGTTCAGTCTTCCCATTAAAAAACACAAGATACGGTATGTGATTGCTTTGAACGGCACAATATAATGTATTTTTCTTTGTTTAACTAGACTTGACAATGCGCTTTTTTCGGGGGCTGATTAAGGAGAGGGAGGGCTCAGACTAGGATTCATGTGGCTTTGTGGCGATTTGGCATTATTTTGCATTTGCATCACATTTGGTTAGACATTGGCTAGAGGCTTATGAAATAAAGAAATTTATATTCAGCTTCTGTCTTCATGGACGGTATGTTAAATTTTGCAAAGCAAGAAGGATAGTGCTGTAATTGCTTAAACTCATTTATCATGAAACATATTGAGAAGTTTGTCGAGGTATCAGGCGAGGCATATAATGGGATGACTATCAAACCTAAACTGGGAGCGAATCATGTTGACACTGAAAACTTTAGGTTCCGCACTGGCGGCGGTTGCCGTATTGAGCTTGGGTGCTTATTCTGCCGAAGCGGCGGCCAAACCGCATGGCCATCATGTGAGCAAACACCAGCAGGCGAAGAAAAACAAATTGCATCCTGCTTGTAAGAGATACCTTGAGCGCCGTGCTGCTTGGTATCGTTATAAAGGCAACAAGGCTGAGTTGAGGGAAAACCGTAAAGCGGCAAAAGCGTTCCGCGGTTTGCCTTATGCCGAGCAAAAAATTCAATGCCAAGCTGCTTATCAGGCATTTGATGATTTTGATCACGGCAAATTCCGCCGCCGTTAATCATCTGATTTGAACAAAGGCCGTCTGAATATTTCAGACGGCCTTTGATATTTATTTCTCAACAAGGATTTTGTTTTCGGCTTGAGGCTCGTATTGGGTGGATTCATCACCGTAATACAATACGCCCAGCTTGATGGGGATGCGGCCTTGCGATTTGCGGTGGGCATTGGAATCGCGCAGGGAGTAGGCGCAACCGCAATATTCTTGTTGGTAGAAATGCTCGCGCTTGCTGATTTCAATCATGCGTGCGCTGCCGCCGCCTTTGCGCCAGTTGAAATCCCAATAAACCAAGTCATCGTACGGCTCGGCAGCGCGATGGCCGCAGCCGTTGATCTGTTTCATGTCTTTCCAGCGTGAAATGCCCAGTGAGCTGGTGAAAATATGGAAGCCGTTTTCATGGGCATATTGTGCCGCTTTTTCAAAACGCATATCGAAACACATGGTGCAGCGGATACCGCGTTCGGGTTCAAATTCCATGCCTTTGGCTTTGGCGAACCATTCTTTGCGGTCGTTTTCGTAGTCGTCGTCTTTATCGACAAAAGGGATGCCGAATTTGTCTGCAAAGCGCATGTTTTCTTCTTTGCGCAACATATATTCTTTGTGCGGATGGATATTGGGGTTGTAAAAATAAATGGTGTAGTCGATGCCGCTGGCAAGCATGGCTTCCATCACTTCGCCGGAACATGGGGCGCAGCAGGAATGCAGCAGGACTTTTTTATGGCCTCCGGGCGGAACGAGGATGGGGCGGTCAATGTCGGTAACGATGGGAGTGTTTAATTTGGTCATGGTTGGATTCTATTTATTGTTAAGTGTTTCAGACGGCCTTGGGTATTGAGGCCGTCTGAAATATAAAATGAAGCATATATTTTAACAGAGCCGCACTTTATGGAACAGTTTACTACTGCTTTTTCTTTTCGTTCAATGGTTTGAACTCTTGTGCATCCGGAGGCGGGGCTGCGAAGATGGTGTCTGGATTGGGGTGCGCTCCGAATTCTGCCAGCAGGTTGCGATAGTCCAGCGACTGTTTCATCAGCTCGGCGGCGGCGGTGCGCAGGTTGTCCACGTCTTCCGGCGGCAGATAGAAACTGGTCGGGATATTCAATACCTTGTCCCTCAGCCGGGATGGCGGAAGGTCTTTGAGATTCAGGCTGACGAAAGAGAAATAGATGTTTTCATTCTGCTTGTCTTTGTTCCATTGATCGACAAAGGCCCTGAAGCGGCGCAAAGACTCTTGCGAATGTTGGTCGATCGGGATATTCACGATGGCGGAAACAACATCGCGGAAGCCGGGTACGGCCGCGCTTTTATCCAAATTGCTGCTGACTTCGTTTTGGGCATTGACGTTGATGACGACAATATGGCGGATTTTGTTTTGTTTGATTTTATGCGTCAGAATTTTTTCCGGATACATTTCCGTCATATCCAAAAGGCTGCGCATGCCCAGATTGTCGGTTAAGCCGCCGTCTATCAGGTGGATGTAGGGGCGGTTTTTGCTGTTGCTGTATTTTTGGAAACGCTCAAAAAATTCTTTTCGGGTTTGCAGCTGTCTTTTACCGGCTTCGCTGTCGGAGACAAGTTGCAGCGGCGGCGTGTATTGGCAATGGCCGCCGTTGTTATTGAGCGTAATCGGTGCGAACACCATAGGCACGGAGCTTAAAGCGGCAACGGCGCGGGCAAGTCGCAAGTCGCCCAAGTCGATACACATCGGGTCGAAATATTCCTGTGTGAAATTGAAACGCTCGCCTATGCCCATATCGGTGGCGGAAATGATGGCAAACGGGCCTTTGGCATTTTTTTCCAAATCGCGGAAAGTGGTTTTACCGAAAAGGTAGTTTTCAAACTGCTCCTGCAACAGATCGCCGCGTCCGTATTCAGGCGAGGCCAGTCGGGGCAGATTGGACATGGAAAATGCTTGTTTGACGACTTGGCGTTGGAAGTTTTGGTGTAGGAAACGTTTATAAAACAAAGGAATGGTTTCTTCGCCCTTGAGTGCAAAATAAGCCGCTAAAACCGAGCCGCCGGATACGCCGACCACCACATCGACATTCGACATCAAAGACTGTTTTTTGCCGCCGATGGTAATCTGTTGCTTATGAAGCTGCTCCAACACGCCATAACCCAAGGCCGCCGCACGCGTACCGCCGCCGGAGAACATCAACACAACAAGCGTATCGTCTTCGTCGTTGCGCTGAAGCCGGCTGGTTTCAAAGCGGTAGCCGCGTTGCAGGTCGACCGTATCAATACCGGCGATAGGTTGATATTTTACCAGCGAGCAGGCGGATAATAGGGCTGCGGAGAGCAGGGAAAGGGCGGATTTAAAAGGGAATTTCGGCATAAACACAGGAAAGTCGGTTATTCATTCAAAACGGATTATAAAGGTTTTCAGACGGCCTTTATAGAAGGTAGACTTTCAGACGGCCTTTTTGCATCGATTTTCCGTTATAATCGACACAATCTTTATCTTTCCAAACCCTTATGGCGCAACCAAACCGCATCAACCACGAACCTATCTTTCTGCTTGCCTCCGCCCCGTGGCGCGAGAGCAGCTTGTGGGTGGAGGCTTTCAGCCGCCGTTATGGGCGGGTGGCTTTGTTGGCCAGAAGCGCACGCAAACGGCAGAGCGAGTTGCGCGGCGTGTTGGTGCCGTTTGTGCCGGTGAGCGCGTCTTGGTATGGCTCGCAAGAGTTGAAGACCCTGCATCGCGCCGAATGGATAGGCGGTTGGCCGCAGCCGCAGGGCAGGGCTTTGTTCAGCGGATTGTATGTGAACGAGTTGATGCTGAAATTGACCGTCCGCGAAGATCCGTTGCCCGAGCTTTACGATGTTTTGGCGGAAACCATGAAAACCATTTGTTGCGAGGCCAACCACATTGCCGCTTTGCGCCGTTTTGAATGGATGCTGTTGACACGCTTGGGCTTTGCCCCCGATTTGTTCCATGACGGCAACGGCAATGAAATCAATGGCGAAGAAACTTATTGGCTCACACCTGAAGAGGCTGTGGTTCCCCTGGCCGAGGCCGACCGTTTCTATGCGCTTAATAAGGGCGTTGCCGTATTGGGCGCGACGTTAATCGATTTGAGGGAAGGTAGTTTCGTTCATCAGGAAAGTCTGGGGCAGGCTTTGAAAGTAACGCGACTTTTGATTGACAACCTTCTCCCCGAGGGCATCAAATCAAGACAGGTTTTGCAGCAGTTGCAGCAGTTTGGTTTGGGCAGTTGAATTTTTTCAGACGGCCTTTGATAGGTAAAGGCTCAGGACGTCTGAAACCTTAATGAAAGGACATTATTATGTTGTTAGGCGTAAACATTGACCATATTGCCACCGTCCGCAATGCGCGCGGTACGATTTATCCCAGCCCTGTCGAGGCGGCGCTGATTGCGGAAACCCACGGCGCAGATTTGATTACCATGCACTTGCGTGAAGACCGCCGCCATATTAAAGATGCGGACGTGTTCGCCGTTAAAAACGCTATCCGCACGCGTCTGAATTTGGAAATGGCGCTGACGGAAGAAATGCTGGAAAACGCGCTCAACGTCATGCCGGAAGATGTGTGCATCGTTCCTGAAAAACGTCAAGAAGTGACCACCGAAGGCGGTTTGGACGTATTGGCGCAACAGGATAAAGTGGCCGAGTTCACCAAAATCCTGACTGACGCAGGCATCCGCGTGTCCTTATTTATCGATGCCGACAACGCGCAAATCCAAGCCGCTTATGATGTCGGCGCGCCCGTTATCGAGTTGCACACCGGTGCATATGCCGATGTGCACAGCCACGCCGAACAAATGAAACAATTCGAGCGCATTCAAAACGGCGCGCATTACGCCAGCGATTTGGGTTTGGTCGTTAACGCCGGACACGGCCTGACCATTCACAACGTTACGCCGATTGCCCAAATTCTCGCCATCCGTGAGTTGAACATCGGCCATTCGCTGATTTCCCAAGCACTCTTCCTCGGCCTGCCTGAAGCTGTCCGCCAAATGAAGGAAGTCATGTTCAGAGCCAGAATGCTGCCTTAACGGCATCAGCCATACAGGCTAAAGCGGTTTGCTTTGGCCTGTATTCACACTTTCAGACGGCCTGACTATTTAAACAAGGAGCAGACCCATGATTTATGGAATCGGTACAGACATTGTTTCCCTCAAACGCATTATCCGCCTGAACAAAAAATTCGGACTGGCATTTGCGCAACGCATTCTCAGCCCGGAAGAGCTGTTGGAATTTCCGCAGGCAGGCAAACCGGTCAACTATCTTGCCAAACGCTTTGCTGCCAAAGAGGCTTTTGCCAAAGCCGTCGGTATGGGCATACGCGGCGTGGTGTCTTTCCGCAATATCGGTGTCGGACATGACGCATTGGGCAAACCTGAATTGTTTTTTGCGCCGGCTTTGACCAAATGGCTGGAAGAGCAGGGTATCCGAAGTTGCCATCTCAGTATGAGCGATGAAGAAGATACCGTCATGGCTTTTGTCATTGCGGAAAAATAAGGCCGGATTTAGGTATTCTGAAATAGAGCATCCTAAAGGGTTAGGTATTTGTTGAAGGTCGGGCGTATAGGCCCGACATCGTTTTTTTTACGCATAAATCGGCAGGTGTCGCCGCCTGCCGTATATTAAGAATAATCTCATGATGACTGAAGACACACGTCCATTGGTGCAAGTGGTTGCCGGAATTATGCTCGACCAAAACGGCCGCTACTTGCTCAGTTCGCGCCCAGAGGGCAAGCCGTATGCTGGCTATTGGGAATTTGCCGGCGGCAAGGTTGAGGCAGGCGAAAGCGATTTTCAAGCTTTGCAACGCGAGTTTGAAGAAGAACTAGGCATCCGTATCCTTTCCGCTACGCCGTGGCTGACCAAAGTCCATTCCTACGAACACGCACATGTACGCCTGCATTTTTTATGGGTGGAAGCCGACCAATGGACGGGAGAAATCCAATCGAGGGAAGGGCAGAAATGGGCATGGCAAAAGGCAGGGGATTTTACCGTTGCGCCGATGTTGCCTGCCAATAGCGCATTATTACGTTCCCTCTCTATTCCGCGCCAGCTTCAAGGCCGTCTGAAAAGCGGCTTGAGCGGTCAAAACAGTATGGGCGAATATCATGTTGCGCCATATGGATTGGCTCATCAAACTGCATCGGCGGTATTACTGGAGTTTGTCGATTGGCAACAAGGCAAGCCGCAAGAAGCGTCCAGCGCGTGGCCAATCATTGAAAATGTCGAACAATGGCGGCAGGTGCAAAATGCAGATGCTGTCGTATGGAAAGTAGCGAATGAAGCGGCTGCCGGGCAAGTTATGGATATTTTGGCGCAAGGCGTGGCTATGCCGCTGATTGCGGCTGCTCCGGAAAGTATGGTTCCCATTTATCGCGAACAGTGGCAGAGCATGGGTGTGCATGCCGTTTTGACCGATAATGACATTGAGGCCGTCTGAAATGAGTAAAAATCAAAAGCTTTTGATTGCCGCTGTTTTACTGATTGCGTTTGCGGCGGCCAAACTGCTGCTCTTGGATTGGTGGCAGCAACAGCAATCAAAAACGAAAGTAGTCGAATGTAATTTAATACAAGGCTGCGTCCTGCCTGACGGTTCAAAAGTACGCGCAACATCCATCAATACGCACGAGCCGTTTGATATTGTGATAGAGAATGTTCCGCAAAATACGGGCGCGGTCAGTATCAGTTTCAGCATGAAAAACATGGACATGGGCTTCAACCGCTACAACCTGACGCAACAATCGCCGCAAAGTTGGCAGGCTGCGCAAATCCGCTTGCCATTTTGCGTCGAAGGCCGCCATGATTACACTACCAACATTACCATTGGCAAACAGACTTTTCAGACGGCATTTAGTGCAGAGTAGTCATCATGCAAAGGCCGTCTGAAAATTTAAAGGCAAAAATTTTAATTTTTTCAGAAGGCATATTTAAAAGTTCTTTATAAATGAATCAATTATAAATTATTTTTAGACAGATTGTTTACAATTATTCTGACTATCAGCCAAAAGTACAAAACGGACAGAAGCTAGGCCACACAAGGATTTGATGTGGTGCAACCTGTCCGTTTTTTACATTTGTTGCAAAAAAATCGTTTATTAATAACTGAATTTTTTATAATTTTTTTGAAAAAAGTGTTTGACAAGACCGGTTTTATTTTTTAAATTTGTTTCCATAAATAAAAACTACATCGCACTACAAAGGAACATCATCATGAATCTGTATCAAACCACTCTCTCTTGTTATAGATTTTCTCCCATCTCTGCCGCTCCCGTCGTCGCCAGCTTATTGGCAGTCCCGACGGTCTGAAGGCTCTCAACCCGAATCCAGTTTCCGTATTCCTACAAACGCTTCGGGTTTTAAAATATCTGTATCCCCAACAGCATTCATATACTGATTAATAAAAATTAAAAAACGTATACCTTCGCTTCAGCCTTATTGTATTTATTGTTTTTGATAACTATTTGTATTTATTGATTTTAAATTTTCAGATGGTTGATGATTGAAATTTTACAGGCCGTCTGAAAACAGTTTTTAGAACGATTGTTTCTTTTTAAACGGTTCGTTTCAAGTTGTGAAAAAACTGAGCCGTCCGATTAATACTGAAAAAAAGTCTATAAAGGAGAAATATGATGAGTCAACACTCTGCCGGAGCACGTTTCCGCCAAGCCGTGAAAGAATCAAACCCTCTTGCCGTAGTCGGTTGTGTCAATGCTTACTTTGCACGATTGGCCACCCAAAGCGGTTTCAAGGCGATTTATCTGTCCGGCGGCGGCGTGGCAGCCTGCTCTTGCGGTATCCCTGATTTGGGTATTACCACAATGGAAGACGTGCTGATCGACGCGCGACGCATTACAGACAACGTGGATACGCCTTTGCTGGTGGACATAGATGTGGGTTGGGGCGGTGCATTCAATATTGCCCGTACCATTCGTAACTTTGAACGCGCTGGTGTTGCAGCGGTTCACATCGAAGATCAGGTAGCACAAAAACGCTGCGGCCACCGTCCGAACAAAGCCATTGTTTCTAAAGATGAAATGGTTGACCGTATCAAAGCTGCCGTAGATGCCCGCGTTGATGAGAACTTCGTGATTATGGCGCGTACCGATGCGTTGGCGGTAGAAGGTTTGGATGTCGCTATCGAACGCGCTCAGGCTTGTGTCGAAGCCGGTGCAGACATGATTTTCCCTGAAGCCATGACCGATTTGAAAATGTACCGCCAATTTGCAGATGCAGTGAAAGTACCTGTATTGGCCAACATTACCGAATTTGGTTCCACTCCGCTTTATACCCAAAGCGAGCTGGCTGAAAACGGCGTGTCACTGGTGCTGTATCCACTGTCATCATTCCGCGCAGCAAGCAAAGCCGCTCTGAATGTTTATGAAGCGATTATGCGCGATGGCACTCAGGCCGCAGTGGTTGACAGTATGCAAACCCGTGCCGAGCTGTACGAGCATCTGAACTATCATGCCTTCGAGCAAAAACTGGATAAATTGTTTCAAAAATAAGTAACCGCTTTCAGACGGCCTTTCAACAAATCCGCATCGGCCGTCTGAAAAATAAAACCCATAAAAATACAAAGGAGAAATACCATGACTGAAACTACTCAAACCCCGACTTTCAAACCTAAAAAATCCGTTGCGCTTTCTGGCGTTGCGGCCGGTAATACCGAATTGTGTACCGTTGGCCGTACCGGTAACGATTTGAGCTATCGCGGTTACGACATCTTGGATTTGGCACAAAAATGCGAGTTTGAAGAAGTCGCCCACCTGCTGATTCACGGTCATCTGCCCAATAAATTCGAGCTGGCTGCTTATAAAACCAAGCTCAAATCCATGCGCGGCCTGCCTATCCGTGTGATTAAAGTTTTGGAAAGCCTGCCTGCACATACCCATCCGATGGACGTGATGCGTACCGGCGTATCCATGCTGGGCTGCGTTCATCCTGAACGTGAAAGCCATCCGGAAAGTGAAGCGCGCGACATTGCCGACAAACTGATCGCCAGCCTCGGCAGCATCCTGCTGTACTGGTATCAATATTCGCACAACGGCAAACGCATTGAAGTTGAAAGCGACGAAGAGACCATCGGCGGTCATTTCCTGCACCTGTTGCACGGCAAACGCCCAAGCGAATCACACATCAAAGCCATGCACGTTTCACTGATTCTGTATGCCGAACACGAGTTCAACGCTTCTACCTTCACTGCCCGCGTGATTGCCGGTACAGGCTCTGATATGTACTCCTGCATCACCGGCGCCATCGGCGCGTTGAAAGGTCCGAAACACGGCGGCGCGAACGAGGTGGCTTACGATATTCAAAAACGCTACCGCAATGCCGACGAAGCCGAAGCCGACATCCGCGAACGCATCGGCCGCAAAGAAATCGTGATCGGTTTCGGTCATCCGGTGTACACCATTTCCGACCCTCGCAACGTTGTTATTAAAGAAGTGGCACGCGGTTTGAGCAAAGAAACCGGCGATATGCGCCTCTTTGACATTGCCGAACGTTTGGAGAGCGTGATGTGGGAAGAGAAAAAAATGTTCCCGAATCTGGACTGGTTCTCCGCCGTTTCCTACCAAAAATTGGGCGTACCGACTGCTATGTTCACACCGCTGTTTGTGATTTCCCGTACAACCGGTTGGAGTGCACACGTTCTCGAGCAACGCAAAGACGGCAAAATCATCCGTCCGAGCGCAAACTACACAGGCCCTGAAGATTTGGCATTCGTGGAGATTGAAAACCGCTAATACGCGTAACAGCAGGGTGGGCTGCCAGCCCGCCCCATCTCGAAATGCCGTTTGAAAACAATGAATAAATGATGTTTTCGTTTTTCGACGGCCTAGTGCAGTATGCGAGAGAGAGAGAGAGCCGGCCGTTTGGAAAACATGCTGTTCTGCTGTCGTCATTCCCATACAGGCAGAAATTCAAAAGTTGAAATGTTCTGCTGTAAAGAGTGCTGAAAGATTTAAGTTTGGATTTCCGTCTATACGGGAATGATGGTAGCGGAGCAGCAATTTTTTTTCATACCGCGAATAGATTTCAGACAACAAGCAATAAAACAGAATTTATGGTTTCAGACGGCCTTAAGGTCCGAATCAACAGGCCGTCTGAAACCCCAAAACCAAAAAAAGAATAGATTTAGGAGAACCGACATGACTGCCAACCAACGCTACCGCAAAGCTTTGCCCGGTACGGATTTGGAATATTACGACGCGCGTCAGGCGTGTGAAGACATCAAACCAGGCTCTTACGACAAGCTGCCTTATACGAGCCGCATCTTGGCTGAGAACTTGGTTAACCGCGCAGACAAAGTCGACCTGCCTACGCTGCAAAGCTGGTTGGGCCAGTTGATTGAGGGAAAACAGGAAATCGACTTCCCCTGGTATCCGGCGCGCGTGGTGTGTCACGATATTCTGGGTCAGACAGCGTTGGTGGATTTGGCAGGCCTGCGCGATGCGATTGCCGAAAAAGGCGGCGATCCTTCCAAAGTGAATCCGGTGGTGCAAACACAGCTCATCGTCGACCATTCTCTGGCCGTTGAATGCGGCGGTTACGATCCCGATGCCTTCCGCAAAAACCGCGAAATCGAAGACAGACGTAACGAAGACCGTTTCCACTTCATCAACTGGACAAAAACCGCATTTGAAAATGTGGACGTGATTCCGGCGGGTAACGGCATTATGCACCAAATCAACTTGGAAAAAATGTCTCCGGTTGTCCAAGTCAAAAACGGCGTGGCATTTCCTGATACCTGCGTCGGTACAGACTCACATACGCCGCACGTCGATTCATTGGGCGTGATTTCCGTAGGCGTGGGTGGTTTGGAAGCCGAAACCGTGATGTTGGGCCGTGCCTCCATGATGCGTCTGCCTGATATTGTCGGCGTTGAGCTGACCGGCAAACGCCAGCCGGGCATTACTGCCACTGACATCGTGTTGGCACTGACCGAATTCTTGCGTAAAGAGCGCGTGGTTGGTGCATTTGTCGAATTCTTCGGCGAGGGTGCAAGAAGTCTGTCCATCGGCGACCGTGCCACTATTTCCAATATGACTCCTGAGTTCGGCGCAACTGCCGCGATGTTCGCTATTGATGAGCAGACCATTGATTATTTGAAACTGACCGGTCGCGACGATGCGCAAGTGAAGTTGGTAGAAACCTACGCCAAAACCGCAGGCTTGTGGGCAGATGCCTTGAAAACCGCCGTTTATCCTCGCGTATTGAAATTTGATTTGAGCAGCGTAACGCGCAATATGGCAGGCCCAAGTAACCCGCATGCCCGTTTTGCGACCGCCGATTTGGCCAGCAAAGGCTTGGCAAAACCTTACGAAGAGCCTTCAGACGGCCAAATGCCTGACGGTGCAGTGATTATTGCCGCGATTACTTCGTGTACCAATACTTCCAATCCGCGCAACGTTGTCGCCGCCGCACTGTTGGCACGCAATGCCAACCGTCTCGGCTTGAAACGCAAACCTTGGGTGAAATCTTCGTTTGCCCCTGGTTCAAAAGTAGCCGAAATCTATTTGAAAGAAGCAGGCCTGCTGCCTGAAATGGAAAAGCTCGGCTTCGGTATCGTTGCCTTTGCATGTACCACCTGTAACGGCATGAGCGGCGCGCTGGATCCGAAAATCCAAAAAGAAATCATCGACCGCGATTTGTACGCTACAGCCGTATTGTCCGGCAACCGCAACTTCGACGGCCGTATCCATCCGTATGCGAAACAAGCTTTCCTCGCTTCGCCTCCGTTGGTCGTTGCCTACGCGTTGGCAGGCAGCATCCGGTTCGATATTGAAAACGACGTACTCGGCGTTGCAGACGGCAAAGAAATCCGCCTGAAAGACATCTGGCCTACCGACGAAGAAATCGATGCCATCGTTGCCGAATATGTGAAACCGCAACAATTCCGCGAAGTTTATATTCCAATGTTCGACACCGGCACAGCACAAAAAGCACCAAGCCCGCTGTACGACTGGCGTCCAATGTCCACTTATATTCGCCGCCCACCTTATTGGGAAGGCGCACTGGCAGGGGAACGCACATTAAGAGGTATGCGTCCGCTGGCGATTTTGCCCGACAACATCACCACCGACCACCTTTCGCCATCCAATGCAATTTTGGCCAGCAGTGCCGCAGGCGAATATTTGGCGAAAATGGGTTTGCCTGAAGAAGACTTCAACTCTTACGCAACCCACCGCGGCGACCACTTGACCGCCCAACGCGCAACCTTCGCCAATCCAAAACTGTTTAACGAAATGGTGAGAAACGAAGACGGCAGCGTACGCCAAGGTTCGCTGGCACGCGTTGAACCAGAAGGTAAAACCATGCGCATGTGGGAAGCCATCGAAACCTATATGAACCGCAAACAGCCGCTCATTATCATTGCCGGTGCGGACTACGGTCAAGGCTCAAGCCGCGACTGGGCTGCAAAAGGCGTACGCCTAGCCGGCGTGGAAGCGATTGTTGCCGAAGGCTTCGAGCGTATCCACCGCACCAACTTGATCGGTATGGGCGTGTTGCCGCTGCAGTTCAAACCGGGTACCAACCGCCATACCCTGCAACTGGACGGTACGGAAACCTACGACGTTGTCGGCGAACGCACACCGCGGTGCGACCTGACCCTCGTGATTCACCGTAAAAACGGCGAAACCGTCGAAGTTCCGGTTACCTGCCGTCTCGATACCGCAGAAGAAGTATTGGTATATGAAGCCGGTGGCGTGTTGCAACGTTTCGCACAAGACTTCTTAGAAGGAAATGCAGCGTAAGGTAAATCGGGCATAGTCAAAATGCCCGGGCTACGCTAAAAAAGGTTTTCAGACGGCCTCGAATGTTTGAGGGGCCGTCTGAAAAAACCATACTAAAAAATACAAAGGAGAATCCGAAATGCCGCAAATTAAAATTCCAGCCGTTTACTACCGCGGCGGTACATCCAAAGGCATTTTCTTCAAACGTACCGATCTGCCGGCCGCTGCGCAGGAAGCCGGCGAAGCACGCGACAAAATCCTCTTGCGCGTACTCGGCAGCCCCGACCCTTACGGCAAACAGATTGACGGTTTAGGCAATGCCAGTTCGTCCACCAGCAAAGCCGTAATTTTGGACAAATCCGAACGCGCCGATCACGATGTCGATTACTTGTTCGGACAAGTTTCCATCGACAAACCTTTTGTCGATTGGAGCGGCAACTGCGGTAATCTGACCGCCGCCGTGGGCGCATTTGCCATCGAGCAAGGCTTGGTCGATAAATCCAAAATCCCTTCAGACGGTCTGTGTATCGTCAAAATCTGGCAGAAAAACATCGGCAAAACCATTATTGCCCATGTGCCGATGCAAAACGGCGCAGTTTTGGAAACAGGCGATTTTGAGCTTGACGGCGTAACGTTCCCAGCCGCTGAAGTACAAATCGAATTTCTTGATCCAGCCGACGGCGAAGGCAGTATGTTCCCAACCGGCAATTTGGTTGATGAAATTGATGTGCCGAATATAGGCCGTCTGAAAGCCACGCTTATCAATGCCGGTATTCCAACCATTTTCCTGAATGCCGCAGATTTGGGCTACACAGGCAAAGAGTTGCAAGACGACATCAACAACGATGCCGCGGCTTTGGAAAAATTTGAAACCATCCGCGCATATGGCGCGCTGAAAATGGGCTTGATCAGCGATGTATCCGAAGCCGCCACCCGCGCCCATACTCCGAAAGTCGCTTTTGTCGCCCCTGCGGCCGATTACACCGCTTCAAGCGGCAAAACCGTCAAAGCTGCCGACATCGACTTATTGGTACGCGCACTGAGCATGGGCAAATTGCACCACGCCATGATGGGTACTGCTTCAGTTGCCATCGCTACCGCCGCCGCCGTGCCCGGTACGCTGGTCAACCTTGCAGCCGGAGGCGGAGCGCGTAAAGAAGTCCGTTTCGGCCATCCGTCAGGCACACTGCGCGTTGGTGCAGCCGCCGAATGTCAGGACGGACAATGGACGGCCACCAAAGCAGTCATGAGCCGTAGCGCACGCGTGATTATGGAAGGACAAGTCCGAGTGCCGGAAGATTGCTTTTAAGTTTTCAGACGGCCACGCCATTAAACAAGGCCGTCTGAAAACCAAATAAGCAAATTTTAGTCAGGTAGAGATACCTGCAATGGAGATTAGGGTTGGGCATAAAGCCTGACTAAACACCAAACCAAAGGCAATCTGAAAAGCTCTCAAATGTTTTTGCTCTTTTCAGACGGCCTGAAGCCAAAAAAACAATCAAAAATTCAAAGGAGAAACACCATGTCCAACCAACTCATTCTTGTTTTGAACTGCGGCAGCTCTTCACTCAAAGGTGCCGTTATCGACCGTAAAAACGGCAAAGTTCTCTTAAGCTGTCTCGGCGAACGTTTGGGTACGCCCGAAGCAGTCATTACGTTCAGCAAAGACGGTAAAAAATGCCAAACAGCTTTGACCGGCCGTAACGATCATGCCGGTGCCGTAGGTATGCTGTTGAAAGAGCTTGAAAAACACGGCCTGCACGACCAAATTAAAGCCATTGGTCACCGTATTGCCCATGGCGGCGAAAAATACAGCGAATCTGTTTTGATCGACCAAGCAGTAATGGACGAACTCAATGCCTGCATTCCGCTCGCTCCGTTGCACAATCCTGCCAATATCAACGGCATTTTGGCTGCGCAAGAGCATTTCCCGGGCCTGCCCAATGTCGGCGTGATGGATACTTCGTTCCACCAAACCATGCCGGAGCGCGCCTACACTTATGCCGTTCCGCGCGAATTGCGTAAAAAATACGCTTTCCGCCGCTACGGTTTCCACGGTACCAGCATGCGTTACGTTGCCCCTGAAGCCGCACGTATCTTGGGCAAACCGTTAGAAGACATCCGTATGATTATTGCCCACTTAGGCAACGGCGCATCCATTACCGCCATTAAAAACGGCAAATCCGTTGACACCAGTATGGGCTTCACGCCGATTGAAGGTTTGGTAATGGGTACACGCTGCGGCGACATCGACCCGGGCGTATACAGCTATCTGACTTCACACGCCGGTTTGGATGTTGCCCAAGTTGATGAAATGCTGAACAAAAAATCAGGTTTGCTCGGTATTTCCGAACTTTCCAACGACTGCCGCTCTTTGGAAATCGCGGCGGACGAAGGTCATGAAGGCGCACGTTTGGCTCTGGAAGTCATGACCTACCGCCTTGCCAAATACATTGCGTCGATGGCTGTGGCTTGCGGCGGCGTAGATGCGCTTGTGTTTACCGGCGGTATCGGCGAAAACTCGCGCAACATCCGTGCCAAAACCGTTTCCTATCTTGATTTCTTAGGTCTGCACATCGACACCAAAGCCAATATGGAAAAACGCTACGGCAATTCAGGCATTATCAGTCCGACAGGTTCTTCTCCAGCTGTTTTGGTTGTGCCAACCAATGAAGAGCTGATGATTGCCCACGATACGGCGCAGTTGGCCGGCTTTTTGGAAGAAGTAGGCTAGGGCAGTGTAAACAAAAAGTGCGGATTCATCATCCGCACTTTTGCATTGCATCTCAAATCAAGCCACTTGGGTTTGATGCTCGTCGCCGTTGCGCTCACGAACTGCGCCCAAACGGTAAACGGTTTCGCCTTGTTCGCTCAAGAAAGCTTGTACTGCATCGGCATCTTCTTTGGCAATGATAACGACCATACCGATACCGCAGTTGAAAGTACGGTACATTTCTTGGGTTTCCACATTGCCTGCTTTTTGCAGCCATTGGAACAGTTTAGGCAATTCCCAAGCTTTGGCATCGATTTGTGCAACGGTATTTTCAGGCAAAACGCGAGGTACGTTTTCGGTAATGCCGCCGCCGGTAATGTGGGCCATACCTTTAATGGTGAATTTTTCCAAAGCGGCAAGGATAGGTTTCACATACAGGCGGGTAGGGGCGATGATGGCTTCGCGCAAGGTTTTACCGTTGTCGAATTCCGCATCCAAATCGGGATTGTCGCGCTCGATGATTTTGCGTACCAACGAATAGCCGTTGGAGTGTGCGCCGTTGGAAGCCAAGCCCAAAACAACGTCTCCGGCCTGAATGCTGCGGCCGTTGATGACGCGTTCTTTTTCAACCACGCCGACGGCAAAACCTGCCAAGTCGTATTCGCCTTCGGGATACATGCCCGGCATTTCGGCAGTTTCACCGCCAATCAAAGCGCAACCGGATTCTTCGCAACCTTGGGCAATACCTTTAATCACATCAGTTGCGCGGGCAACGTCCAGCTTGCCGCAAGCGAAATAGTCCAAGAAAAACAAAGGTTCTGCACCTTGAACCAAAATGTCGTTGACACTCATGGCAACCAAATCGATGCCGACGGTATCGTGTTTGTCCCAGTCGAATGCCAGTTTCAGCTTGGTGCCGACACCGTCCGTACCGGAAACCAATACCGGATTTTTGTATTTTTTACCGATTTCGACCAAAGCGCCGAAACCGCCCAAATCACCCAACACTTCAGGGCGCATAGTACGCTTGGCAAAAGGTTTGATGTTTTCGACCAGTTGATCGCCTGCGTCGATATCCACGCCTGCGTCACGATAGCTCAAAGAAGTGCTCATTGGATTTCCTTATTCGGGTATGGGTAGATTGTCGGAGCGTATTTTATCTTAAATTAGAGGATTCAGGCTGATTTTTTTAGCATTATTGTCAACAATTTTTATTTTATCTTAATAGCCGTCACGCGTTCAGACGGCCTTTGTGAATCTGTTATACTGCTTATTTATTTCGAAAACCTTAAACATCAATTGGGAAATACCTTTTTATGTATCAAAAGAAAGCGCGCAGTGTAAAACCGTGGATTATTATGGCTTGCGTTATCGCGGCCTTTATTTGGCTTTTATATGCCTTAGGCAATGTTTTGACGCCGTTTATTGTGGCTGCCGTTTTGGCCTATGTTTTGAATCCCTTGGTCGAATGGCTGCAATTGAAGCGTATCCGCCGCGCGCCGGCCTCCATGATTATTATGGCGTTTGCTTTGCTGATATTACTGGCGTTGATGCTGATTATTATACCTATGCTGTTAAATCAGTTTAATAATCTGGCCGAACGCCTGCCACAAATCGTGGGCTTCGTTCAAAACAAACTGCTACCATGGCTCAACAGCGTCAGCGGGGATTATATTCAAATCGATCAAGAATCAATCATCGCATGGTTGCAATCGCATACGGATGAGTTGAGCAATACGCTCAAAGAATGGATTCCGACCTTGATGCGTCAAAGCGGCAACGTGATCAGCGGCGTCAGCAATTTGGTGTTGTTGCCTTTGTTGCTGTATTACTTCTTGTTGGATTGGAAACGCTGGTCTTCCGGAATCAGTAAATTGGTTCCGCGCCGTTTTATCGAAACTTACACGCGTATCAGCGGCAATATGGACGAAGTTTTGGGCGAGTTTCTGCGTGGCCAGCTGATGGTTATGATGATTATGGGCTTGGTTTATGGATTGGGCTTGATGCTGGTCGGTTTGGATTCCGGCTTTGCCATCGGTATGATTGCCGGTATTTTGGTATTTATTCCGTATTTGGGTGCATTTACCGGCCTTTTGCTGGCGACAATCGCCGCGCTTTTGCAATATGGCTCATGGCAGGGCTTATTGATGGTCTGGGCTGTATTCGGTGTCGGACAATTCTTGGAAAGCTTTTTCATTACGCCTAAAATCGTCGGCGACCGCATTGGTTTGTCGCCTTTCTGGGTGATTTTCTCGTTGATGGCTTTCGGACAACTGATGGGTTTTGTCGGTATGCTTGCCGGCTTGCCGCTTGCCGCCGTGACGCTGGTTTTACTACGTGAAGGTGCATCTGCCTATTTCGGCAGCCATTTCTACAAACATAAATAAATCGATAATATTAAGGCCGTCTGAAATCCAAGTTTCAGACGGCCATTGATAACAAAGGAAGTCTATATGTTAGCCATTATCGGCGGCAGCGGTTTGACCAAACTGCCAGAACTCGAAATTACCGAACGAAAAATCATACGCACTCCATACGGCTTAACCAGCAGCCCTATTTTGTTCGGCAGGTTGGGGCGCTTGGATATTGTTTTTCTTGCCCGACACGGCTTCAGCCATACCATCGCGCCGCATGAAATCAACTACCGCGCCAATATTTGGGCGTTACATTCTTTAGGCGTTGAAAACATTATTGCCATTTCTTCAGTCGTCGGTATCAACCCCGATTTTGAAAATGGCAGTTTAGTGTTGCCGGACGATTTGATCGACTATACCTATGGCCGCAAAGATACTTTTTTTGAAGGCCAAGAATGCCCTGTCGTCCATACCGATTTTTTCAACCCTTATTGCGATGAATTGCGACAAGAATTATTGAATATCACGAAAGCGCACAATGTGCCGATTTACGATTCCGCTGTTTATGGCTGCCTGCAAGGCCCGCGCCGTCCAACCCGAGCTGAAATCGCCCGTTATCGCCGTGACGGGGTAGATGTACTCGGTATGACCGGTATGCCTGAAGCCGTTTTGGCCAGGGAGTTGAAAATGGCCTATACCCACTTTTGCAGCGTCAGCAGCATTGATTGCTTTGATAGCGGAGTAGGGACTGAGGGCTGTGATGAACAGACTTCTATTGCGATGACGAAAATCCGACAATTATTGAATGGTTTGTAACTGATAATGCCGTCTGAAATAATATTTTCAGACGGCATTGTTTTATTTAGGAAGCCGTTTCACGCGCCCAATGGGGCAGGGAGGCTTTTTGTTTGCGGAACGAGGCAAGTTGCATACCCCGACATTTTTCAAAAATCAATTCAACCCCGCTTTGCAGCTGTAAAATCAAATTGGTATGCGTTTCCGTTTTAATAAAATCGATATTGCGTTGTACCAAGCGTTGAATGACGGCATATACATCAAGGCAGCCATTTGCAAAAAACCACAGATTTAACTTTACCCAACGGCCGCCGCTTAATGCAGTATTAGGCTGAAAATCAGCACGAATCTGTGTCAGCCGATTATCGGAGAAATGCAGTTCAATATCGCCATAAAGCCAAATATTCCAGCCTTTTTGTACCAACAAGCCTTTAGGGACGCAATCAGGCGCAGGAAACATCTGCAAAATAGACTCTGCCGATTGTCCGATTTCCAGATAGTCAAACCGGCCGGTATACAAAAAATCATAAATATCAATGGCAATAGGAAAGTGGTAACGCATGGCAACAACCATAGAAAAGCAATTAACCAAGCTATCTTAAACTTAAAATATAATGAAATCAATTCTTATTACTATTTATCAATATAAGAAAGGCCGTCTGTTGTTCAGACGGCCTTGTAGCTTTGGCTTAAACCGATATTTTGGTTTACTCAGCCTTTAAATCAGCCACGCACTGCTTATCGCGTGCCTCAAAAGCTTCCGCGCCACCCAAGAGCTTGAGTTGCTCCATAGGGCTGATTTTACCGAAGTTTCGGATTTGCTCGTCAGAGAGTTTGCTTAAAGGCTGATCCCACATGCAGACACAATAGTCTTGAGCCAATTTCTCGTTTTGCGCATCCAAACCTTTTGCTTTCAAATCAGCTTGCCATTTTTCAGCAAAAGGAATGTTTTTCACGCAAGACTCCACCACATTTTGTTTCATCTGCGGCTTGTTCATGGCGCATTGTGAGAGCAGGGCGGTCAGAGCCAGCAAAGACAAAATAATCCATGCCCAAATGCGGATGGTGCGGATTTTTGCCTTGGCTTTTTTTCTGGCTGCCAGTTGCTCTTCAGACGGCCTTTCCGTTTGTTGCTCAGTCATGCAGGCTTTCCATGCGGATCATGGTGATCGGAGCATCCACGCAGCTCAATGCCTCAATCGCTGCGATAGCGCGTTTGACGTTGTGTTCCACTGTGGTGTGGGTCAGAATCACAATTTCAGCAGTGCTTTGATTAATCACGCCTTTTTGAATCAAAGCTTCGATAGAAACATTTTCTTTGGCCAAGAGTGCGGCAATTTGACCCAAAGTGCCCGGTTCGTCAGTTGCTTGAACGCGCAGATAGTAGCTGCTGGTGATTTCATCCATAGACAGAATATTTTGCGCTTGAACTTGCGAAGGCTGGAATGCCAAGTGAGGGACACGATGGTCAGTTTCCGCTTCAATCAGGCGGGCAATATCAATGATGTCGGCAACCACGGCAGAAGCAGTCGGCAATGCACCGGCGCCTGCACCATAATACAAGGTCTCACCAACCATATCGGCATTGACGCGGACAGCATTCATCACGCCGTTAACGTTAGCCAGCAGACGGCTTTCAGGAATCAGAGTAGGGTGTACACGCAACTCGATGCCTTTGTCGGTTTTACGGGTAATACCCAACAACTTGATACGATAGCCAAGTTCTTCAGCGTATTTGATATCGCGGCTGTCGAGTTTGCTGATGCCTTCCAAATAGCAGGCAGAAAAGTTCATTGGCGTACCAAATGCCAATGCGCTCATGATGGTGATTTTATGGCCGGCATCATGACCTTCGATATCAAAAGTAGGGTCAGCTTCTGCATAGCCCAAAGCCTGAGCTTCTTTCAATACGTCTGCAAATGCGCTGCCTTTTTCACGCATTTCAGTAAGAATGAAGTTGCTGGTACCATTAATAATACCGGCAATACTGCGGATTTGGTTCGCAGCCAAGCCTTCACGCAAAGCCTTGATAATAGGGATACCACCGGCAACAGCAGCTTCAAACTGCACCATGACATTTTTTTCTTCCGCCAAAGGGAATATTTCATTGCCGTATTCAGCCAGCAGTTTTTTATTGGCAGTAACAATGTGTTTGCCGTTTTCAATCGCTTTCAATACCGCATCTTTGGCAATACCAGTACCGCCAAACAATTCAACAACAACATCAACATCTTGCTGTTGAACCAGCTCAAACGGATCTTTGATAAAAGCAGCATTCGGGCAAATTTGTTTGGCTTTTTCTTCGCTCAAATCACAAACAGCAGAAATACGGACTTCACGTCCCAAGCGGCGGCTGATTTCCGCAGCGTTGTCCTGCAATACAGTGGCCGTACCGCCACCGACTGTACCCAAACCTAAAAGACCGATATTTACTGGCTTCATTGTGTCTCCTTTTGAGCCGATACTTTAAAATAATCACGAAAAACCAAGGCTTGTTATAATCGCTTGCAATCGTAAATTCAGAGCAAAGCATCAATGCACAAGGTCAAACGTTGAATCCTACCTGATATTGCTTGATTTTGCACCTTTTTTTGCAAGTTTCCCAAGGCCGTCTGAAAAATCGTTCTACCATAAAAACAGGAATTGCCATGAAAATAACAGAAAACCATATCGATGAAGCCACATCATTTTTTTCATCCTCACAAGGCATATTGCAAATCGGTGAACAAACATACTCAGAACCCATTTGTTGGCAAGATGGCAAAGTGAGCATCATTCCTCAAACAACCATCGAAGAATTAAACGAACAAATTTTTATATCAGCAATTAAAACAGCAGAAAACCGTCCAGAAGTCATTATCATAGGTACAGGAGCAAAACAAAAATTTCTGCATCCCAAAATTGCTGCAGTTTTATCAGCCTACGGCATCGGCTTCGAATGCATGAACACAGCTTCAGCTTGCCGAACTTTAGTTTTACTGCAAGGAGAAGGCCGAAGCACATGGGCTTGGTTGTGGCCATAATTTGTAGAAAAGACTTTTGCATCATACTAGTACAAATTCGCATAATTTATATTATGTTAAATTCATGATGCTAGTATTTTAATTTGCTAATTCCTGTTTTTCTCAGTAGTACAATCACTTACAATATTCAAAAACAAAAAAGGCCGTCTGAAAATTTCAGACGGCCTTTTTGTTTATATTCCTCAGCCTTTTTCTCAACAAATCCCTTGTGAGACCTTTGCAAAATTCCCCAAAATCCCCTAAATTCCCACCAAGACATTTAGGGGATTTTCCATGAGTACCTTCTTCCAGCAAACCGCCCAAGCCATGATTGCCAAACACATTGACCGTTTCCCACTGTTGAAGTTAGATCAGGTGATTGATTGGCAGCCGATCGAACAATACCTGAATCGTCAAAGAACCCGTTACCTTCGAGACCACCGTGGTCGTCCCGCCTACCCCTGTTATCCATGTTCAAAGCCGTCCTGCTCGGCCAATGGCACAGCCTCTCCGATCCCGAACTCAAACACAGTCTCATCACCCGCATCGATTTCAACCTGTTTTGCCGTTTTGACGAACTGAGCATCCCCGATTACAGCACCTTATGCCGCTACCGCAACTGGCTGGCGCAAGACGACACCCTGTCCGAATTGCTGGAACTGATTAACCGCCAACTGACCGAAAAAAACCTAAAAATAGAGAAAGCATCCGCCGCCGTCATTGACGCCACCATTATTCAGACCGCCGGCAGCAAACAGCGTCAGGCTATAGAAGTCGATGAAGAAGGACAAGTCAGCGGCCAAACCACACCGAGCAAAGACAAAGATGCTCGTTGGACAAAGAAAAACGGCCTCTACAGACTCGGTTACAAACAACATACCCGCACCGATGCGGAAGGCTATATCGAGAAACTGCATATTACCCCCGCCAATACCCATGAGTGCAAACACCTGTCTCCTTTGTTGGAAGGGATAGCCGAAGGTGAGACCGTCTATGCCAACAAAGGCTATGACAGTGAGGAAAACCAGAAACATCTGAAAGAGCATCAGTTACTGGACGGCATTATGCGCAAAGCCCACCGCAACCGTCCGCTGACGGAAGTGCAAACGAAGCGCAATCGACATCATGCCGCCGCCCGACTGGCCGGTGGTGTAGAGCCGTTTGCCGTCGATGGGTAACTTGGTTTTCAAGTGTTTGATTAGGTTGATAGTGGCATCGAGATAGTTGGACGCGGTGCTGGTATCGTCCATAATAATTTCGTCAAACTCGGGCGCAATCACAAAGCAGGGATGCTGCGCCTGAAATTCGGGTGACGCCCACGCAATCGCGCCGTTGCCCTGATACAGCGGTACTTTGCGCCACATAAACGCGCTCCACCGTGCGCCCCGCCACGCCGTATTGCGACGGCTCAAGCACGGCGGCAGACACATCGGCGCGGTACTTCACCGCCACCGCCACCAGCCGCATCCCGTCGCCAAACACGCAGGTTACGGCGGCGGCCGATTCGACGGCATTATCCAACGCGCCGCCCAACGCAGCGCAGCCGCATATGCTCGAACCCGATACGACTGGGGTGGTATAGGTGCAAGCACCGTCAAACAGTCGCAGATGGGCGCAGTTGCATTGCCGAAAGGGAAAGCACCTGTCGGGGAAAATTTTTCCCAAGCCCAACAA
>NZ_JBQCWN010000012.1:0-73809 GCF_051957355.1 Neisseria sp. P0018.S001 | reverse complement strand
AAGGGGGATTATGGGGATATTTGAGTAGAATCAGTGGATATTTGAAACAAAAACAGCCGAAAATCTTTGTTTAGATTTCGGCTGTCGGGGGAAGGACTTTTTTGCAAAGGTCTCAGGCCGTCTGAAAAGAAATTTTCAGACGGCCTTTTTAAGCGGAGGCTTTTTTCATCTAATTAGCGCTGCTATTGCCTATGCCTGTGCGGCATCCAATGCCTGCGCCAAGTCGGCAAGCAAATCGTCGATATGCTCGATACCCACGCTCAAGCGTACCATGTCGGGGCTGACGCCTGCTCCGGCAAGTTCTGCATCGTCAAGCTGACGGTGGGTCGTTGTAGCGGGATGGGTAGCCAGCGATTTGGCATCACCGATGTTCACCAAACGCAGGAAGAGTTGCAGTGCGTCAATGAACTTCGCACCGGCTTCGCGTCCGCCTTTAATACCGAAACTCAGCAAACCTGAGGCTTTGCCGCCGTAGTCACGGTCAATCAGAGCTTTATACGGACTGTCGGGCAGGGAAGGATAGTTCACCCATTCGACCTGCGGATGTTTCTTTAAGAATTCGGCTACTTTCAAGGCGTTTTCACAATGACGTTCCATACGCAGGGCAAGGGTTTCCAAACCTTGAAGCAGTAAAAATGCGCTGTGCGGAGACAGGGCGGCACCGGTATTACGCAATGGAACGACACGGGCACGGGCGATATAGGCTGCCGCACCAAAATGTTCGCAGTAGTTTACGCCGTGGTAAGACGGATCAGGTTGATTGAAAGTTTTTTCAAAACGCGGATTGCCTGCCCATTGGAATTTGCCGCCGTCGATAATGGCACCACCAATCGTTGTGCCGTGGCCGCCGATGTATTTGGTCAGGGATTGGATAACGATGTCGGCACCGTGCTCGATCGGGCGGAACAATGTGGGCGTAGCAACGGTGTTGTCCACCATCAGTGGCAGCCCTTGAGCGTGCGCGGCTTGTGCGAATGCTGGAATATCAACGACATTGATGGCGGGATTGCCGATAGATTCGCAATACACCAGTTTGGTGCGGCTGTCGGTATTGGCGGCGATTTCTTCGGGCTTGGCCGGATCGATAAAGCGTACTTCTATGCCTTGGCGCGGCAGGCTGTGGGCAAAGAAATTGTATGTGCCGCCGTAGAGGGTTTTGGTTGCAATGATGTTGTCGCCTGCTTCAACCAAGGTTTGAACGGCATAGGTAATTGCCGCCATACCGCTGGCGACAGCCAATGCGGCAATGCCTCCTTCCAGACGGGCAACGCGTTCTTCCAAAACGGCAGTGGTCGGATTCATCATACGGGTGTAGATATTGCCCGCTACATCAAGGTTGAACAAGTCTGCGCCGTGTTGCGTGTTGTCAAAAGTGTAGGAAGTGGTTTGGTAAATGGGGACAGCAGCGGATTTGGTAGTCGGTTCGGATTGATAGCCTGCATGCAGGGCAATGGTTTCCCATTTCATTTAAATATCCTTGTAGCGATTAAATAATGATAAATAGAGGCCAGTAGTAACGGATTTGAAGGGCAAACTTTCCATAATGGAAAAGTTTGGATGCAGCAATATACGGCCTTTCCTATAAGAAAGATTACCATGAGCGACACGCAACTGACCCAAGAAGAACGATACCACATTCAAGATCTGTCCTGCCACCACACCATCATCGAATGACACTCCATCACAATGCCGTTTACCGCAATCTTCTCCTAAATAAAAGTAACGGCGACACTCTGTGGCAACATTTCAGAATATGCAGCAAATCCTACTTCAAACGATACGGTAGCATATGACTCTGAGGCAGAATGCACGATCGCGTCGGCATGGAAAACGCCTCTCCATGGTCGAGCAAAAATTCCGCATTGGTGATGGGTAGGGCAATACTATTGACGGTAAAGATCAGAAAAGCGGAGATCTTTGCAAAAATCCCCCAAATTCCTAAATGTCTGGGTGGGACTTTAGGGATTTGGGGGATTTTTAAAGATATTAGGCCGTCTGAAACTGCATTATAGAAAGTTTCAGACGGCCCTTGGGTATTCTTTGGATTTGAAAATAAAAAAAGACTTGAATCATCAAGTCTCGAATTTCATTTTCACTAGATAAAAAAATATCAAGAATGGCGGAAGCGGTGAGATTCGAACTCACGGAGGGCTATCAACCCTCGACGGTTTTCAAGACCGTTGCATTAAACCGCTCTGCCACGCTTCCATTCTTGAAGCCGTAATATTAATGGAACTTACGGCCTTTGCCAAGAGGTATTTTAGAAAAAATATCTAGGATTCTGTTTTTATTTAGATTGTTCTTCACGCATGAATACCCATTCGGCTTCGTTTGAAGCTGCTTCATTGAATGAATAGCCTTCGTAGTCGAAGTTTTTCAGCATTTCAGGCTCGGTAATGCCGTGTTCTGCCGCGTAGCGTACCATCAAACCGCGCGCACGTTTGGCGTAGAAGCTGATGATTTTGTATTTGCCGTTTTTCTCATCTTTAAAAATCGGCGTAATCAGGCGTGCGTTGAGTTTTTTGGTGTTGACGGATTTGAAATATTCTTGTGAGGCGAGGTTGATTAAAACGTCGCTGTCGGCCTGCTTCAGCGTTTGGTTGAGCAGGTCGGTAATTTTATCGCCCCAAAATTCGTAGAGGTTTTTGCCGCGCGAGTTGGCAAAGGCCGTACCCATTTCCAAGCGGTAGGGCTGCATCAAGTCGAGCGGGCGCAGTACGCCGTATAAGCCGGAAAGCAGGCGGACGTGTTGTTGCAGGTAGTCGATTTGTTCCGGTTTGAGCGTATCGGCGGCGATGCCTTCGTAGACGTCACCGTTGAACATAAATACGGCTTGTTTGGCGTTTTCAGGCGTAAACGGCGTGTGCCATGCGGCATTGCGTTCGGCATTGAGCAGGGCGATTTTATCGGAAACATGCATCAGTTCGGCGATTTGTTGAGGGGCAAGCTGACGCAACTCCTGCATCAGGATTTCTGCTTCGGGCAGAAGGTCGGGCAGGGTAAAGCTGCTGACGGGGGAGGGGTCTTTTTCGTTGAGGTTTTTGGCTGGGGATAAGACAAAAAACATAATAATTTCGGCTTTGAAATGAATAATGTGTGGGATTGTAGGTTTAAAATCGAGGAAGAACAAGACGGGCTAAACGCATTAATTGAATGCTTTTATTGAAACGTATTTCTGTTGAAAGTAAAATTCGAAGCTTCCCCCTGTTTCTGACATTTCTACTTGAGGAGAATATCATGTCTAAAACCATTATTCATACCGACAAAGCCCCTGCCGCGATTGGCGCATACAGCCAAGCAGTCCGTGCAGGCGATACGGTTTATATGAGCGGTCAGATTCCTTTGGATTCGGCTACGATGACTGTGGTCGGCAATGGCGACTTCCGCTCCGAAGCAGTGCAAGTATTTAGAAACCTGCAAGCCGTAGCCGAAGCGGCTGGCGGTTCTTTAAACGATATCGTCAAACTCAATGCTTATTTGACCGATTTGGCCAACTTTGCAGTGTTCAATGAAGTGATGGCTGAATTTATCGAACAACCTTTCCCGGCGCGCGCGGCGGTTGGCGTGGCCAGCCTGCCTAAAGGCGTTCAGGTTGAAGCAGAAGCAGTATTGGTTTTAAATGCATAATTGATGTTTTCAGACGGCCTGGGCTGGGCTTGAGGCCGTCTGAAAAGAATAACAACGGAAAACAATAATAATGGCACATTACGCAATCGGAGACATTCAAGGATGTTTTGACGAGCTGACTTTGTTGCTTGCCAAAATCGGCTTTAATCATGGTACGGATACCCTTTGGCTGGTCGGCGATATTGTCAATCGCGGCCCGAAGTCCTTGGAAACCCTGAAATTTGCCAAAGAGTATGACAGCAGCGTGCAAATGGTTTTGGGTAATCATGATTTGCATCTTTTGGCAGTCGGTTGCGGTGAAGGAACGCTCAAGCGCAGTGATACTGTTGAGCCGATTTTGACCCACCCCGATAGTCATGCCATGCTTGACTGGCTGCGTCATCAACCGCTTTTGGTACGCGGCGACAGGCATGTGATGGTGCATGCCGGTATTTTGCCGCAATGGTCTGTTAATAAAGCCGAAAGCCTTGCCCGTGAAGCTGAGGATGAATTGCAAGGTAAAAAATACAGGAAATTTTTTGGCAAAATGTACGGCAACAAGCCGACCGAGTGGACGGACGATTTGACAGGCTATGAGCGCCTACGCATGATTATCAACGTCTTTACCCGTATGCGGGCGCTGACGTATAAAGGCGAATTGGATTACGAATATAAATCCACTCTGAAAAAAATGCCGCTTTACCTGCGCCCTTGGTTTAAAGCGCCCGATAGGCAGAATTTGGATTATATTACTGTGTTTGGGCATTGGTCGTCATTGGGCTACGTTAATACCGATCAGGTCATCGCTTTGGATACCGGCGCGTTGTGGGGCGGAGAGCTGACAGCGGTCAATTTGGATACCAATGAAGTGATACAGGTACCGTCCTTGGGCGGATTGGATTGGAAAACGGCATTGAAATAGTTTGGATAAGATAAAAGGCCGTCTGAAATGTTTCAGACGGCCTTTTGTATTGGTTAATCCAAAGAAGGCAGGAGTTTGTCCGGATTCATTATGCCGTAAGGATCAAGCTGATTTTTGATGGCATGCATCAGAACGAGTTCAGCCTGCGTACGCACACGGGGCAGCCAATGTTTTTTGATGATGCCTACGCCGTGTTCTGCGGCAATCGTACCGTGGCAGGTAAGGATGTTTTCATAAACAATGGTATTGACGGCGTCTTCGTATTGGTAGGCTTCATTGCTCAATACATTGGGCAGGAATGTATTGTAATGCAGGCTGCCGTCGCCTAAATGTCCGAAGCAGACAATTTGTATGCCGGGGAAGCGGGTTTCCAGTGCAGGGGCGCATTGGCGGACAAAGGCGGCCACTTGGGCGATAGGGACGGCGATGTCGTGTTTGATGCTGGTGCCGAGTTTGCGTTGGGAAGCAGAAATATTTTCACGCAAGGTCCATAAGTCGGAGCGCTCTTGCTCGGATTGCGCCAAGATACTGTTTTCCCATCCGTTTTGATAGAGAAATTCGGCAAGCTTTTCATCCAGTCCGGCATCGGGAACAGAGTCTGCAAGTTCAATCAAAATATGCCATTCCGCATCAGCAGGCTTTTTGAGTTGGCTGAATTCCGAAGATAAATCGAGGGCAAAGCGGCTGATCAGCTCGAAGCTGGTCAAGCGTTCGGCAAAATGGCCTTGCACCGCAGTCAAAAGCGAGACGGCGGATTCAATATCGTCTAAACCTACCCATGCGGTTGCTTTGGTTTTGGGCTGGGCAAAGAGTTTGAGTGTGGCGGCGGTAATGATGCCCAATGTTCCTTCGCTGCCGATAAAAAGATGGCGCAAGTCGTAGCCGGTTGTGTTTTTGTGCAGGGGCTGAAGGTGGGAAACCAGTTCGCCGTTTGGCAAAACGACTTCCAAACCCAATACCAAATCACGCATGCTGCCGTAACGCAAGACATTCAAACCGCCGGCATTACAGGCGATATTGCCGCCGATTTGGCAAGAGCCTTCGCTGGCAAGGCTGAGCGGAAACAGTCGTCCGGCTTCGGCTGCCGCCTTTTGAGCATTTTGCAAAATCACGCCAGCTTCAACCGTCATGCTGTTGTCGGCAAGGTTGATATCGCGGATGCGGTTGAGCTTGGAGAGATTTAGCAGTACACCTTTGGTGATTACCGTTGCGCCGCATAATCCGGTATTGCCGCCTTGTGGGGTTACACGGATGCGGTTTTCAAAACAGAAACGCATGATTTTCTGCACGCTCTCGACAGAGTTCGGCTGTAAGACAATATCCGGCGAAGAAACAAAACGGCGGCGTTGGTCGTTTAACAAGGCCGGAGTGGCTTCGATGATTTCAGAGGCGGAAAGAAACTCAGCAAAACGGTCGTGAAGGTGCATGGCAGTCAGGCGGACAAGTTGGAAAGGGGAGTATGAAGAATGTAAAAAAGCAGGATACGCAATGGTATCCTGCTTTTCTTATATTCAAAAGAATATTATTTAGCAGCTTCAGAAGCGGCAGAAGCAGCGGCTTCAGCAGCAGATGCAGCAGCTTCAGTAGCAGAAGCAGCGGCTTCAGTAGCAGCAGCTTCGGTAGCTTCAGCAGCAGAAGCAGCAGCTTCAGTAGCAGAAGCAGCGGCTTCGGAAGCAGCAGAAGCGGCAGAAGCAGCAGTTTCAGCAGCTTTATCAGCACCGCCACAAGCGGCCAAAGCTAAAGACAACAAAGCAGCAGCGAACAGAGATTTTTTCATTTTTAAGAACCTTTTTTAAATCGATTTAAACTAAAAATAGCCGTCAAACGGCCTGTACAGTAGAAATTCATTGCTGAATTTTTTAATATTATGCCCCACGGGATAGGTCAATGCAACGTTGCGTAACCGTTTGTTGGCTAAAATCAATACGAAAATAGTGAAAATAATGTAAATCATATTGGCGCGCGAAAAATCATCTGAAAATATTCATTATTAATGAAGATTTTAAAAATACATTGTATTCAATGAGTTGTGTATTTTTATTTGTTATTGGTTTTAAGGGTTTGGAATGTTTTTGCGTTTAGGGAAATTTTTGTAATTTAGCAACTTTGTGTTGTGAAAAAGCAACTTTTATGGATTGGAATCATTCAATTTTGTTTTTTATATGGACTTTTTCGGTTTTGTTGTATTCGCCAAAAGGATTTGTTTAAGGTAAACCGATTGTTTAGTTACAGCTGTGATAGAATAGCCTGAACTTGACTTTATAAATATTGATTAAGGACGACATGATGTCTATTGTTAAAAATTCCGTAGTTTCCCTGCATTATGAAATGTACGATGCAAACAACCAGTTGTTGGACAAAACCGAAGAGCCGATTGCTTACTTGCATGGGGGTTATGACGGTATTTTCCCTTTGGTGGAAGAAGCGTTGCACGGCAAAAATGTAGGCGATACCGTTGAAGTGGCTTTGTTGCCTGATGATGCTTTCGGCGAGCAAGATCCTGAGCTGGTGCGCATTGAAGATGTAGGTGTATTCCCTGTTGAAGTTGAAGTCGGCATGATGTTTGAAGCCGATGATCCGGAAACAGGTGATGTATTGATTTATCGTGTAACCGATGTTGCCGACGGTAAAGCCGTAGTAGACGGCAACCATCCTTTGGCCGGTATGAAAGTATTGTTCAAAGCGACTGTTGAGGGCGTGCGCGATGCGACCGAGGAAGAAATTGCCCACGGTCACGTACATGGCCCGCACGGTCATCACCATCACTAATCAGGCTTAACGCATGATAAAGGCCGTCTGAAAAGGAATGAAATTCTCCTTTTCAGACGGCCTTTAAGTTTTTATAAGACGGATAAATAGGAAATTTTGGCTCAGGTCAAATCAAGCGGGGAAATATGGGGTTTGTTTGAGACTACAATGAATTACATATCACGGTGCGGCAGAATCTGTATTAAGATTCAGATATTGGTAAAACAGGCAGAATGCAATGAGTGAGACATTGGAGCAGCAGGCTGTAGAGGCCGGTATTGATTTAGGCTACCACGACATCAACGGTACATATCATGCGACCAAACCTGAAGTTTTGGAATCGATCGTTGCTGTTTTGGACAAAAGCAAACCGGATTCAGACGGCCTTTATCTGAATACGATGGTCGCGCATGAAAACGGCGAAGAATCTTTACAGATGCCGTCTGAATTTCATGGCGCTGAAGCGGTCGTATTGATTGATGAGGCGGATGAGTGCCAGAACTTGGCTTTATATCTGGGCGACAACAATACGCTTTGGATTAAGCTGC
This sequence comes from Neisseria sp. P0018.S001, assembly GCF_051957355.1. Classification (NCBI taxonomy): domain Bacteria; kingdom Pseudomonadati; phylum Pseudomonadota; class Betaproteobacteria; order Neisseriales; family Neisseriaceae; genus Neisseria; species Neisseria sp. P0018.S001. The sequence goes on along the minus strand of NZ_JBQCWN010000012.1, from coordinate 65,985 downwards.
CCCAGCTGGCTTGCGGTTATTATACTTTGTCAGCCGAGACCGGTGGTAAATGTTGCCTTGTACGCCTGATTGTTGCGCCTAAATCGGTTTATCAGCCCAAACTGCTTGCCAATGGCGGTCGGATGAATGGTTTGACCATGCATTTGTACAGCCTGCGTTCCGAGCGGAATTGGGGCATAGGCGACTTTACCGATTTGCTGAATTTGATGAAATATGCGGCGGAGAAAAAGCTGGATTTTGTCGGTATCAACCCTTTGCACGCTTTGTTTACCAGCAAGCCTGCCTTTGCCAGCCCGTATAGCCCTTCTTCGCGCGAATGGCTTAATCCGATTTATTTGGATATCGAGAAAGTCGGCGCGTTTACTTATAACGAGCAACTGAAAAACTGGCTGGCCCAACCGAAAATCCGTCAGCGCATTGCCGCTTTGCGTGTTACGGAAACGGTGACTTATACGGCGGTTTGGGCATGCAAGCGTGATGCGCTGCACATGGCGTTTAACGCGTTTGAACAAGATACTTGCGAGGCTGCGGTAAATGAACGTGCTGCATTTGAAGCATTTGTATTAGAAAAAGGCAAGGCTTTGCAGGGCTTCGGTTTGTTTGAGGCTTTGGACCAGTATTACAGCCGTCCCGGACAAGTGGGTTGGCAGTCATGGCCGTCTGAATTTCATCAGCCTGATGGCGAAGCAGTAGAAAAATTCGCGCGCAGTCATGAGCGGGAAATCCGTTTTTATATGTGGCTGCAATGGCTTTGCGCGGAGCAGTTGCGCGAAGTCAACCAAGCCGCTGCCGAATACGGTGTTAAACTCGGTATTTACGGCGATTTGGCGGTCGGCGTGGCGCGAGGCAGCGCGGATACTTGGTTAAACCGCCAAGATTATTGTATGGACGTATCGGTCGGTGCGCCGCCCGATCCTTTAGGGCCGACAGGGCAGAATTGGAATTTGCCGCCGCTTAATCCGTTAATGTTGAAGCATACGGGCTATGAAAAATTTGCCCATCTGTTGCGCGAAAACATGCGCCTGTATGGCGTGTTGCGGATTGACCATGTGATGGCATTGTGTCGTTTGTGGTGGGTTTTAAACGATAAAACAGCGGATTTCGGCTCATATGTGCATTACGATGCCGAAGTGACTTTCGCCATTTTGGCATTGGAAAGCCGGCGCAACCGTTGCGTCATCATCGGCGAGGACTTGGGGACGGTACCCGATCAAGCGCGTTATCTGCTCAACCGCTATCAAGTGTTCTCTTACAAGGTCATGTATTTCAGCAAGGGCTGGAACGGTTTTCAATTACCTGAAGAATACCCCGAGCAGGCGATTACGGTCATCAGTACCCACGATGTTGCGCCCTTGGCGGGCTATTGGACAGGCAAAGATTTGGATACGATGTTCAAACTCGGTACTTTGCCTGATGCAGCCGCTTTTCAGACGGCCTTGGATGAACGCGAACACGATAAAGCCGATTTGCTGGATAAATTGAAATATACCGGCTGTCTGGGTGCAGACGTACAAATGCCGGCAAAAGCCGATGAAACCTTGCTGGCGGCTTTGCACAAATACGGCGCATTGAGCCGCAGCAAGCTTTACGCAGTACAACTGGAAAACCTGCTGGGCGTCATTGACAATCTGAATGTCCCGGGTGTAACCGAAGGCTATCCGAACTGGGCGCAAAAAATGCCGGTTTCTTTGGAAGATTTCCTACAACACCGCCTCATGGGCGGCCAACTTGCCATTATTGACGAGGTACGCATGAAAACAAACAGCCAAATCAAGACTTATCATGAACTTGACCAAATCGAGCGCGATACGGTCGAAAGCCTGTTTCTTGCCACCCATAGCGATGTGTTCGCTTATCTGGGACGACACCGCCTTGCAGAGGGCGATGAAGTGGTACGCGTTTTGATTCCCGGTGCAGTAAGCGTGGATATCGTGAACCGCCGCAGCGGCGAACTCATCGTGCCGTCTGAAAAAATTGATGAACGCGGTTTCTTTGTGGCCGTCTTGCCCGATGATGCGCCCGATTACGCTTTGCGTATCCGTTACACCGAAGACACTGAGCCTGTGATTGAAGAAGACCCTTATCATTTCAGCTCTGCGTTGCAAGATATGGATTCCTGGCTGTTGGCCGAAGGCAAACACCTGCGTCCTTATGAGACTTTAGGCGCGCATTTTGCCGAGTTGGACGGTGTGAAGGGCGTACGCTTTGCCGTCTGGGCGCCCAATGCGCAACGCGTTTCCGTTATCGGCGAGTTCAACAACTGGGACGGCCGCCGCCATGTGATGCGTTTCCACCGCGACAACGGCATTTGGGATATCTTCATTCCTGCCGTCAAACTCAATGCCCTCTACAAATTTGAAATCCGCGATGCCAACAGCAATGTGCGCGAAAAAGCCGACCCGTATGCTTTCGGTGCGGAACTGCGCCCGACCACGGCATCTATCGTGCGCGGTTTGCCTGACGAAGTGGAAGAACCGGCCTTCCGCGCCCGTGCCAACGCCATTGATGCGCCGATCAGCATTTATGAAGTGCATTTGGGTTCGTGGAAACGCAATCCGGAAAACAACTTCTGGCTGACTTACGAAGAGCTTGCCAAAGAATTAGTCGCATACGTCAAAGACATGGGCTTTACCCATATCGAATTCCTGCCCGTTTCCGAATATCCGTTTGACGGCTCATGGGGCTATCAGGCAACCGGTTTGTATGCTCCGACCAGCCGTTTCGGTTCGCCGGAAGAATTGCGCGCACTGATTAAAGCCGCGCACGACGAGGGCATCAGCGTTATCCTCGACTGGGTGGTCGGCCATTTCCCAACCGATGATCACGGCCTGGCCAAGTTTGACGGCACCGCGCTGTACGAACACGCCGATCCGCGCGAAGGCTACCATCAAGACTGGAACACCCTAATTTACAACTTCGGCAGAAATGAAGTGAAAAACTTCCTGCAAGGCAACGCCCTGTATTGGATAGAACGTTTCGGCTTCGACGGTATCCGCGTTGACGCGGTTGCTTCGATGATTTACCGCAACTACTCGCGCAAAGACGGCGAGTGGATTCCGAACCAATACGGCGGCCATGAAAACCTTGAAGCCATCGCTTTCCTGCGCGATACCAACACCATGTTGAAAGAGGAAGTTCCGGCTGCGACTGAAATTGCCGAAGAGTCTACTTCATTCGCCAATGTAACCCGCCAAGAAGGTTTGAACTTCAGCTTCAAATGGAATATGGGCTGGATGAATGATACTTTGCGTTACATGATGGAAGACCCCATCAACCGCAAATATCACCACAACAAAATGACCTTCGGCATGATGTACCAATACAGCGAAAACTTCGTCCTGCCGCTTTCACACGATGAAGTCGTACACGGCAAACGCTCGCTGCTCGGACGGATGCCCGGCGACTGCTGGCAAAAATTTGCCAACCTGCGTGCCTACTATGGCTTTATGTACGGCTTCCCCGGCAAAAAACTCTTGTTTATGGGCAGCGAGTTTGCACAAGGCCGAGAGTGGAACTACAACGAAGGACTGGATTGGTTCTTGCTGGAGCAAGAGGGCGGCTGGCACAAAGGCGTACAAGACTTTGTGCGCGAGTTGAACCATGTCTATAAAGACATTGCGCCGCTTTACCAATTGGACCAATGGCCTGAAGGCTTTGAGTGGTTGGTTGCCGATGACGGCAACAATTCCGTTTTCGTCTTCGAACGCCGCGACCGCGAAGGCAACCGCGTTATCGTCATTAGCAACTTCACGCCTGTGGTGCGCGAAGGCTACCGCTTCGGTGTGAATTCCGCCGGCGAATACCGCGAAATCCTCAATTCGGACGACCTGCATTACAAAGGCAGCGGCGTTTCTGCCGGCGCAACGGTGGAGACAGAAGAAGTTTGGTCGCATGGCAAACCTCATTCCCTGTCTGTGACCGTGCCGCCGTTGGCAACCGTTTACCTGTATCAGGCGGCAGTCAAAGACGAAGCGTAAATTAACTTTGAGGGTGGGCATCATGTCTGCCTAATCAGCTGAAAATTAAAAGATAGTGATATCAATATGATTCAAGGCCGTCTGAAAGATTTTCAGACGGCCTTATATTGGACACGAAACCAAATACATACCAAGGAATCATTCTATGACTGCCAAATCATGGCATATCGAGGAAGGCAAGCCTTATCCCATGGGTGCGACCCTGACAAGCAAGGGCGCGAATTTCACCTTGTTTTCCATCAATGCCGAAAAGGTCGAATTGTGTCTGTTTGATAAAGATAAAGAAACCCGTTTGGAGATGCCTTCGCGGCGCGGTTCGGTATTTTACGGATTTGTGCCGGATGTTAAGGCAGGGCAGCGATACGGTTTTCGCGTGTATGGACGTGAAAACGCAGAATACGGCTCATGTTTTAATACCAACAAATTGCTGATTGACCCGTATTCAAAAAAAATTGACGGCAAACCAAGCTACCGTACCGCCGAAGAAATGGCATGGTTCAGGCCGGAAGATGAACGCGACAATGCCGCCGTTGCGCCGAAAAGCGTCGTGATCGGACGCAGCCGCTTTAATTGGGCCAAAGATTGCCGTCCGGAAATACCGTGGGGCAAAACCGTTATTTATGAAGCCCATGTCAAAGGGTTTACCAAGCAGTTCCCCGATTTGAAATATGCAGGCACTTATAAGGCCTTGTGCGATAAACGGGTTTTAGCCTATTTGCAAGAGTTGGGGGTGACAACGGTCGAGCTGCTGCCGATTCATTTTCATCTGGATGAATACCATCTTCAGCAGATGGGCTTGAGCAATTATTGGGGCTACAACACTTACTCCCATTTTGCCGTTGAGCCGTCTTATGCTGACAATCCCGAGCGTGCGGCGGCGGAGTTTAAACAAGCGGTCAAAGCCTTGCATCAGGCTGGTTTGGAAGTGATTTTGGATGTCGTGTACAACCACACGGCAGAGCAGGACGACAAAGGCCCGATGCTGTGTCAGCGCGGTATCGACAACACGTTATGGTATTGGCACACCCCTTACGGCAATTATGAAAACTGGTCGGGTTGCGGCAATACGCTCAATATTGTCCGGCGCGACGTTACCCGTTGGGCGGCAGACAGCTTGCGCTATTGGGCCGAAGAGTTTCATGTCGACGGCTTTCGTTTCGACTTGGGAACCGTATTGGGACGCGAACCCGATTTCCAATCGTATGGCCGTTTTTTCCAAGTCCTGTATCAAGACCCGGTTTTGGCCGGCTTGAAACTGATTGTCGAAGCATGGGACATCGGCGAGGGCGGCTATCACTTGGGCAATTTCCCTCAACCTTTTGCCGAATGGAACGGCCGTTTCCGCGATGATATGCGCGCGTTTTGGTCATGGGAAAGCGGCAATTTGGGCGCATTTGCCGAACGTTTGGCCGGGTCGTCCGATATTTTCAACCACAGCGGCCGCCACCCGTCTGCCAGTATCAACTTCATCACTGCACACGACGGCTTCACTCTGCGCGATTTGGTCAGCTACAACGAGAAACACAACGAAGCGAACGGCGAAAACAACCGCGACGGGCATAATGAAAACATCAGCTACAACCACGGCGTAGAAGGCGAAACTGATGATGAAGAAGTTTTGCTCAACCGCGAATACACTTCCAAAGCGCTGCTTGCCTCCTTATTTTTATCCAACGGTACGCCCATGCTTTTGGCCGGCGATGAGTTTGGCAACAGTCAGCACGGCAACAACAACAGCTACTGCCAAGATAATCCGATTACATGGTTGGATTGGCAAAATGAGTCCCATATGTTGCAGAATTACACTCAAGAGCTGATACGCGTCCGAAGTCAAATCAAGTTGCTGACAGATGATTGCTGGTGGGAAAAAGAGCGTGTGCAATGGCTCAATGCTGATGGCAGCCCGATGACGGAATATTGTTGGCACAACAGGGGCAGCAAGGCGATTCAGATTGTTTTGGACGATAAATGGCTGCTGTTGGTCAATGCCAAACGTAGTCGTCAGTTATTTAACCTGCCTCAAGGCAATTGGGAAATTTCTTGCGTACCATCTGAGAAATTTAATTACGAAGAATCAGGAAAATGTGTTGTTGAGCATATGGGGATTTGGATTTTACATAAAACAAATTAAATGAGAATTAAACTATTGATTGATTAACTCTTTGATATTTTGTCGATATTTGTTCATTTTTAGCTTGGTAGTATAAATTGAAAATGCCGATAAGATGATGAATGGTTTAATTGTTAATTGAATGTTTTATAAAGAAAAATATATCCTTTTTTTTGAATCTTTCCGCTATAATCTCCTTAGTTTGTAACAAATCTACGCACCATTCCTTTCAGACGGCCTGTTGCCGTTGTCAGGCCGTCTGAAAACCGAGTTTCGTTGTTTTTAATAAAACCATCAGGCGCGTTGTCCAGTGCCTCACGCTAGAGAAAGGCTTCCATGGCTAAGAAAAAACTCCCCATCTCCGGTTACGATTATGTAATGCCTAAACCGGACGCCGAAACCATCCGCAAGTCCATCGTTTACAAGCTGATTTTCATCTTGGGCGTAGATCCGAAGGAGGCAACTTCACACCAATGGCTCAACGCCGCCATGCTTGCCGCGCGTGACCTGATTGCGGAAGATTTCCTCAAAACACGCCGCGCCCACATCGATAACAGCAAACGCATGGTTTATTACCTGTCTATGGAATTCCTGCTTGGACGTTCGTTTGTCAACGCGCTGATTAACGAAGGCGTTTATGCCGAGTTTGAAGAAGCCTTCAAGCAACTGGGCAAAGAATTTGCCGATGTATGCGAACAAGAAGAAGATCCGGGTTTGGGTAATGGCGGTTTGGGCCGTCTGGCCGCCTGCTTCCTCGACTCTTTGGCAACCCTGCGCATTCCGGCCATGGGCTACGGTATCCGTTACCAATACGGTATGTTCAAACAAGAAATCGTGGATGGCCAACAAGTTGAAAAACCTGATTTGTGGCTCGACCAAGATTTGGCATGGCAATTTGCCCGTCCGAACAAACAATATTCCGTCCGTTTCGGCGGTCAAGTGTTGAACTTGGGCGACAAAAAAGAATGGCAGCCGAGCGAAGAAATTTCCGCTTGGGCATACGATGAAATCATTCCGGGCTATGGCGGTGAATGTGCCAACCCATTGCGTTTGTGGACTGCACACGCAGGCAACTTGTTTGACCTTGCCGACTTCAACCGAGGCGACTATGCCTCTGCCGTTCGCGCACAAAACAGCGACGAAAACATCTCACGCGTTCTGTATCCGAACGACTCTACCGATTCCGGCCGCGAATTGCGCCTGAAGCAAGAATACTTCTTGGTTTCCGCCTCCGTTCAAGACATTGTTGCCCGCCACAAATGCCGTTTCCCAAGCATCCGCACTTTGGCAGACGAAGTCGCCATCCACTTGAACGACACCCATCCGGTGCTCGCTATTCCTGAATTGATGCGCATCCTGATTGATGAAGAGGGCATCGCATGGACTGAAGCATGGAATATGTGTTGTAAGATTTTCTCTTACACCAACCACACATTGATGAGCGAAGCCTTGGAAACTTGGCAGGTTGACCTGATGGGCCGTCTGCTGCCGCGCCACTTGGACATCATCTTTGAAATCAACGCCTACTTCCTCAATGCCTTACGCGCCATCGGCAATTTCGACGACGACTTTGTCCGCCGCGTATCCATCATTGATGAAACCCACGGCCGTCGCGTCCGCATGGCATGGCTTGCCGTGATCGGTTCGCACAAAGTCAACGGCGTGGCAAAAATCCACTCCGATTTGATGACCACATCCATCTTTGCCGACTTTGCCAAAATATTCCCAGAACGCTTTACCAACGTAACCAACGGCGTAACCCCGCGCCGCTGGATCAACATCGCTAACCCGGGCTTGACCAAATTCTTGGACAAACATCTGGGCGACGAAGACTGGCGTCTGCATTTGGACAACCTGACCAAGCTCAACGACAAAGTAGACGATGCTTCCGTACAGGCAGAATTCGGTGAAGTGAAAAAAGCCGCCAAAGATCGCCTTGCCAAATACATCGAAACTGAGCTGGGTATCAAAGTTAACACCGATGCACTTTTCGACATCCAAATCAAACGTATCCACGAGTACAAACGTCAAGCATTGAACGTGATGCACATTGTCGACCGTTATAACAAAATCTTGGAAAACCCGGATTTCGATTGGCAGCCGCGTGTGTTCATCTTTGCCGGTAAAGCCGCTTCCGCCTATTACATGGCGAAGAAAATCATCCGACTGATTAACGACGTTGCCAAAGTCATCAACAACGACACCCGTATCCGCGACCTGATTAAAGTCGTTTACATCCCGAATTACAGCGTCAGCCTTGCCCAAATCATCATCCCAGCCGCCGATTTGCACGAACAGATTTCACTGGCAGGTACAGAAGCATCCGGTACCAGCAACATGAAATTCGCCCTCAACGGCGCAATCTGTATGGGTACACTGGACGGAGCGAACGTTGAGATTTTGGAAAAAGTCGGCGCGGACAACTGCTATATCTTCGGTAACACCGTCGAGCAAGTCGAAGAAATCCGCCGCAACGGTTATGACCCATTGAGCTATATCGAGCGAGACAGCGACCTGCGCCGCGTCGTCAACCAAATCAGCCAAGGCACTTTCTCTCCCGAAGAGCCAAACCGCTACAACGACGTGTTGCAACCATACGGCGACTTCTATCAACTGATGGCCGATTTCCGCAGCTACATCGACACGCAATACAAAGCGGACGAGCACTACCGCAACGTATCCGCATGGCGCAAATCAGCCTTGATCAACATCGCCAACATGGGCTTCTTCTCATCCGACCGCTCCATCGCCGACTACTGCCGCGATATTTGGTACATCAAACCATTGAGCGAAAAAGAATTGCCCAGCAGAAATTAAGCGTTGAGCAGATAGCGAAAGCCGATACATCGGAAAGGTGTATCGGCTTTTTTCAGACGGCATGAAATAGAAACGAGTAAAACAGTATGGTTGTATCGCTGTTTTAGTGTATTGCTAAATGACTCAATTTAAAATCGGTATTTAAAATTTAGTAGCCATTCATTCTGACGGTAGCGGTAATGTGCTGTATTGCTATGGGAGATTGAGCGTCTAAAACGAAATTCAGGATACACACCTTTAAGGTTCCACTGCGGAAAGCCTACAGCGGCTATCATGATGTATTGATTGTCGCGCCGCCGTCTGTTGTCGCTGACAAAACTTGCCGCGTCATAAAGACTGCGGCGATGAAGCAGGATGGCGTTGAGATAAGTACCGCTTGAAAAAAAACTATATGCGCCCAGCCGTGTTGCATATTCCTTGCTGGAAGAAGATTTTTCGGGATAGGCTTTGCGTGTTGCATCAAAATTGGCGAACAGGCCGCTTTGGGGTGTGAGAGAAAATTCTGCCCCTACGCCCAGTTCGTATTGCTTATAGTCGGCAAAATAATCTTTGTTTTGCCCACTGTATCCGGTCTTTTTTGCTCCGGCATGTGAGTTAATGCGCCAGCGAGGGGAGAGTGTGCGTGACCAGTCGACATCCGCGCCCCATGCGCGGTAGTGGGTGTGGCGGTTGCGGAAGTCGTATTCGAAATAGGGCAGCAGGGAAAAAGAGGAGCGTGCGTCGGCATAGGTGTATCCCGCGTACAGTGAACCGTTGTGATAGCCGTAATCCGGCATGGCCGCCGAATCTTTGTCTTTTTCCGTGTAGCGGTTGCCGTACAGCACGCCGCGCACCTGTACGCCGTGATGCCCTTTGAGCGGGATGGTTTTTTCGGCAGTCGCGCTATAGGATGAGAAGGTCGAATCCGTTGGCGCAGGCAGGGTGCGCTCCATCAGGCACATGCCCGCGATTTCCCACACGCATTGGCTGATGCCGTTGCCTTGGTTTACATTGCTGTTGTAGCCGTAGCCGAGGCTGATTTGGCCGTGCCAGCGGCGGCGTTTGCCCAGTTCGGATAGGTAGTTTTCCACGATGGGGCGGGTTTCAGCAGGAATATCTGTTTTCAGAACTTTTTCAAATGCGGCAGCGGACTCTTTGTTTTGGTTGTCTTCGGCATAAAACCGCCCCGCTTCGAGCAGTAGGCGTGGGTTGTCAGGTTCGGCTTCCAAGGCCGTCTGAAAACTGTTCCCCGCCGCGCGGAAATTCCCTTCGGCCCGTTTTTGCAGCGCATCGGCCAAATGAATCAGCGCGGGTTTGTGCTGCGACAGTTTGGCGTAGCGGGCGGCAAACTGTCGCACCTTGTGCCACTGCCGCGCGTTGAGGGCGTGGTAAATCGCACTTTCCAGTTCTTCCGCCGTATCGCCGACTTGGTAGATTTCACCATTTATCGAAATATAGCCGTCGTTTTCTTCCACTTTCTCGCGTGCCTGTTCCGTGTCCAGCCAGTCACTTTCTCGATATTGCTGCGTTTGGCGGCTGCTCTCATCCAGCAGGCGGCGGCGTTCATCTGCGGCATCGTTGGACGGAGCGGCAAGGCAGACCGTGCAGAGCAGTAGAAAAAGCAGGCAGAAGTGGTGTTTCATGGGATAGGGTCCTTTGGGCGGGGAGGCCGTCTGAAAGAAGTCAGATTCGATAAAACCAAAGCGGGATGCAGACTATGGTCAAGCTGCATCCCGTTGTATTCTTGACAATTTGGGCTTATTGTTTGCGACCGCCGAAGGCTACATCTTTATCTGCTCCTGCGCGATCCACGATACCGGCCAAGGCTTCCGCACTGTTGCCGTAGAAACGGCCGGTAATATGTTCGTTCACCTTGCCGTTGTCAAATGTGCCGTTGCTCCGAATATTGGTACCGGCGAAGTTTACACTGTCACCTGGACGGGAGATACTGCCTGTCAGTGAACCTGACCCTGTCCCGTAATTGGCGGTAAGTGTACCGGTGTAGAAATCGTTGCGACCGGGAGTGTGTTTGTTCATGCCCAATACATTGTATTTAGCATTAACGAGCTTCGGCATATTTCGGGTCGGATTGTCGCCTACATACCAAACGGTGCGTTTGCCGTCCGCCATATTCAAATCCGTACTGTTTTGTAGCGGATTGCCTTTGCGCGGTGCCCATTCGCCGAAGAACACGTTGCCGTCGTTGCCGTTCATACCCGGCACCTTGGCGATGACTAGGCCGCCGAACTTGGGTGCGGCGGGAATGGCCGGTTCAGCCATCTGGCGCACGCTGTACACTTCGGTGTTGTTGTGGCGGTTTTCATACCACACCTGTCCCAACGGCGGATTATAGAACCAGCCGATTACCGGTTTCACATCCTTTAAGGTCAGATAATGCGGATTGCGCGTGCCGTCCACATTGGCATAGGGGTCGTTGCCGTTAATCGGAACTTTCTGTGTGCCCTGTTTATATTTGATACCGATATGTTTAACCGGGCCGTTTTCCAGATTGATGGAGTTTGACCAACTATGGCCGTTGTCGGTACTGAATGCCAAGCCTGCCTTGCCTTTACCAAAAGGCTGACTGTCAGATTCCTTGGGGGAAACGACTTTCTTATTCGAACTATCACCAACTGGACCAGCGGCGGCCACACCGAAAACGCCGCACAGCGTCGCGGCCAACAGGGTTTGTTTGAAGATAGACATAATAAGTCTCCTTTTTAACATTAAGTGAATAACAACAAACATCCGCTTTATTGCCGCCGGCTGGCGGAAAAAACGGCAAAAAGCCTTCCCCTGCGGGGCGGTTTGGTTTGTGTATCCCTATGTCCGGCGCGTTTGCCGCGCCTGTCGTTATCCGTCCGGCTAAAATTTCGCCGTCAGCCCGAAAGTAACCGTCCGGCCCGGCCCGGGGGCGGGCACGTTGCTCATCGGGTCAAGGTAGTAGCGGTTGGTCAGGTTGGTGATGCCGAGATTGACGTTGAGGTTTTTGTGTACCTGATAGCGGCCGTACACGTCCCATGTCAGCGAGGGGTTCCAATGGTAGGGCTTGCCGGTGCTGTTGAAGATATGCCCCAAACCCCGCTTCAACAGTTGGTCGTATTGCTTGGTATTGACGCGGCTGTGGTAGATGCCGCGCAGGCCGAATTCGAGTTTCTCGCCCAAGGCGCGCATGCCTGCATCAAGGTTGACCGAATACTTCGGCTGCAGTGCCTGGTAGCCGCGCGTGCTGCCGTAGCCCCCTTCGATACAGATCGGCACGCCTTTGGTACCGTATGCATCGTAATCGAAGGCTGTGTCGCGGTCGCACATCTGCTGTTTCAGGCGGTAGGTTACACCTAGAGTGGCAAAGAAGCGGCCGCTGTCGATGCGGCTCTGCCATTCCAGCCCTGCGGTGTCCTTGCGGTCGTATTGCACGGTTCGGAAATGGTCGGTGGTCTCGATCACGTTCCGGATGCGGTTGCGGTAGTAGGTCAGGCGCATATCGCCTTGGCGCAGCCGGGCAAAGTGCGGTGCGAAGTTAAAGTTGTAGCCGATTTCCAGGCTGCGGCTGCGTTCCGGCTTGAAGCGGAAATTCGGTGCTTTGGGCGATCCGACATAGGCCAGGTCGTTGTAAAAGCTGCCGACTTCGTACACGCTGGGGAAGCGGGTCATCTGCGCGTAGCGCACGAACAGGCGGTTGTTGTCGGTCAGGTCGTAGCTGACGGCAACGGTCGGCGCCCAGGCATGGGCGCGTATCGGTTTGGGCTGCGCCCAGCGTTGTTCTTCGGTGTAGTGTTTGTTGATAACCTTATATTCTGAACCGGTATCATGACCATACTCGGGATAACCAATTATTGGATTAGATAATTTTCCCGTTTGGTAGTAATCAAGGCAGCTGTTTGCGTTACTTCTTATACAGCCCTCAGGATTCCCTATGCCTGCCAAATATTGGCCTGCCCAATATCGGTAATGTGCCTGATTCAATCCCTGCGGATTGGCAACCTTTTCCTGATAATTTTTCACAAAATCATGGAAATGTTCGGGCAACGAACCGCTGTCCAGCTTGCCGTTCACAAACGGCACATATACGGGGCGCACCCGGTACAGCGGATGATTTTGAGAATCATTATAATCTGTGCCGTCGCCATAAGCAAGCCCGTCGCTGCCGATATATTGATACTGGTCGTACATCTTATATTCCGAACTGTTGTAATATTTCGGCAGCTTATAGCGTGCGCCGTGCGCCTGCATGGCCCGGTCGGCAGCGGCGATGGCGGCGTCATCGCCTGACCGGCGGGCGCGCCGAAGCTGTTCGGCCACCGCATCCCAATCGCGCCGCTCCCGATCGCCCACCAGCTTGAAATACGGCAGGTATACGCCGTCCGAATAAGTGCCGCTGTCGCCGCCAGCCTGATAGCGCGGGTCGCGGCGGGCGCGGCCTTCGGCCAGGGCGGTGTCGAAGCCCCTGAAATTGTGGTATCGGATACCGGCGGAGATTTTCAGGCGGTCGGTGGCCTGCCAGTCGAATACCAAGTTGGTTCCCCATTCGCGCCGTTTGCCGCCGCGTGGGCCGGCGATTTTCGTCATGCCGGTAACCATGCCGGCCAGATTGAACAGGTCTTGCGAATTGACCACTTCCACTTCTTCTTCCAGCTTCTCGTTCTGATAGTCGGCGGACAGAGTCATGTTCAGGCGCGGATGCAGGCGGAAGCGGTTGCTGATATCGAAACCGGTGCGGCTGACGCGGGTTTTCTGCTCGGCGCCGGAGAGTACGCGGTATTGGCCGTTGTCGTTGGGCAGGATTTTCATCACTTCTTCTTTGCTCAAACCGTTGATGCCGTAATCGTCCAGCAGGCTGCCGCAGCTGCTGTAGTTGTCGGCATAATCGGGCGGAAGTTGTCCGCGTTTGGTACACCAGTACCAGGCATCGTAATAGGGGTCGGGGCGGGCGACAGACAAATCCATGCCGCCGCTCTGGTGGCGGGTGGAGTTGGTTTTGATGCGCCACAGGTTGGCCTGCAGGTCGACCCAACGGCTGTTTTCGGGCTTCCAGTCCCAGCCGAGTTTGTAGGTGTCGGTGCGGATAGAGGAATCGATACTTTGCATCTGCGGCGACAATGATCTGGGGCGGCTGCTGGGGTTGTGCTCTTCCATATTCATCACATAGGTGGCGTGGAAGGGGTTGATTTCGCCGAAGCGCACGTCGGTGCGCATATATTGCCAGCCGAGTTTATGGTTGCTAGGCAGATGCCAGTTGTTTTTCAGCAGCAGGGTTTTAGTCCTGATGTTGCTGTTGAACACTTCCACGCCGGGATGGTAGACCTTGGCCATATTGGGTACGAAGGTGGCGGAGTTTTTGCAGTCGAATTCGCTGCCGCCTTCATCGCCGCATTTTTGCAGGTCGTATACCGGATTGTGCAGGTAGCCTTCCGCACCCTTGGTGCCGGCAAAGTAGTTGCCCTTGTCGCGGTAGCTGTAGGCGGCCAGGCCGTCTGAAAGTTCGGTTTTGAAGGCGGCGGCGGCCATATAGCTGCGGTCGTTGCCGAAACGCCAATTGTCGCGGCCGCTTTTATGTTTGGGCGGGGTGAGGCCGTCGGCCACCAAGGCCTGCGGGCTTTGTTTGCCGGTATGCGGGTCGACGCCGCCGCCCGCGCCGTCGGCAGTCGCGCCGAAAGGCAGGGTTCGGTAGTCTTCCCAGCCCAGCCATTGGTTGAGGTTGTTGGCCTGTTTGTTGCTGTTGTTGGAGAACTCCGTTTTCAGTTGGAAGCCGAATTTTTTCCCTTCGGGGATGATGTCGGCGGCTTCGATGGTGCGGATGGTTACCGCGCCGCCGACGCCCGATTTCACGCCGCGCGTGAGGGCGGGGCTTTTTTCCACCGCGATGCTGCGGAATAGGGCGGGGTCGAGGTAGTTGCGGTCGCCCACGCCGTAGTTGTTCATCCATACGTCGATGGTTTGCTCTGTACCATCCACGGTAACGGTGATGCGGCCCTTGCCGGTGATGCCGCGTATATTGGGCGTAATCGCGCCGCCGGCGGTGCGGGTGTTCATGTTGTACACGCCGTTGAGGCCTTTGAGCACGTCGCCGGCGGATTGGACGCGGTAGCGTTCGAGGTATTCTTTGCCGACGTAGGCGTTGGAGACGTTTTTGTAATACACGTCGTCCGCGCCTTTTTGGTCGTTGGTACGTTTGCCACTGACAACAACGGTATCCAATTCTTGGTATTGTTCGGGTTGAGCTGAGGTTTCGATGACATTAGCAACGGTTAATGTACTGAATGCGCTGGCAAGGCTGAGAATGATTATTTTGGGTTTGGGAGTAAAAGCAGACATAGTTTCTCTTTGTTAAGAATTTAATATAAGAGGTTAAAATACTCTTTTATATAAAAAATATAAAATTTTTAAATATTATTAATATTTATCTAATAATTGATTATGCTTATCATTATTGAAATAATCTAATAAATAGTCTTTTCTATTGTGATTTTATTTGGATCATATTCAGATAAATAGAGATATGAAAAAGCCGTCTGAAAACTTTCAGACGGCTTTTTGTTTCATTTGCTTTGAGAGTTAATCAAGCAAGATTATTTTTCAGCTTCTTCAAAGCCGACGACTTCGAGGCCGAAGCCGGTGAGGCCGGTGAAGGATGACGGTTGGCCGAGGACGCGCAGTTTTTTGACGTTGAGGCCGGCGAGGATTTGTGCGCCTATGCCGTAGCTTTTGCTGTCCCATTTGTAGGCTTGGTTTGCACCTTTGGGCAGGGTGCGGTCGAGCAGGGTGGCGCCGTCTTCGGTACGGTGCAGGAGGATGACTACGCCGCTTTCGGCTTGTTGGATGCGCTCAAGGGCTTTGGGCAGCGACCATGAATGGCGCGGGTTGGCTTGGATGAAGTCCATGACGCTGAAGGGTTCGTGGACGCGGACGAGGGTTTCTTCGTCGGCGGAAGGTGTGCCTTTGACGAGGGCGAGGTGGGTTTCGCCGGAGAGTTTGTCGACGTAAACGTGTTGTTGGAACTCGCCCCATGGGGTTTGTACGGGTGCGTTGCCCATGTCTTCAAGCAGGCTTTCGGTACGGCTGCGGTATTCGATGAGGTCGGTAATGGTGCCGATTTTGAGGTTGTGTTCTTCGGCAAATTTCATCAGTTCGGGCATACGCGCCATGGTGCCGTCGTCGTTGATGATTTCGCAGATGACGGCAGCGGGAATCAGGCCGTTCATTTGTGCCAGATCGACGCCGGCTTCTGTGTGTCCGGCGCGGACGAGTACGCCGCCTTTTTGGGCGCGGAGTGGGAAGATGTGGCCGGGTTGGACGATGTCTTCGGGTTTGGCGGATGGGGAAACGGCGGTTTGAATGGTCAGGGCACGGTCGGCAGCGGAAATGCCGGTGGTAATGCCGTGGGCGGCTTCGATGGAGACGGTAAAGTTGGTGCCGTATTGCGCGCCGTTTTTCTGGGTCATCATGGGTAGGCCGAGTTTTTCGACCATTTCGCCGTCCATCGGCAGGCAGACCAAGCCGCGTGCATTTTTGATCATGAAGTTGATGGCTTCGGGGGTAACGAATTGGGCGGCCATCAGCAAGTCGCCTTCGTTTTCGCGGTCTTCAGCATCGGTGATGATGACCATTTTGCCGGCTTTGATGTCTGCTAGGATTTCGGGGATGGTGGAGATGTGGGACATGGTATTTCTTTCTTGGCTGATGGTGGGGGCGTGGCGGTCTTGGTGGTCTTGATCCAGCCACATGTCAGGCATATTGGCTGCCTGCTCGATTTTTCGGGCTTTTTTCTCGCCGAAAGATTTGTTTTTCAGCAGGGCGGACAGCTCGCCTTGGTTGATGGCGATGGCTTGTGCAAACTTGGTTTGCTGGCCGTTGTGGTGTTGTGTTATCCATTGCCGCAGGTTGTGGCGGCGCAGGTCGGTGGTATTCATGATGAGATGAAATTGAATTGTGTGTAATGGATTGTAGTCTTGTCTTTACCAAAAGGCAAACTTTGTTTGTTGAGATTTTTTATTACTTTTTGGTAATGAAATTTATTGTTTCAGACGGCCTGGGTATGGCTTGAAATTGACGGTTTTGGGAGAATATGGGGAATGTTTTGATGATTATTTTAACGGGGGATGTTTGAAATGAAAATGTTTGGGCGCGGATTGGTCGTGCTGGTGTTGTGTGCGCTGACGGCTGCGGGCGGCTGGTTTTATGCCCTGCATGGTCAGAACGAAGAACATCAGGTTTTGTCCCGTGAGGGGGTTTTGATGCAGATTAAGCAGATGAACCGCTTGGAAAGTACGGCATTTTATATCGATACGATTATCCGTACGGAGAAAAAAGGGGATTGGCGCAGGCTGTGGCAGGATTCGCAAAGCGGTATTTTTATTGTGCGCGGCAAGGTATTGGCTGGTTTGGATTTGGACAAGTTAGGCGCGGACAATGTCAATATTGTCGATGACAAGGTATTGATCAGTCTGCCGGCGGTGGAAATCTTGAGCGTGGATTTGGAAAATATCGAAGTGTACGATATTCAGACCGGCTCGTTTAATTTGCTGCCTATGGATAAGTCGGTATTTAAGACGGTGCAGGAAGAGGCGAAACGGCAGGTATTGCAAAGCGCATGCAAGGCTGAGATTTTGGAACATGCCAACCGTCAGGCGCAAATGCAGTTGGAAAACCTGTTTGCATTGACACAGACAAAAGTATCGGTTTATCCGGCTGCGGTAGGGAAGTGCGGTTAAATAGATTGCTTGAAAAGATAAGGCCGTCTGAAAAATTTTCAGACGGCCTTTGTTTCATTAAGCCATTATCCGCGTCGTAAAACGGCGGTATTGATGTATTTTTGAATACCGGTGGCAATGGCTTGGGCGCATTGTTGGCGGAATGATTCGCTGCCGAGCAGCTGCTCTTCGGTAGGGTTGGAGAGGAAGGCGGTTTCCACCAAAATAGACGGAACATCCGGCGCACGGAGGACAGCGAAGTTAGCCTCGTCAACGCGGCCTTTATGTAATTGGTTGAGTTTGCCCAATTCGGTCAAGACGGAATGGCCGAGCTTGCGGCTGTCGCGCAGGGTCGCGGTTTGGGTCATGTCCAAAATGGCGTTGTCGACATTGGAGTTGCCGCTGGTTTGTACGCCGCCGATGGCGTCGGCGTTGTTTTGGGTTTGGGCAAGGAATTTTGCCGCCGAGCTGGTCGCGCCTTTGGTATTGAGCATATATACGCCGGTACCGCGAGCGGACGGGCTGGTAAAGGCATCGGCGTGGATGGATACGAATACGTCGGCATTGCGCGCACGGCCTTTGGCAACGCGTACGCCCAATGGGATAAAGATGTCTTCGTTGCGCGTCATAAATACGTTGTAACCCAAGGCCTCGAGGCGTTTTTTGGTTTCGCGGGCGATGGAGAGTACGACGTTTTTTTCTTTGAGGCCGCTCGGGCCGATTGCACCGGGATCTTCGCCACCATGACCGGGATCGATCATAATCACGGGACGACGGTTGCCGCTGCTGCTGCGATTGCTTTTAGGGGCAGGGGTGTCGTATGCGATATTGGTATTTTGACGTTGTTTTGGGATATTGCCGTTGAGCAAGGCCATCATCGGGTCGTTGGCATCTGCGCCGTGCGGATAGAGGTCGATAACCAAGCGGTTTCTGAAGTTGCCGACGGGGGCGAGCGCAAAGACTTGCGGATGGGTGCTTTGTTTGAGGTCGATAACGATACGCACGGTATTGGGTGTATTTTGACCGGCGCGAATGCTGCGGATAAAAGGGTCGTTAGACAGCACTTTGCTGGAAATGCCTTGCAGGACGCTGTTGATTTCCGCTCCTTGAATATCCACGACCAACCGGCTGGGGTTGTCCAACATAAAATGTTGGTATTTCATCGAGTGGTTGCTCTCAAGGGTAACGCGTGTGTAGGCATTCGCCGGCCAAATGCGGACGGCAAGGAATTGCGCAGGAGAGGCCGGTTTGGCCAATGCGGCACCAACGGGCGTGAGGGTGAGAAACAGTCCTGTGCCTTGACGGAGAATGTGTCTTCTAGTTAATTTGACCATGATTCTAAACTTTTTCGGCCTTGGTTTGTGTGGGCGGAAAAGGTGCAGGTTCTGCCCTTATCGGTGTACGTCAATGTAATGGTAATGTCTGCCGGAGGCGTGAATTCCCCGCCTTGCTGCGGCCATTCGATGAGGCAGATGCTGTCAGGCGCAAACAATTCGTCCAAACCGGCATCTTCCCATTCCTCGGGCATGGTAAAGCGGTAGAGGTCGAAATGGTGGAGGGTGAATGTATCCAGCGGATAAGATTCGACAATGGTGTAAGTCGGGCTTTTGACTGCGCCCGTATGCCCCAGTCCGCGCAAAATCCCGCGTGTCAGCGTGGTTTTGCCTGCACCCAGCCCGCCTTCAAGGTAGATGGTCAGCGGAGCGGAAAGCTGCTTGCTCCATTCTTCACCCAGTTGCAGGGTTGCTTCTTCATCGGGCAGAAAACGGGTGTACAGTCCGTTTGAGTGCATGGAATAGGCCTTTTCGTTCAAAAGGCTTAATTATGATGGAATTGGCGGCGTTTGCAAACCTGATAGACGATAAAGTTAGATAAAGATAGTGTTGAGGCCGTCTGAAAACGGAATTCAGACGGCCTTTAATGTTAAAATGAAAATATCCCTCACAAAATTGCGAGACAGCTTATGCCTTTATCCATAGACGAACAATTATTGCCGCACCGCAATGCCATCGACAGCATCGATGCGGAAATTCTCCGTTTGCTCAACGAGCGCGCCGGTCATGCGCATGCTATCGGCGAATTGAAAGGGACAGGCGCGGTGTACCGTCCTGAACGGGAGGTGGCCGTTTTGCGCCGGATTCAGGATTTGAACCGCGGCCCTTTGCCGGACGAATCAGTCACCCGGCTGTTTCGCGAGATTATGAGCGAATGCTTGGCGGTGGAGCGTCCGCTGACGATTGCCTATTTGGGCCCGAAGGGGACATTTACCCAGCAAGCCGCCATCAAACATTTCGGCCACGCCGCATACACCATGGCGTGTACCACCATTGACAACTGCTTCAAACAAGTTGAAACGCGCCAAGCCGATTATTTGGTGGCGCCGGTAGAAAATTCGACCGAAGGCTCGGTAGGGCGCACTTTGGATTTGCTGGCCGTAACCGCATTGAAAGCCTGCGGTGAAGTGGTTGTCCGCATTCATCACAATCTGCTGCGTAAAGACAGCCACGAAATTGGCGGCATTACCAAAGTTTTTGCTCATGCCCAAGCCTTGGCGCAATGTAACGACTGGCTCGGCCGCAACCTGCCCAATGCGGAACGTATCGCCGTAGCCAGCAATGCCGAAGCAGCGCGTTTGGTTGCCGAATCCGACAGCCCGAATGTGGCCGCCATTGCCGGACGTATTGCCGCGGAAATTTATCAGTTGAGCTTTGCTGCCGAGTGTATCGAAGACGAACCGAACAACACCACGCGCTTCTTGGTGATGGGTCATCAAGAAACAGGCCGCAGTGGCAACGACAAAACCTCTTTGGTCGTATCCGCGCCCAACCGTGCCGGTGCCGTTACTTCTTTGTTGCAACCTTTCACCGAGTTGGGCATTTCCATGACCAAATTTGAAAGCCGCCCAAGCAAATCGGTTTTGTGGGAATACCTGTTCTTCATCGATATCGAAGGCCACCAAAGCGATGAAAATGTCCAAAAAGCCTTGCAGCTTTTGGGCGAACGCGCTTCCTTCGTGAAAGTTGTCGGCTCTTATCCGACTGTTGTTTTGTAAGGATTATTGGGTATCAAAGGCCGTCTGAAAAGTTTTCAGATGGCCTAAATTTATGTTCTCAATAGTTGCCATTTATGCAACATCATTGGCAGATTGATGTCAGTAAGTTTGCATGATTGGAAATGAACCCTCTATAATCCGAACGTTTTTAATATTTTCATGCAAAGAAAGGAGCAAGCCATGACACGCAATACTTCAATCCGCTCAATCACATTCTTTGCAGCCCAAGCGTCGGTCTGACTTTCGGATAACGCTTTTCGCATTCCATGTCGCCCGCTTCGGGCTGCTTTCCCTACGATTATCGGCTAGAAATCAGGCCGTCTGAACATTTCGCAGACGGTGGATACTTATTGTCATCTGTTGACGGTTTCTATCCGT
This sequence comes from Neisseria sp. P0018.S001, assembly GCF_051957355.1. Lineage (NCBI taxonomy): Bacteria > Pseudomonadati > Pseudomonadota > Betaproteobacteria > Neisseriales > Neisseriaceae > Neisseria > Neisseria sp. P0018.S001. The sequence goes on along the minus strand of NZ_JBQCWN010000012.1, from coordinate 44,982 downwards.
TTTAAAGAAAGCATAAACACATGGGCAATTATCCCCATCATATTCAAATTATTGCCGATTCAAATACATGGATTGAAGGCAACGCTGTCGCACAGCTCGAAACCACCGCCCGATTACCGCATATGCTGCGCGTTGCCGGAATGCCGGATTTACACGCAGGGCGCGGTTATCCGGTTGGTGCGGCATTTTTCAGCGACCGTCATTTTTATCCTGCCCTGATTGGGAACGACATTGGTTGCGGTATGGCGTTTTGGCAGACCAATTTACGCGCAGCCAAACTCAAACCGGCCAAACTCGCCAAACAGCTGGGCAATATCGATACGCCGCTAGACAAAGACGAACAAGTCGATTTATTAGACGACGCTGTCGATATACGCCAATTTTCAGACGGCCTTGCCGTAGGTACGATTGGCGGCGGCAACCATTTTGCCGAGTTGCAAACCGTTGATAACGTTTATTGCGCCGATTTGCTTCCGACAGATTTCGATGAAAACCATCTGCAACTGTTGGTGCATAGCGGTTCGCGCGGATTGGGCCAGCAGATTTTGCAACGCCATATTGCCGCCTTTGGGCATCAAGGTTTGGCGGAAGAGGGCGAAGCGGCGGCAGCCTATCTTGCCGAACACCAAGCAGCCCTTGAATTTGCCAGCCTTAACCGCCGTTTGATTGCGGCCAGAATGCTTGACCGTTGGCGTGCAGAAGGAACATGCCTGCTCGATGTCCACCATAATTTTTTGGAGCAAACCGAGATTGACGGCATAACCGGTTGGCTGCACCGAAAAGGTGCAACGCCCACCGATAAAGGCTTGGTCATGATACCCGGTTCGCGCGGCGATTACAGCTACCTGGTTCAACCTGCCGAAGATTGCCAAATTTCGTTGAACACCTTGGCTCACGGCGCAGGTCGGAAATGGCAGCGCGGCGAATGCAAAGGCAGGCTGTCGCACAAATATACTGCCGACAGCCTGCGCCAGACCGAATTCGGCAGCGTAGTCGTTTGTCAGGATAAAACTTTGATTTTTGAAGAAGCGCCGCAGGCTTATAAAAGCATTGACAGCGTTATTGCCGCCATGAAAAACGCAGGTTTGATTGAATTGGTCGCGCGGTTTAAACCTGTTTTGACTTATAAAACCGGCGGCGAGTGTGGAGCGTAAAGATGAAACAGAATACACCAGTGATTTATCTGCAAATTTCCACCGCGCAAGGGCCGGCAGAGTGCCGTATATTTGCCCGTTTCGTCTTGGGCAAATTGCTTGCCGAAACCCAAGCAAAAGACATTGATGCCGAACTTATTACCGAAACCGCCGATAAGCACGGCATTTTGTCGGCAACGCTCAAGTTGGAAGGGCGGAAAGCCGAAAGCTTGGCACAAACTTGGCAGGGGACGCTCCAATGGATATGTCCTAGCTCTGTCCGCCCGAAACATCCGCGCAAAAATTGGTATATAGGCGTTTTCCGCCTGCCCGATATGCCGCAGATGTATGAAATGCCATCTGAAAACGGAATCGAGTTTCAAACCTGTCGTTCGGGCGGCAAGGGTGGGCAACACGTCAATAAAATCGAAAGCGCCGTCCGCGCTACCCATAAAGAAAGCGGCATTTCCGTGTGGGTCGAGAGCGAACGCAGCCAGCATGCCAATAAAAAATTGGCGGTAATGTTATTGGCGCAAAAGCTGGCAGAGCATCATGCCGGACAGGCAGGAAATTTTGCGCAGGAGCAGCACACGCAACTCTATCAAGTTGAGCGCGGCAATCCGAAAAGGACGTTTGTCGGAGCGACGTTTAAGGAGAAGTAATTTGCCTGTCGGATAAACAGGCATAGTGAAAACATAAACCAAAGGCCGTCTGAAAACTTTCAGACGGCCTTTTATCAGTTTATCGATTAGCGTTCGCTCAACGCTTGTTTCATACGCGTAATCGGTTTGATCAGGTATTGGAAGATGGTTTTTTCACCGGTTTTGATGTCTACCGTTGCAACCATACCCGGAATAATCGGCATCGGTTTGCCGTTTTTGTCTTTCAGGGAGTTGTTTTCGGTTTGGACGAGAACGCGGTAATAAACTTGGTTCGGGTCAAGTTTTAAGTCGTTGGCACGGTTTTGCATAGAGTTGCTGACGGTATCGGCGCCGACGAGGGTAACTTTGCCTTCTAAACCGCCGTAGATGGAGTAGTCGTATGCGCTGACTTTAACCAATGCAGGTTGGCCTGCGCGGATAAAGGCGATGTCTTGCGGACGGATATAGGCTTCGACCAGCAGTTTGTCATCAACCGGGACGATTTGCATGATGTCTTCGCCTGCGTTCACAACGCCGCCGATGGTGGTGACTTTTATGCCTTTGACGATGCCGCGCATAGGGGCGCGGATTTGCGAGCGTTCAACCGGGTCGGCACGCATGGCAACGTTTTCTTTGGATTGCGCCAGTTCGGATTCGGCTTGCAAGAGTTCGTTGTTGGCATCGGCTTTGTAGCGGTTGCGGCGTTCAGAGATTTGGGTGGCCAAGTCTGCGGAATCGCGGCGCATTCTTAAAAGTTCGACTTCGGAAACATAACCTTCGGAAACAAGAGGAGCAGTAATGGCAATCTCTCGATCAAGTGCGGCCTTGCTTTGGGATAGGCCGTTGATGGCATCCACCATGACTTGGCGGCGTGCTTTGTAGGCGGCGATTTCGCGACGGCGAAGCTCGGGACCCACGCTGTCAGGGAAGGAGAGCTTGGTTCCGTAGGCTTCAGCTTTAAGGCGGGCAATAGTGGCTTCGAGGTTTGCGACTTTGGCTTCGCTTTCGCGCAAAACGGCGGAGCTGCGTGTGTCGTCGAGTTTCATCAGAATCTGATCTTTCTCGACCATATCTCCTTCTTTAACCATGATTTCGGTTACGATGCCGGGATCCAGGCTTTGGATTACTTGCTCACGGCTGCTGGGAATGATATTGCCGTTGCCACGGGTAACTTCTTCGACAGGGCTGTTGTAAGCCCAAATAACGAAGACAATCATCAGAATAAAAAACAGGATGATGACAATAAACTGGCCACTGTGTTTTTCTTTTTGAAGGGCGGCGTTGAGGTCGTTGATAAGGTCGAGATCTTTGGATTTGACGTTGTTTTCGCGGCTCATAATCGTGTGTCTTTATTGTGTTTGGTGGATTTTAACCATTAGGGCAGGCTGTTTGAAAGGGTAAGTAGGTTTCAGACGGCCTTTTGCTTTATCGTGCTGCTGATTGAGAGGCAGCAGCTTGTTGCTGTTGTTTGACGTTGGCTGCTTTGGCTTGTTCGTTTTGCATGAGTTTTTGCAATACCAAGTCACGTGGGCCGTCCATCACGACTTTACCATTGTCCATCACAATGATGCGGTTGACGATTTGCAGCACTTGCGGACGGTGGGTCACCAAAAGCATGGTACGGTTGCGGCCCCATTGGGCAATGGCATTAAGCGCCATGCGTTCGGTAGCTTGATCCAGGCTGGTGGTCGGCTCATCCAGCAGGACGACTTTTGGGTTGCGCAAGGTCATGCGCGCCAAGGCGATGATTTGTTTTTGACCTCCGGACAAGCCTAAGCCGTCTTCACCCAGAGGCATATCCAAACCGCGCGGATGGTTGCGGATGATTTTGTCGAGGCCGAAGCGGTTGAGCGCAGTCAGTAAGTCTTGGTCGGTAGAGTAGCTGCCGGTACGCGCCAAGTCCATGTTTTCACGCAATGTACCGAGGAACAGGCGTGGCGATTGGCTTAACAGTAGGACTTGATCGCGCAGGAAGTTGGGATCAAGCTGGCGCATATCGACGCCGTCAAGGGTAACGTTGCCTTTTTCAGTGTCGTACAGACCGCTCGCCAGTTTGAGCATGGTGCTTTTACCGCTGCCGATACGGCCTAAAATACCGACTTTTTCGCCCGGTTTGATGGTCAGGCGCAAATCTTCGACGGCGCTGTTGTTGTCGGCTTGATATTTGAACGATACGTTTTCAAAGGTAATACTGCCTTGAACGTTGTCTAAAGTAATGTATTTGCGTTCCGGATTTCGCTCGATAGGGCGGGTAACGATGTCGTTTACGCCTTTAAGGGCAAGTTTGGCCTGTTGAAAGCGGGTCGCCAGACCGGCGATTTGTGCCAACGGCGCCAAGGCGCGGCCGGACAGAATCACGGAGGCAATCAAAGCACCCATGGTAATTCGTTCTGCATGGTTGTCGGCATGAATCAAATAGGTACCGACAACAACCAAGAAGACGGTATTGAGCTGCTGCATGGCAACGGCGAAGTTGACCATGAAGTTGCTGGTGTCTTTGACTTTGATGGAAGAAGCGGAAGTTTTGGCGGTGTATTCGTCCCAGCGTTGTTGCGCCCAAGATGTGGCGTTGTTGGTTTTCAGGGTTTCGATGCCTTCGATGGCTTCAACGGCAAGGCCGGAGCGTTGCGAACCTTCTTTCATCGATTCGTTGATGTGGCGGGAGAGCGGGCGTTGTACGACAAAACCGACAATCACGACAATCGGAATGATGGTCAGGGGAACGAGTGCCAGTTTGCCGCCGACCATGGAAATCACGAAGATAAACAGCAACAGGAAAGGCAAGTCGACGATGGTCAACAAGCTGGCACTGGTCATGAACTCGCGCACGGCTTCAAATTCGCGCAAATTGCTGGCGTATGAACCGGAGGAAGCGGGACGGTCTGCCAGACGCAATGCCATCACGCGGCGGAACAGGGCGGAGCTGATGATTAGGTCGGCCTTTTTACCGGCAATATCGGTCAAGTGGCCGCGAATCATCTTGGCGGCAAATTCAAATAAAATCGCCAAGACCACGCCGATGCTCAATACCCACAAGGTTTCATAGGCTTGGTTGGGAATCACGCGGTCGTACACGTTCATCACATACAGGGAGCTGACGAGCGCGAGGAAGTTGATGATGATGGTGGCCAAGATGACTTGGTAGTAGTAGCTGCGGAAACGCCAAATGACTTTCCAAAACCATGCTTTGGGCAAATGGTATTCAGGCAGCTCCGAGCGCATATCGGTAGCCATTTTGGGTTTGATAAACCAGCAGTAGCCCAAATACAGGCCGGAGAGCTGCTCGTGGCTGAGTTCTTGTTCCAAACCGTCAACTTGGCGGATATGGTATTTGCGCTCTTGGCCGGAACCTTCGATTTGGGTGATGACCGCTGCCTCTTCGTTGTGCAGGATAATCATGACCGGCACGGCGAGCGAGGGGATGTCTTCCAAATTGCGTTTGGATAAGGTGTTTTCAAAGCCGTGGCTGCGCAGGACTTCGACCAGCGAGTGATAGTTGACCTTGAGCTTTTTGTCGCGCACGACTTCGGCAGACAAAGCGGCTTCGGATACGGGCGCACCCAAAAGGCGGGTCACTAAAACGATGTGTTCAATGATGGCTTTCATATTTTTTCGCGTAATGTTTTTGATTTAACCGGCGGATATGGCTTTATTTTTTTGCCAAACCGACCCAAGCGGAGATTTTGGCCTGAGTATTTAAATAGTCGAGTGCCGCATCGCGGAAATCGTTGCGGGCGGCAACGTAATCCTGCTCGATGGAGGATAACTCGCTGTATGCGCTCAAAACGTCGGTCAGCGTACGTCTTGCAACTCTAAATTGCATTTCATAGGCTTTGATAACATCTTTTTGAGCAAGAATATGTTGAGCTGTTAATGCGGTGCGCTGTTCGCTTTCCTGCATATCGATGGCGGAAGTTTGAACGCGTTCGTTCATGTCGCGCAGGATTTGTTCGGACTTGGCTTCTGCGGCAATCAATGATTTGGCATTGCGTTCCACATTGTGTCTTGCGGCAATATCCAGCACATTCCATGCAACGTTTAAATAAAGCTGTCTGGTGTTGCGCGTTGCACTGCCTTCCAAATTGAGGGCAGGCAGGCGTTCGGCTTTGGAAGCATCCAAATCGGCACGGACGCTGTCGCGTTCGGCTAATTGTGCCTGATAGGACGGATTGTTGTTGCGGTTGGGGTTGTTAAAGCGTTCGCTGATGGATTTCGCCGTGTCGTTTTTAAACGGATCTTCCAAATCGTTGGCGGTCAGTTGGCGCGAGGTATAGCGGGACAGGCGGCTCAGAGCCAAATCCATGGTGCGGCGTTGTTGGGCGATAATGTTGGCTACTTGCAGCTGGCGTGCGCGCGCTTCAATCAGTTCAAAGTGGCGGCCGGCATCCTGTTTGACAATTGTGGTCAGGGTTTTTATGAGGGCGTTATGGCGCGCCAAAGTCTGTTCGTTGAGGATCAGGGTTTCTTTTGCGCGCAATGCGCTCAGGTAGAGGCGGCCGATATCGCTGCCCAGCTGCTCTTGGCTTTCGGTGTATTTGTGTTGATAGTATTCTTCGCGGCTGCGGTCGCGGCGGACGGCGGCTTCAATCGCACCCCATGAGTAGATGTTTACGCTGCCGCGCACGCCGATACCGTCATCCATGTCGTTACTGTTGTATTTATTGTGTTGCGCCAGCACTTTCGTGCCGGTCAGGGTAACGACAGGATAATGGCGCGCACGCGTGGCTTTGGTCGTGCTTTGCGCAGCTTCTTGAGTGGCTTTGGCTTCACGCACAATCGGATCGCTGATTAAAGCGTCCCTGAGGATGTCTTGCAGGCTGTATGCAGAGGCCGTCTGAAACGGCAACAGACAGCAGGCGACGGCAACGGCCGATGACAATAAACGGGGCTTTGTGGGGGAAGAATAAATATGCGACATGATTTTTAACCAAATGATTTATATATTATCGTTGTCCGTATCGGGTATCGCCTGAGGCATGACCGGGCGAATTTTGAACGAGAACACATACATTTACAAAGCATAGAGCATTTTTTCCAGCTTTTCACAATATTCTGATGAAAGGTCAAGATACATGCCTTAAAGTATATTATTGCAGAGCGCGACTATCGTTTCTAATGATTTTAATGTAAAAAATCTATTAAAAAGGCCGTCTGAAAGGATTTCAGACGGCCTTTTTCAACCTTAATCCTTACGTTGCAATACAGCGGCAAAGAAGCCGTCGGTTTGGTGTTCTCCGGAGTTGAGGCGCAGGTATTTTCCGGTATTCAAATCGACCTTCAGGTTTTGCAGCAGTTCGGCGCCGTTAACGAGTTCAAATTCAGGATGCTCGGACAGGAAACGTTCGACTTGCAGCTCGTTTTCTTCCGGCAACACGCTGCAGGTGGCGTAAACCAAACGGCCTTGCGGTTTCACCAGTTTGGAAGCGGCATCGAGGATGCTGTGTTGCTGTTCCAAAAGGTTGGCCACGGTCTCTGCGGATTGGCGGTATTTAAGGTCGGGATTGCGGCGTAAAGTACCCAAACCGGAGCAGGGCGCGTCCACCAACACACGGTCTGCTTTGCCTGTTAGTCGGGCGATACGGGTATCGTGTTCGCTGCTGATGCGTTCGGGATGGATGTTGGTCAGTCCGGCGCGGGTCATGCGCGGTTTGAGGTTGGCAAGGCGTTTTTCGGCGATGTCGAAGGCGTAGATTCTGCCTTTATTGGCCATTTGCGCACCGACAGCCAAGGTTTTACCGCCGGCGCCGGCACAGAAATCGACAATGATTTCGCCGCGTTTTGCGCCCACCAATAAGGCAAGCAGCTGGCTGCCTTCGTCTTGGACTTCCAGCGTGCCGTCCAAAAACAGCTCGTGTTTGTTAAGCGCGATTTTGTTTTTCAGGCGGATGCCCCAAGGCGAATAAGGCGTTGCCTCTGCATCGGCACTTTCGGCTTGCAACAATGGCAGCACTTTATCGCGTTTGCCTTTCAAAGTATTGACGCGGATGTCGAGCGGGGCAGGTTGGTTGATGCTGCGGCCGAAGGCGAGGATTTCTTCTTCGCTCCAATGCTGTTGCAGCTGTTCTACCAGCCATTGCGGCAATTCTGCGGCCGTATTCAGGCCGTCTGAAAACTCGGTTTTACGGGCTTTCAAATTGCCGAGGAACTCTGTTTCTTCTTCATCAAGCAGGTCTTTGATTTGGCTGATGTTGGTACTTCTGCCGAGAATCAGTGCGGCGAGAGCGGCTTTGCGCGGCTGCGCGTGCGGACGGCGCAGGGCAGTGCTGATTTTTTGATAGTGGCGCAGCGCGGCAAAGGCGGTTTCGGCGATTTCGTGGCGATCTTGACGGCCGAGCTTTTTGTGTTCGCGGAAATAGGCGGAGAGGACAGCATCGGAAGGCTGTTTGAAAGTCAGCATTTCAGCCAAAACTTTGGCGGTATGGTCGAGTTGTGCGGCGTTCATAATGTAATGGGTTTCTCTTAAAGTTAGTAAAGGGTTTCAGACGGCCTTCATGATGCGTTCGATTTCGTGCCAAAAGCCGTCCGGCCGTAATTCCAAAACGGCAATCAAGCCTTGGTCGATACGGCGGATTTCGGTTTCGTTTAATGTTTCGGTTTCGGCGACACGCGCAGGCGCGAGGTAGGCCATGCGGTCGAGCAGGTGGTAGCGGGCTTCTTGGCGTTCAAACCCGTATTCCGCCCAATCTTGAATATAGATGCCGCGCCAGCCGTATGGATTAAGTGGCGGCTCAAAAGCATGGAAACCTCGTGGAAAAAATCCAATGCCGCGCACGATGGAAGCAGGGAGCAGATTTTCCGGCAGACCTTGTGTAGTTAAGGTTGCTTTGCCTTGCGGCGTATGCAGCAGCTGGGATTGCTGTACAAGTTTGGCGGCTTTGTCCGTCAGCGTGTCTTTAGGATTGAGGCCGCGCAGGTTCTGCACTTGGTCTCCGCCGTAGTATTTACACGCCAGCTCGATATGGTAGGGCTGTTGGTTGAGGGAAACGACAAAATCCGCAGCCCCCAAAGTTTGGCCGTCTGAAAAAACGGTCAGATTATATGCGTGCAGTTTGGCATGCGACGCGTTGGCAAACCAGAAAGCCAGCAGCTCTTCGGCATAAATGCCGAGACGGTGTCCGAATGGGGCGCGTTGGGCAAGGTAATCCGTTAGCGGCGCGGGATCGGCATCCAATGCCAAAAGGTAACGGAAACCGTGTTCCCCCAATAATTCGCGTACGCTCAATTCGCAACCGCTTTGCCACAAAGGCGGCGTAGTCAGCAGCGAGGCGAGGTCGCGGACGGGTTGGCTGGTGAGTTTCCACCATAATGCGTCTAGGGCGTAATTCATGCTTATCCGAATATCAGTCATGCCGTCTGAAAAGCTGGAAATGTTTTCAGACGGCCTTAATCAGTCTTTTTTATGGATACGGTGGCTGACGGTATTGAAAAAACCGCGCAGGATGTCGATGTCTTCGGTTTGCGTGTTGGCGCGTCCGAACAGGCTCTGCATACGGCGCATCAGGCGCTCGCCGTTGCGGCGGTTGAAAAAGCCGATGTCGTTCATCACGCTTTCCATGTGGGCGACCATGCCTTTGATTTGCTCGTGGGTCGCGGCGTGGTCTTCTTGTTGCAGGTGGTTCATGGGCAAATCGGTTTGGCTGAAGATTTCGTAGCACACGACCTGCACGGCTTGGGCGAGGTTGAGCGAGAAATAGTCGGGATTGCCGTTGATGGTCATCAGTCGGTTGCAGGCTTGGACTTCTTCGATGCTCAAGCCGAAAGTCTCGTTGCCGAAGACCAGCGCCACTTTCTCGCCGCGGTTGGCGGCCTGCAGTAATTCGGGCACCAAATCGCGCGGCGTTTGCAACGGCGCAGTAATTTCGCGGCGGCGGCTGGTCAGGGCGCAGGCGATGGTGGTGTCGGCAAGGGCTTCGTCCAAAGAGGCGGCAATGGTGGCATTTTCCAAAACGTCTGCCGCGCCGGAAGCGAGGATGAAACTTTCTTCCGGTAATGTAAACGATTGCGGATGCTCCGGATCGAATACGGGCGGATTTTCCGTCATCGGCGTTGCCATCAGATTGGGGGCGACGATGGTCAATTTGTGCAGGCCCATTGTTTTCATGGCGCGGGCGGCGGAGCCGATATTGGCGGGATGGCTGGTGCGCGTGAGGATGATGCGGATGTTGTCCAGATAAGCGGGCAGGGCGGGTTTTTCGGAAGTCATGTTTTATTTTCTGTTTATACGGGAATCAGGTATAATGCGCCATCTTTTTGTTTTCAGACGGCCTTTTTCCATGCCGTCTGAAATGTTCTTTAACAGCATCGGAAACGATTAACAGCCTCTTGTGTGCCTTGTTCGGCGCATTAGGGCGTATTTTACCTGAATTAGGAAGAAAACCATGAATCCGTTTTTAAATACCGCTTTCAAAGCCGCCCGTAAAGCAGGGCAAATGATGATTCGCGCCGCCGGCAATCTGGATGCCGTCAAAGTAGACAGTAAAGCATTCAACGACTTCGTTTCCGATGTTGACCGCAGCTCCGAGATGATTTTGGTGGACGCGCTCAAAGAAGCCTATCCTCACCACAAAATCACTTGCGAAGAAGGCGGCTCCCACGGTAAAGCCACCGCCGAGTACGAATGGATTATTGATCCGCTCGACGGCACAACCAACTTCCTCCACGGCCATCCCCAATACGCCATCTCTATGGCACTCCTGCACAAAGGCGTTTTGCAAGAAGCTTTGGTGTACGCACCTGAGCGCAACGACGTATACATGGCTTCCCGCGGCAAAGGCGCGTTGCTCAACGACCGCCGTATCCGCGTTTCCAACCGCATCGAATTGAACCGCTGCCTGATCGGTACCGGCTTCCCTGTTGTCGATCAAAGCATGATGGACAAGTATTTGGCGATTTTGAAAGATTTCTTGGCCAAAACCGCCGGCGGCCGTCGTGAAGGCGCGGCTTCTTTGGATTTGTGTGCCGTTGCGGCCGGCCGTTTGGACGGTTTCTTCGAGTTCAACCTCAAACCTTGGGATATTGCAGCCGGTGCATTGATTGTCCAAGAAGCAGGCGGTATCGTTACCGATATATCCGGTAATGAAGGCTGGTTGGAAAGCGGCGATATCGTTGCGGCCAACCCTAAAGTATTGGCGCAAATGCTGAAAATTATTTCTGATCACCAATAAGCGTTTGTAGGGAACGGTCTGTATTTATCGTAGCAGGCTAGAGTTTCAACAATCGGAAAAAGGCCGTCTGAAACCTGAAATAGGGTTTCAGACGGCCTTTTGTTTTTTTGTTAACGGATTCGGATAAAAGCTGAAAATACGGCTTTTAAAGGAAGCATTTTTAATTTTGTCTGTATTTTCTATTGCTTCGCAGTTATGATGTAGATACGTTTGGCTGAAATAATGCCGTATGCAATCATAAAAATAGAAAGCAGAGGAGAATAATGAAACGAGATTTTGAAGCAGTAAAACGCATTGTCATTAAGATTGGAACCAGTTCGTTGGTGTTGCCAAACGGCAAAATCAATTTGGCAAAAATCGACCAACTGGCCTTTGTCATTTCCAGCTTGGTCAGTAAGGGCAAAGAAATTGTGCTGGTGTCTTCCGGCGCGATGGGCTTCGGGCTGAATGTCCTTAACATGGAAAAACGTCCGGCGGAAATGGCGCAGCAGCAGGCTGTTTCCAGCGTCGGTCAAGTGGCCATGATGAGCCTTTACTCGCAGATTTTTTCCCATTATCGGATGACGGTATCGCAAATCCTGCTGACGCGTGATGTGGTCGAATATCCAGAAAGTTTGGCAAACGTTACCAATGCCTTTGAATCCCTGCTTTCCATCGGCGTCATCCCTATTGTCAATGAGAACGACGCGGTCAGCGTGGACGAGATGGACCATGCGACCAAATTTGGCGATAACGACCGTTTGTCGGCAGTTGTGGCGAAAATCGTTAAAGCCGATTTGCTAATTATGTTGTCCGATATCGACGGTTTGTTTGATAAAAATCCGGCTGTTCACGCCGATGCCAAGCTGCGCAGCCATGTGGCCGATATTACCGAGGAAATTATTGCTTCTGCCGGCGGATCGGGCAGTAAGTTTGGTACGGGTGGCATGCTCAGTAAGATTAAGAGTGCGCAGATGATGTTTGAACATCATGGCCAGATGGTATTGATGAACAGCGCCAATCCGCGCGATATTCTTCAGGTTTTAGATGGCGCGCCTATCGGAACTTGGTTTGCACAAGAGAAATAGGGAGGTTTGATGAGCTATATCGAACAGTTGGGCAAGAATGCTCAAAAAGCCAGCAAAACGTTAATCAGCTTGGGAAGCGTGGAAAAAAACAATCTGCTGCATCAGGTTGCGGCCGCTTTGGTTGAACAGGCTGAGATGATTTTGGCGGAAAATGCCCGCGATTTGGCCGCTGCAAAAGAAAACGGCATTTCGGACATTATGCTCGACAGGTTGCGCTTGAATCACGAACGTATCAAGGGCATTGCGGAAGGCGTTGAGCAGGTTGCCGATTTGCAGGACCCGATTGGGCAGGTTGTCCGCGGCTATACTAATCTGGACGGTTTGAAGATTGTTCAAAAACGCGTACCTTTGGGCGTGGTCGCCATGATTTTTGAAAGCCGCCCTAATGTTTCGGTCGATGCGTTTTCTCTGGCCTTTAAAACCGGCAATGCCATTATTTTGCGCGGCGGTCGCGACGCGATCCATTCAAATACTGCATTGATTGCCGTCATCAGGCAGACTTTGGTACAAGCGGGAATGGATGCCGATGTGGTGCAGCTGGTTGAAGATACCAGTCATGCTGCTGCCGAGGAATTGATGCAGGCAATCAATTATATTGATGTGCTGATTCCGCGCGGCGGTGCGCGCTTGATTCAGACGGTGAAAGAGAAATCGAAAGTTCCCGTCATTGAAACCGGAGTCGGTAATTGCCATATTTATGTGGACGACAGTGCCGATTTGGAGATGGCGGTCGATATCGTCGTGAACGCCAAAACGCAGCGTCCGAGCGTGTGCAATGCAGCTGAATCTTTGGTTGTCCACGAAAAGATAGCGGAAGCGTTTTTGCCCAAACTGGAAGAAGCCGTTGCCAAAGTGCATCCGGTCGAATTTAGAGCCGATCAGGAAGCATTGCGTATTTTTAAAAATGCTGTTTTGGCAGCTGAGGAAGATTACAGCACTGAGTTTCTTGACTATATTATGTCGGTCAAAATAGTGAAAACAGTGGAAGAAGCCGTCGATTGGATTAACGACCATACGACGCATCACTCGGAAGCGATAGTGACCCAAAGCATTGCCCATGCCGAGTTTTTCCAAGAAAGCATTGATGCGGCGGCGGTTTATGTCAATGCGTCCACACGGTTTACCGACGGCTTTGTTTTCGGATTGGGCGCGGAAATCGGTATTTCTACCCAAAAAATGCACGCCCGAGGCCCGATGGGTTTGGAAGCGCTGACTTCGACCAAGTTCTACATCAACGGCAACGGTCAGATCCGACGTTGATAAACGCCCCTCAACTTCATCAATTTGCGTATAATGGCGGGAAATTTGATTTTCCCCGAACAACCGATTTAGTAAAAAGGAACACACCATGTCCTCTATCCACGATCAAATCAAAGAAGTCGTTACCACGCACCGCGTCGTATTGTTCATGAAAGGCACGAAGCAATTCCCGCAATGCGGCTTCTCTTCCCGCGCCGTACAAATCCTGAATGCGGCAGGTTGCACCGACTATGTGACTGTCAACGTATTGGAAAACGATGCCGTACGCCAAGGCATTAAAGAATACAGCGACTGGCCGACTATTCCTCAACTGTACGTCAACGGCGAATTTGTCGGCGGTTCTGACATTTTGATGGAAATGTACGAAGCCGGCGAACTGCAAGAATTGCTGAAAGCTTAATCATCTACAATATTCCGTAATGTAAAATTGTTGACAAAGGCCGTCTGAAACCCTGATTCAGACGGCCTTTCGCATAAATACGCACTTTGCGCGCCATGCGAAAAAAAGTATAATCCCCCTCCATCAACGCAATTCGGAAAATCAACATGAACGTTACCGTTATCAACCACCCTTTAGTCCGCCACAAACTCACGCTGATGCGTGAAGCGGATTGCAGCACTTACAAATTCCGCACGCTTACCACCGAGTTGGCACGCCTGATGGCATACGAAGCCAGCCGCGACTTTGAAACCGAAAAATACATCATCGACGGTTGGTGTGGCTCCATCGAAGGCGACCGCATCAAAGGCAAAACCTTGACCGTTGTCCCGATTTTGCGTGCCGGTTTGGGTATGCTCGACGGCGTACTCGACCTGATTCCTACCGCTAAAATCAGCGTTGTCGGCTTGCAGCGCGATGAAGAAACGCTGAAACCAGTTTCTTACTTTGAGAAATTCGTTGACAGCATGGCCGAGCGTCCAGCTCTGATTATCGACCCGATGTTGGCAACCGGCGGCTCTATGGTTGCGACCATCGACTTGCTGAAAGCCAAAGGTTGCAGCAATATCAAAGCATTGGTATTGGTTGCCGCTCCGGAAGGCGTGAAAGCCGTTAATGACGCGCATCCTGATGTAACCATCTACACTGCCGCGCTCGACAGCCACTTGAACGAACACGGCTACATCATCCCAGGCTTGGGCGATGCCGGCGATAAGATTTTCGGTACACGTTAATTGAAATGTTTAAGGCCGTCTGAAAAGTGTCAAACATCAACTTTCAGACGGCCTTGTTATATGGTTTGTTTTAAAACCCACATCAGAAAGGACAATCATGAGCTTCCAAGATAATCTGGCCACTATGCCTGCCATCGACCATTTGAGTGGCTTGGATATTCTCGATAAAGAGGGCAATGTGGTTCATCACATTCCCAATGCGCCCGGTAAACAAGGCTCGCTCAAGCTTTATCATGCTTTGGCGCAAGAGTTTGACGGCAAGCTGGACGCAGCGGCGGCAGAACGCGGCCTGGCATGGTTTGCTGAACATGTTGCCGATGCCGAAGCCAATCCTGGCAAACATCCGAATATTGATTTGCTGTTTAAAGTGAAAGCTGACAATATCGGCCTGACTTTGAAACCCTTGGCTGCTTAATGAATACAAAAAAGGCCGTCTGAAAATTATTTTCAGACGGCCTTCTTATATGCTTAAAGCCTTAAGCGATAGAAGCTTCAACGAATGCAGTCAGTTGACCTTTAGCCAATGCGCCGACTTTAGTGGCAACGTTTTCGCCGTTTTTGAACACCATCAGGGTAGGGATGCCGCGAACGCCGAATTTGGCAGGAGTGGCTTCATTGTCGTCGATGTTGATTTTAACGACTTTCAGACGGCCTTGGAATTCGGAGGCGATGTCGTCCAAGATTGGGGCAATCATTTTGCAAGGGCCGCACCATGGTGCCCAGAAGTCCAGCAATACAGGTACGTCGGATTTCAAAACGTCTTGTTCGAAGCTGGCATCGCTGGTATGGATAATCAATTCGCTGCTCATGTTATTTCCTTTTAAATCGGTATTAATAAATACATTGTTCAGAATAGTGGCAGACAGGAAAAATTTCAAGTGCCGCCATTAGGTAATAGTTTTTTTGAAATGCGCCTATCGTAATCCTTAAAGATTCAGACGGCCTCTTGAACCATGTGGCCGGAGTGTGCAATCAAATGGCGCGTATAGTCGCTGCTTGGATTGGCAAATACGTTTTCACATTCGCCTTCTTCAACGATTTTGCCGTCTTTCAACACCATCACACGGTGGGAAATGGCGCGGATCACGGCGAGGTCGTGGCTGATGATGATGAAGGCGAGGCCGTATTCTTTTTGCAGGCTGCTGAGCAATTCAAGGATTTGTTGTTGCCATTGGACATCAAGCGCGCTGGTTGGTTCGTCCAAAACGAGAATTTTCGGGCGGACAATGATGGCGCGGGCGATGGCGAGGCGTTGGCGTTGACCGCCGGAGAAGGCGTGCGGATAGCGTTCGAGTGCATCTTCGGGCAGGCCGACTTGTTTAAGGACTTCTTCGACGCGGCGACGCATTTCTTCTCGCGACATTTCAGGTTCGTGTACGCGTAAGGCTTCGGAAACGGTATCAAAGACGTTCATGCGTGGATTGAATGCGCCGAACGGGTCTTGGAACACCATTTGGATTTCGTGGCGCAATTCGTGTCGCCATGGCTCGCCGTTGATGTGCAGGCTGCCTTCGGAATCGATAAGGTGCATAACGGCTTTTGCCAGCGTGGTCTTGCCGCAGCCGCTTTCGCCGATGATGCCCAATGTTTCCCCCGATTTGAGATCGAAAGAAATGGGGTTGAGAATGGTTTTGTCGCGTTTTTTAAACCAGCCGTCTGATTCTTTGACGGAGAAGGCGATTTGTTCGGCCGTAAGGACGGTGGCAGGGTTTTCAGGCAAAGGAGCCACGCGTCGCGTTGTGCCGGCGTTGAGCAACATTTTAGTGTATTCGTGCTGCGGATTGGCGAAGACTTCGGTTGCTTTGCCGGTTTCGAGGATACGGCCGTTACGCATAACGGCGACATCGTCGGCAAAACGGCGCACAAGGTTCAAGTCGTGCGTAATGTAGAGCATGGTCATGCCGTGTTCTTCCTGCAGGCGTGAGAGGAGGTCGAGGATTTGGGCTTGAACGGCAACGTCCAAAGCGGTGGTCGGTTCGTCGGCAATCAGGAGCTTGGGCTGGGCTGATACGGCCATGGCAATCATGGCGCGTTGGCGTTGGCCGCCGGAAAGTTGGAAAGGGTAGGCCTGGGCTTTTTGCTCGGGCTGGTGGATGCCGGTTTCGTCCAGGAGTTCGATAGCGCGCGCCCATGCCTGTTTTTTATCCAAACCCAAATGCAGGGACAGGACTTCGGCGATTTGTTCGCCGACACGCATGACGGGGTTAAGGGCGGTCATGGGTTCTTGAAACACCATGCCGATTTCGCGGCCGCGCAGTTTTTGCAGGGCGCGTTCGGGCTGGGTTAGCAGATTGGTTCCGCAATATTTCAGACTGCCTTCAAAGGTAACCATCGGATTGAGGCGCATAATGCCTTGCGACAATACGGTTTTGCCGCTGCCGCTCTCGCCGACCAATGCCAGTTTGCGGCCAGGTTGCAGGGTAAGGTTGATATCGTACAAAACTTGTTTGCTCGGAAAGGAGCCGTTTAGGTTTTCGATTTCGAGTATAGGTGTAGTCATGGTCGTGGCCGTCTGAAAAGTTTGTTGATGACAGATTTTCAGACGGCCTGCATGAATCAAGGGGCCGTCTGAAACAGCGGTTTAGTCTTGAAACTGTTCTTTAAGTTTGCGTTTTAATACTTTGCCGGTGGCATTGCGCGGCAGCTCGTCTTGGAAGATGACTTGTTTGGGGATTTTAAAGTTTGCCAACAGGCCGCGCAGGTGGCTGCGGACTTCGGCTTCTTCCAGTTTCATGCCTTCTTTGAGTTGGATAAAGGCAATGATTTCTTCATCGGCGTATTGGTCCCTCACGCCGATTACGGCAGTGGCTTCCACAGCTTCGAGTTTGTAAATGGCTTCTTCGATTTCGCGCGGATAGACGTTTTGGCCTTTGGAGATAATCAGGTCTTTTTTGCGGTCAACGATGAAGATAAAGCCGTCTTCGTCGATGGTGACGAAGTCGCCGGTTTTCAGCCAACCGTTGACAATGGTTTCATCTGTGGCGTCAGGCATATTGAGGTAACCCTGCATCACCGAGCCGCCTTTGATGATGAGTTCGCCCACTTCGCCGCGCGGCACTTCGATCAATTCGTCATCGACGGCTTTCACGGTCAGGCCCGGCAGGGCGACGCCGACGCTGGCGGTTTTTTGGCGCTCGGGCGTATTGACGGCAACAACGGGCGAGCATTCGCTCAAGCCGTAGCCTTCCAGCAATTTGGCGCGTGGGAATTTGGCTTTAAAGTCGTCAATGGTTTGTCCGGCCAGAGGTGCGCCGCCGCTGATAAACAGACGGACGCGGTTGAACCATCTGAAATACCAAGGGATTTTGGCTTTGCTCATGGCAGTGTAAATAGCCGGTACGCCGAGGAAAATGGTGGCGCGTTTGAGCAAAACCTGTTTCAACACGTTGGAGAACGGGAAGACGGATTTGACCAAAATAATCGAGCAGGCTTGATATATCGGCAGCAGAACCATGGCGGTCAGTGTAAAGCTGTGGAACATGGGCAAGAAGACGACAAAGCGGTCTTTTTGCGAAATTTGGAAAATTTGTTCGATACCTGAAAGGTTGGAAAACAGGTTGCTATAACTGATTAATGCGCCTTTGGGGTGACCGGTTGTGCCGGAGGTGTAGATAATGTGCGCCAAATCGTTGGCTGACGGCTGACGGCTCAGATTTGGCTTGCCGGGGAATGTACGCGCAGCATCGAAATAGCTGTCATCACCACTTGCGGCGTTGGTTTCGCCAATCCAGATGATTTTATTAACTTTGGTTTTGGCTTTGATGTTTTTGAGTTCTTTGGCCAACGGCGCGGAGGCGAACATAAAGCGTGCGCCGCAGTCATTAAGGATGTAGGAAAATTCTTCGCTTTTCAAAAAGACGTTGAGTGGGACGGCTACCGCGCCGATGGAAGTAATGGCGAAATAGGCGGCAATAAATTCGGGAGAGTTGGAAACGACAAGGGCAACCCTGTCGCCATATTGTACGCCTTCGTGTTGCAGATAGGCGGCGACGGTTTCTACTTCG
Organism: Neisseria sp. P0018.S001; assembly: GCF_051957355.1. Taxonomy (NCBI): domain Bacteria; kingdom Pseudomonadati; phylum Pseudomonadota; class Betaproteobacteria; order Neisseriales; family Neisseriaceae; genus Neisseria; species Neisseria sp. P0018.S001. The sequence goes on along the minus strand of NZ_JBQCWN010000012.1, from coordinate 26,540 downwards.
CGTTTGAGGGAGGAATAGCTGATTTTTTCTTTGTCGTTGAAAATGACTGTGCCTTTACCGTTTTTTTGGCAGGCTGCAGTCAGCATAGCGTAAAAATTAGGGTGGGTGTGCATTTCGGAGTTTGTGTCCATATTGTGTCGATTGATGTACGGTTTCGATGAACCGTTTATTTCGAAGGATAGGTTTTACATCCTATCGGTAAAATAAGCAAGAGGCCGTCTGAAAATACTTTCAGACGGCCTTGCGCTTTGCTGGGCTTAGGAAAGCAATATTTTGAATTTAAACTTATTTATTCTGTTGATGGGAATATTCCCATTCTTCAAAAGTCTGCCGTTCGGAAGATAGCGCAAGCCGATTGCGTTTCTGTCTCGGGTCATTTCGAGTTTACCGCTGTGTTTGAGGCAGAATCCTGATGACGGATTGGCAGAGCCAATGTTTAGAGACTTTGAGACCTAGCCATTGTTCAGACGGCCATCGGGTACTTTCTTAAACAGGCGATAGAAATTGTCGCTGGTGTTTTGTGCCAATGTTTCCAAACTCTCGCCGCGCAGATTGGCTAAGAACTCGGCTGTATAGCGGACGTAGGAAGGCTCGTTTCGTTTGCCGCGTTTGGGAACCGGCGCGAGGAAGGGCGCATCGGTTTCTACCAAGATTCTATCGGCAGGGACGTATTTGGCGGCTTCCTGTATCAGTGGTGCATTTTTAAACGTCACAATGCCGGAGAAGGAGATGTACATGCCTAAATCCAAAGCGGCTTTGGCAAAGGCGATATCTTCAGAAAAGCAGTGAATCACGCCGGAGTTGGTGTGGCACTCTTTCAAAACCCGCAACGTGTCTTCGGCCGCATCGCGCGTGTGGACGATAACGGGCAGGCTGCTTTCGTTGGCGGCTTGGATATGGTCGGCAAAGCGTTGATGTTGCCATGACAAATCGCCTTTGCACCAGTAATAGTCCAAACCGGTTTCGCCAATACCGACGATTTTGGGATGTTTGGTCGCTTCTACCATTTCGGCAATGGTAAATTCTTCCGCTTCTTGGCTGTCGGGATGTATACCGATGGTGCAGTAAATGTGGTCGTTTGCCTGAGCAATGTCGAAGACTTCGGCAAAACTTTGTTTGCTGACGCTGATGGCAAGCGCCTGTTTGACGCTTTGCGCTTCCATATTGGCAAAGACTTCGGGCAGGCGGTCTTTTAAGCCGTCAAAGTTGAGATGGCAATGTGAATCGATTAAATACATGGTATTACAGGGTAAAAGTAGTGCGGTCGCTGCGCAGGCGCGGGCCAAGTTCGGCTTCGATCAGGTTTTTTGCCTGCAGGCAACTTTCGTGTTCGGAGAATGCAAGGCCTACGCCTTTGGGGCGGTGGGCTGAAGTGCGCGCCGGATTGATCCAAACGACTTTGGTTGGCAGGAAGCGTTTGGGATAGTCGGCGATTTCTACGGCCAAGAGGATGTCTTCGCCTAGGGAGAATACGTCATCGGTTGGTACGAACAGGCCGCCGTGTTCTAAAAACGGCATATAGCAGTTGTACAACAAATTGGGGTCTTTGAGTTGCAAAGCCAACATCTTCGCCGGAATGTCTTTTTTATTCATCATTTATTACCTGTTAGGGTTTGTTTTGCCAAAAATCCAAATATTCGATAAGCAGATACTCAAGCTGCATTTTAACACTCAAGGTATGGTATCCGTAAGGGTTGAGCGCGTTCAGACGGCCCAATAGGGCAAACAGCTTGCGTGAATCGGTTTTAGAGGCCGTCTGAAGCAGGGCTTGGGCATGGTGCGGATAATAAAGCGGCGTCATGCTTTGTTGTGCCAAGCCGACATCCATCAGCCACTTTTGCAGCCAGTCGATGAAAACGGCCAGCGGTTGTTTTTGTTTGTCGAACGCGGCGGCATAGTCGAGTATAGCCAACAGGCGCGGGGCAGCCAGCAGCGTCAGCAACTCTTCACGCAATGCGTCCAATTCGGTAGTCGGTGTAAATAAAGGCGCGCCGCTGTGGAATGCCAACAAGGCTTCGGCATTTTCCACGCCCTGTTGACGCAGGTATGCCGCAGCCTGCTCATGGGTAGGCGAGGGCAGCACCATCTGGCGGCAACGGCTTTTGATGGTGGGCAGGAGTTTGTCGCGCGCATGGGTAACGAGCAGGAAAACGACGTGTTGCGGCGGTTCTTCCAAAGCTTTCAACAAACCGTTTGCCGCCTGTGTATTCATGCTTTCCGCCGGATGTACCAATACCACGCGCAGGCCGCCTCGGACAGCGGTCAGGTAAATGTTTTCCACAATATCGCGCACGGCATCGATTTTGATTTGCAGGAGTTTGCGTCCTGTTGCCTCGCCTTCGGGAATTTCTGGCGTGAGTTCGTAAAAGTCGGGATGCGTGTTTTGGTTGAACAAATGGCACGAAGCGCATTCGCCGCATGGCTCATGGCCGGATTTGGGCGATTCGCACAGCAATGCCTGCGCGACAAAGCGGGCAAACTCGGTTTTACCGGTATTTTCTTTGCCGGTAAACAGCCAAGCGTTAGGTCGGTTTTGCCAATGGGCGGCGAGCTGTTGCCATTGGGTTTCATGCCATGGATAAATCATATCGTTTGGGAACTATTAGGTAGGTGGTTATTATACTCTCAGGCCGTCTGAAAAAGGTTTCAGACGGCCTTTAATAAACTGCCTAAAAATTAATCAAATATCGTTCTTCTTTGAAATATCAATGAATAAGCTGATTTATTCACAGCCTTTGCACACGCTTGTTTGGGGAAAATGTGCATTTTGTTTGGGAGTAAAGTTGTGCTTAAAATTTAGGCAGATGTGTTTTTTAATTTTAAATCAGACAGTAATCTGATTTATGCACAAGCTGTCCACGCGATTGAACAGTGAAAATGTGCATGGTGGGGATATATTTCAGACGGTCTTATTTGCTGATTTTCAATAAAGCGGTCAAATCCCCGATAAATTTTGGTTCCCGTTTGATGAGGTAAACAATCAACGGAATATTACCTACGGCAACAATCAAATACAGCAGCGTGATGCTGTCGAACAACATCAGCAAAACCGCGCTCAAAATGGCAGCCGACACCATAAACACGCCGTTGATGATGTTGTTGGCGGCGACGGCGTGGGCGCGGAAGGTTTCGCTGCTGGCGGTTTGCAACCAAGTGTAGAGCGGTACGGAGAAAAAGCCGCCGAAAAAGCCGATGGCCGACATCACGAGCATAATTGGATACGCTTGGGCTCGCGATAAAAACCAAATAATGCCGTTTAATTCGGTAAAGCGTTGGCCGTGGGTCAGCCACACCAGCAATAATCCACAGACGGTCAGCCCCAGAGTGCCAATAGTAACCAAGCCCAAAATCAGGCGCTCATGGCTGAGTTTGGCGCATAATACCGAGCCGATGGCGATACCGATGGAGAACAGCGCCAACATCAGGTTGAACACATTATCGTTGCCGCCCAAATGGATTTGCGTGAACGTCGGCAGTTGGGTGGTATAAACCGAGCCGACAAACCAAAACCATGAAATACCGATGATGGAAGTGAATACGGGACGATTGGCTGCCGCTTCACGAATCAGTGAATTCGTGCCTTTGATGATGTTCCATTCGATTTTTGTGTCTAGCATTTTAGCGGGTACAGACGGCATAAACAGGCTGGTCATCGAGCCGCCGATAGCGACCAATAACACCAAACCGCCAACAATATACGGCGGAACGCCTGCGACTGCCGTGCCCAAAATTTGGCCGAGCAAGATAGCGATAAACGTACCCGATTCAATCAGGCTGTTGCCCATAATCAGCTCTTTGTCGTTGAGGTAATCGGGCAAAATGGCATATTTCAGCGGGCCGAACAAAGTCGATTGCGTGCCCATGCAAAACAGGCAGATTAAAAGCAAAGGCGCGGATTGGATGTAGAAGCCATACGCCGCCACTGCCATGATGATGATTTCCAACAGCTTGATCCAACGTGCCAAAACGGCTTTATCGAATTTATTGCTCAGCTGCCCTGAGAGCGCGGAAAACAGGAAGTAGGGCAGGATAAACAGCATTGCGCCTAAGTTTAGCATTTGGCTGGGCGGCAGCAAGTCGTTTTTGCCTAAACCGTAAAAACTGATCATCACGAATAATGCGGTTTTGAACACATTATCGTTAAACGCGCCTAAAAACTGCGTCCCAAAGAGCGGCGCAAAACGGCGGGTCGTGTGGAAATTCAGATTGTCTTTTTTAAGGCTCATTGTTTAGATTCTTTGTCTTCGTCTTTTTCGATCAGTTTTTCAGTGGAGTCGTCGTCCATCAAAATGCGGTGCGCAGGGCCTTCAAGGTCGTCAAACTGTCCGTTTTTACCCGACCACCAGAAAAACCAGCCGATGATAAAGGCCAAAATAATGCTGATGGGGACAAGGATAAACATACTTTCCATTACATCGCTCCGGTCAAATCGGTCAGGATAAAGGTTTTACCGCTGATGGTCAGGTATTCGTTGCGCAACGCACCGATATTTTTATCATCAAAAAACAATTCGATACGGTCTTTAACTACGCGCCAGTATTGCGGGATATCGGTTTGCTCAAAAGGCGATAATACAGCCGCTTCGGCTGCATCTTCGCTTTGCAACTTGATTGCGAAGCGTCCGCTTTGCGGCGGATTTTGCGATTCATCGTCTGCCAACATAATAAAAAATCCGGCGTGTTCGCCGTCTTGAGTGTGGATACTGAAATAATGCATATCGGGAAATCTTCAAAACCGCCGTCATTTTTTTCAGACGGCCTAAAATAAAATTCCGTCCATTTTACATCAAATATTAAGTCAAGCAGCCGATTACATTTTTTGTTAGAATACGGCGTTTACTTTGTTAATCTGTTCAGACCGCTACCCACTACGTCCCATAAGGGGTGCAACATAGCCGGAGCAGTAGTAAGGTCCCGACAAAAAATGCCGTCTGAAACCTCAAGGAGCATAAAATGACACAAAAATTAATCTTGGTTTTGAACTGCGGCAGCTCTTCCCTCAAAGGTGCCGTATTGGATAACGACAGCGGCGAAGTATTGCTGAGCTGCCTTGCCGAAAAACTCAACCTGCCCGATGCCTACATCACCTTCAAATTCAACGGTGAAAAACACAAAGTCGACCTGTCTGCCAAGCCCGACCACACCGGCGCAGTTGAAGCCCTGATGGAAGAACTCAAAGCCCACGGCCTCGACAGCCGCATCGGCGCCATCGGTCACCGCGTCGTCAGCGGCGGCGAGTTGTACAGCGAATCCATCCTCGTTGACGACGAAGTTATCGCCGGCATCGAAAAATGTATTCCGCTCGCTCCGCTGCACAACCCTGCGCACCTCTTGGGTCTGCGTGCCGCACAAAGCATCTTCAAAGGTCTGCCTAACGTTGTCGTATTCGACACCGCCTTCCACCAAACCATGCCGGAACATGCCTACACCTACGCTATTCCACATGAACTGTATGAAAAATACGGCTTGCGTCGTTACGGCGCGCACGGTACCAGCTACCGCTACGTTTCCGATGAAACCGCCCGTTTCCTCGGCAAAGACAAAAAAGACCTGCGCATGGTGATTGCCCACTTGGGTAACGGCGCATCTATTACCGCCGTCGCCAACGGCGAATCACGCGATACCAGCATGGGCCTGACCCCGCTGGAAGGTTTGGTAATGGGTACCCGCAGCGGCGACATCGATCCCGCAGTGTTCAGCTTCTTGGCTGAAAATGCCAACATGACCATCGCCCAAATCACCGAAATGCTGAACAAAAAATCAGGTCTGCTCGGTATTTCAGGTTTGTCCAATGACTGCCGTACCATCGAAGAAGAAGCTGCCAACGGCCACGCAGGTGCCAAACTGGCTCTAGAAATCTTCATCTACCGCTTGGCTAAATACATTGGCAGCATGACAGTAGCGGCAGGCGGTTTGGACGCATTGGTCTTCACCGGTGGTATCGGTGAAAACTCCGACATCATCCGTGAACGTGTATTGGGTTACTTGGGCTTCCTCGGTCTGCACATTAACCAAGAAGCCAACCTGAAAGCCCGCTTCGGCAATGCCGGTGTGATTACCACTACCGACAGCAAAGCTGTTGCCGTTGTGATTCCTACCAACGAAGAATTAATGATTGCACACGATACTGCCCGTCTGAGCGGCCTGTAATCCGTCATCATTGAAAACCTGCCCGAAAGGGCAGGTTTTTTGTTGTGTATAGATGAAGAAAATATTGAGAATATATTGAAAAAAGCCGGCAAACATTGTGTTTGTCGGCTTTTTAATCAGTGCAATATTAAGAATACTGATAGATAGGTTTAGAATTTATAACTGATGGTAAACAGCAAAGTCCTGCCTCGTGCGTAGTTGTTCAAGACGGAGCGTGTCGTACCGCCATATTTGCCATTGCATAAACCGTTGGCATCGCATTCGACTTCTTCATCATCTAAACCGCCTTTTCTTTCAAATACGCTGAAATAGCGCTGGGTTGCGGCATCGTTTGCGGCATCCAAAGGATCGACATAGCGTTTATTGAACGCATTTTGAATGTCAAAACGAAGGATAAGGTTTTTCTTTGGTTCGTAATTGGCATAGAAATCAAAAATCATCGGCTGTCTGTTGATACTTTCTGTTTTTTTGATCACCCTTCTGCCCATTTGATGTGAAGAGTAGGTATTGGCGCCGGTTGTACCGTCAACAAATTCCTCCTCAGTCGTTGCCCGTGTACTTTTGCCGTAATAGCGCATAATGCCGCCGATGGTCAATTTATTGCCTAACCATCGGGACCCTAATTCAAACCGACCGTAATCTCGGGGCAGGCGGGAAATTTTGCTTAAGCCGTAACCTTGTTTGATTTGGTCTTCTTTAGAAGAGTTGCGGGGTGATTCGCTGGCATCGCTATAATTGGTAGGCTGGTTGGTTTTTTGATAGGCGTAAGACAGGGTGGTAAAAAAGCGGCCGAAATCATAGTTCATTTCCACTTCCAAACCATTTTTATGGACAGGTTTGGCATAGTTTCGATGCTGGATAGAGTATTGCAAGCCGGTACTGGTTACCCAGCTGGGTGCTTTATCCAAATCCCACCATTTGCCATAAACATTGTGGATATAGTTGTTTATCCTGCTGCGATAGGCGACCAGTTTGAAACCCAATACATCGTCCGGCTTGAAAATCCCTTTTTTGAAGGTATTGAAGCCTATTTGGTAAGTATTGGCCTGTTCCGGCTTGAGGGCTGTATTGACGCCCGAGTCGCCGATTTGTGAAAAATACATTTCTTGAATATTCGGCATTCTATGCGTACGCGAATAGCTGATAAACGGCATAAAGTAGTCGTTGACATTGATGTTTAATGCCACCGAATGGTTTACCGCATGCTTTTTACCGGATTTGGTATAAACCGGTTCGTAAAGGTCGCAGCTTGGCGTGCAATGCTGTTTATAAATTTCAGAATCTTCTCCAAATGCTTTTTTAAAGTCTTCTTGGGTATTGAAGTAGTCGGTATATTCGCCTTTGTAGCGGTAGTTGACCATATTGGCGCTGTAATTCAATTGATAAATGCCTTTTTTCAAGGAAGTATCAAAATAGAACGTATTGAATTTTTGCTGGCCTGAAGGTTGCAATATGGTTGATTTCTGAGGAAATATTCCTTTGTCGCCTTTGAAGCGGCCTAAAAAGCTGTACAGGCCGGCATCTTGATCTGGGCCGTCGTAAAAAAGGCTCAGCTCTTCTGGAAAGCGGTTTTTACTGTATTGGTTTTTAAAGAAATTGAAACCGACGGTAGTTTTTAAATCTGTTTTTTGGGGAAGTTTGAAAGAAAAGCTGTTGTTGATATCCAAAAGATTGGCTGTGTTTTTGGTTTCCAAATAATCAAGCAGTCCCCATCCTGAAAAACGTGAGTTTTTCGGATATTTTTGTTTTCCCAAATTATGGGCAGCCAATACGTTTAAATCGACATAATCGCCAATGTTTAAATTGTAATTGGCTTGGTAGTTGCGGTTTTCTACTTTGCGGCTGCCGATACGGTTGTTCATGGTACGAAGCTGAAGGTCCAGCTTGTTGTTGTCGTTTTCGTATTCCACTTTGACCAAATGGCTGTTTGAGCGTTGTTGCAGGCTGGTCGGGTCGATTGGAGTCAGATCCCATTGCGGTGCCAAATTCTCTTTCCAGCCTCTTTCCAAGTCATCAACATAATCTCTTTGTAAAACTTCAGGATCGTTATATTTTTTGGAGAAAGGGTAGTCCCAATAGCTTTTACCGACCGCATTGCGCTTGGAAAAGTCGCGAACCCAACGATTTTGCCCTTGGTCGAATTTTAATAAGTTGCTCTCAAAATATTCTTGTTTTTTACGGTCCAGATATTCCTCGCCAAAATTGCCGATACGCTGACCGCCGCCGCCTACTTTATAGTTTTGCTCGACATTACGGTGGCTGTAACCATATAACGCGCCAAGGCGCGCACCACTGTCAAACCATTTTTGTACTGCTCCGGTTGCCATAAAGTTGCTTTTGGTGCTGTTTGTGCCGGTCAATCCTTTGGTCAAGAGGCCGAAGGTATTGTTTCCGTGTACCACATCGTCTACCCGCAAAGTACGGAAATTGGCTGTACCGGATAAGGTATTGATGCCGTTGGCACCTGTGAAACTGCCTTTGGTTACATCGACACCGGCAATAAAATTGGGATCCAGTACCGTACCGAATTGGGAGGAGCTGCCGCTGCGTCCGGCATCGGCAGAAGTGGAATAGAAGGTTTGGGTTACGCCGTCAACCATCGTATTGACGCGTCCCAAACCGCTATCGCCACGGATATTGACCGCCAATACCCCCGATCCCTTGTCTTGTTGGGTGAAAACGCCGGGCATGCTCCGCACGATGGTATCGATGTTTTCGCTGGATTGATAAACGCGTTCACGCGAACTTTTGGCTTGGCCTTCGGTAAAAACTTTTTTCTCTTTGGCAATGTGTTTGCCTTTGACTTGAATTTCATCAAGCTCTTGAGTTGAAACCTCGTCTTCTGCGTGTGCGATACTTGTTATAGCCAGTAAAGATAATGTTAGTAGATTTAATTTGAAATTCGGATTCATGATAGTTACCTCAGAAACGAAGCCGCTACTTTATAACATATTATTAAACTTTACAAATATTTTGAAAATGGTTTTTATTTGTTAAAAAATAAAGTAGATTCTTGTTTCAGGAGATAATCCAACCGCATATGATTCATCTGGCTGAAAAGATAAAGCAGGTCTGAATTTGAATTGGGTTGGTCGAGAAGAAGGAAGATTTAATTGAATTTAAACAGCTGGAAGAAGAAAATTTGATTGCGCTATGTGAATTGAGCCGTCGGTTTCAAATGAAACTGGTAAAAAACATGAAATGCAAAATATAAAGTCGATATAGAAAGGTTTGAAGTCAGTTGAAGAAAAGGCCGTCTGAAAATGATATTTCAGACGGCCTTTATTGTTTTAAGCCTTATTCCGGACCGCGGAATGTGTCGTGGCAAGATTTGCAGCTTGCACCGGTTTCGCCGTAAGCGGCTTTGATTTCTTCCAATTTGCCGGTTTGGGCGGCGGCGTTGAGTTTCTCAACTGCTGCGACGAATTTTTCTTCTTCAGCTTTGAATGTTGCCGTGTCTGTCCAGATGGCAGGCAGGGCGCGGCCGTTGCCTTGAGGATCGGATTCAAACAGGGTGAACGGTTTTTTGCTGTTTTCAGCAAAAGTGGCTGCAGCTTGTTTGAATTTCTCAACGTCGTAAGGCTCTTCGTCTTTAACCATTTTGCCCATGCGGGTAAACTCAGGCATCATGGATTTGAACGCGGCCGTACGGTCTTCGGAAATCGGGCCTTTAGGCTGGGAAGGCGCGCCGCTGCCGCCGCAGGCGGAAAGTGTAAGCACCACTGTTGCCAAAGCAACAGGGAGAAAACGGGTTTTCATATGGAGTGTGTCCTATTGTAATGATATGATTATCGTTAAATTTAAAATCAGCCAGCCAAACGCTTAGGCCGTCTGATAAGGCGTTATCATACCTTAAACCCAAGTCTGAAACGAGTACAGAAAGGAAACGATATGGCAATTTTGATTACCGGGGCATCGGCAGGATTCGGCGCGGCAATGTGCCGCACTTTTGTTGCGGCAGGCTATCATGTCATTGGCGCGGCAAGGCGCGAAGACAAATTGCAGCAGTTGGCAGAGGAATTGGGCGAGCAGTTTTACCCTTTGGAAATGGATGTTTCTCGTACGGAGTCGATTCAAAACGCTTTGAACAGTCTGCCCGAGTATTTAGCTGAAATTGATTGCCTGATCAACAATGCCGGTTTGGCTTTAGGTCTGGATTCCGCTGATAAAGCCGATTTTGGCGATTGGGAAACCATGATTCAAACCAATATCATCGGCCTGACTTTTCTGACCCGCCAGATTTTGCCGCAAATGGTAGCGCGCAAACAGGGCTACATCATCAATTTGGGTTCGATTGCCGGCAGTTATGCTTATTCAGGCAGTAATGTCTATGGCGCGACCAAGGCTTTTGTGCGCCAATTCAGTATGAACCTGCGCGCCGAATTGGCAGACAAAAACATCCGCATTACCAATATCGAACCGGGCTTGTGCGGCGATACCGAGTTTTCCAACGTCCGTTTCAAAGGTGACGATCAGCGTGCGGCCGAGGTTTATGAGAATGTCGAGTTTATCCAGCCGCAAGATATTGCCGATACCGCTTTATGGCTCTATCAACGTCCTGCGCGGATGAACGTCAATTCCATCGAAATCATGCCGGTTGCCCAGACCTTTGCAGGCATGAAAGTTTACCGTGACGCGCCTGCTCCAGTGAAGGCAGAAACGTTTGAAAAACAAAGTATGTCTTTGTTTGGAAAAATTAAATCTTGGTTTAAGTAATCGGCATCAGGCCGTCTGAACATTTCAGACGGCCTCTTTGTTATCTGAAATTGAACAAACACGTTATAATGTAATTTTTTATTAACAAGGCCGTCTGAAAGGCTGTTTCAGTTATGAACGCAATCAAACAAAAAATCTTAGAACAAGCGCAGCGCGATGGTGTGCAGGTAACCGCTTTGCGCGAGCAAGTGCTTGATATTGTTTTGAAACAAAGCGGCGTGATTAAAGCCTACAACGTTCTGTCGCAGATGCAGCAGCAAAGCGAGGGCGTGGTTGCGCCGCCGACGGCCTACCGCGCCCTTGATTTTTGGGCGGAGCAGGGCGTTTTGCACAAAGTGGCGGCGGTCAACGGCTATATTCTGTGTAGCCACGCGCAGCACGAGTGCGACGACCATTGCCATGACCACGAAGAAGCCGAAGCGCACCACAGCGCGTTTATTTTGGTTTGTACCGAATGCGGTACGGCAGATGAGCAGACCTTGAGCCAAGAATGGGCGGCATTGCGTGCAGGCGTGGCCGAAACCGGTTTCTCATTAAAAGAAGAACATGTTGTTTTAACAGGAATTTGTAAAAAATGTCAGAAGTAAAAAAGACTAAAGTCCACCTGATTTCAGGCTTCCTCGGAACAGGCAAAACCACCGCACTCAAAAGTCTGATGGCGCAAAAAGATCCGAATGAAAAATGGGTCATCATCGTCAACGAATTTGGCGAAATCGGCATTGACGGCGCTGTCTTGAGCGACAACGGCATTCCCGTGGCAGAAATCGCCGGCGGCTGTTTGTGCTGTACTGCCGGCGCGCAAATGGGTACGACCGTACAAAAAATGCTGCGCGATGCCCAACCCGACCGCTTGATGATTGAAGCCAGCGGTCTGGCGCACGCCGCCAGTGTTATCGACGAATTGAAAGCCAAGCCGCTCGACAGCATGTTGGAAATCGGCGCTGTTTTTACCGTTGTCGATCCACGCCAATTCATTAATCCCGATTACGCTCAACAAGCCTTGTATAAAGACCAAATCGGCATTTGCGACGTATTGGTCGCCAGCAAAACCGACTTGTGCACGCCCGAGCAGCTTGCCGAATTTCACGATAAAGCGGCCAAGCTGTTCCCGCCTAAAGCCAAAGTGGTTGAAGTTCAAAATGCGCAACTCGACATCCAATGGCTTGATATTCCCGTGGTCGAAAAATCGCGCTACCGTCTCAAAGCCCTGCCGGACAACACCATGGGCTTCCAGTCCCAAGGTTTCACTTTCCCTTCCGGGCGTGATTTCGACGGCGAAAAGCTGACCGATTTCTTCAACGACCTGCCTAAATTTACAGACGGCCTCGTGCGCGCCAAAGGCGTGTTCCAAGTGCTCGGTACATGGGTATGGCTCAACTGGGTGGACGGTCAATGGGGCGCAAACCAAGTTTCGTGGCGCCGTGACTCGCGCTTTGAGCTGATTGCCAAATCGTTTGACGCGGATTTAATTGAGAAGAAATTGCAGGAGGCCTTAGAGAAGTAAATAATCGGCCAAACGCTTATTAATCCGTTACTATATGCTGTCTGAGGTCAGTGGTTTCAGACGGCCTTCAAATCAAAAAATAGAGGAACACTTTATCATGTGGCGTTATATCTTTCATCGTTTGCTCCTTTTGATTCCCACGTTGTTGGGGATTTTGGCGATTACCTTCGCCGTCATTCAGTTTGTTCCCGGCGGTCCGGTGGAACAGATGGTTCAGCAGCTGACGCAGGGCGCAGTTGGCGGCGAAACAGCAGGACGCAGTATGCCTGGAACTTTGGCTAAAAACGGCAACCGCATCAGTGCGGAAGATTTGGCCGCTCTGAATGCTTTATACGGTTTCGACAAGCCGCCTGTGACGCGATTTGTGGATATGGTATGGAAATTCGCCCGTTTCGATTTGGGCGAGAGCTTTTTCCACCACCAAACCGTATTTGAGCTGGTGAAAGAGAAAATGCCGGTGTCGATGAGTTTGGGTTTGTGGACGTTCTTCCTAACTTATTTGATATGTATTCCGTTGGGTATTGCCAAGGCGGTCAGGGATGGCAGCCGGTTTGATACGGTTACGGGTATGATCATTTTGGTCGGCTATACCGTACCGCCGTTTGTCTTGGGTTTGGTGTTGCTGGTGTTGTTTGGCGGTGGCAGCTTTTTTGCCTGGTTCCCGCAAGGTGGCTTGGTTGGCGATGATTTCGATACGCTCTCTTGGGCGGGTAAAGTCAAAGATTATTTGTGGCATATGGCCTTGCCGATTACCGCTTCGGTAGCAGGCAACTTGGCGGTCATGACCGTATTGACGAAAAACGTATTCCTTGAAGAAATTCGCCGTCAATATGTTTATACCGCGCGAGCCAAGGGCTTGCCTGAGAAACAGATTCTGTGGAAACATATTTTCCGAAATGCCATGATTCCTCTGATTACCGGTTTCCCGGCCGCATTTATCGGCGCATTCTTTACCGGAAGCCTGTTGATTGAAACGTTGTTCTCGCTGGACGGGTTGGGTTTGCTGTCTTACGAGGCAGTGATGAAACGTGATTATCCTGTCGTAATGGGTACGCTGTATGTGTTCACACTGATGGGGTTGTTGGCTAAATTGGTGTCAGATATTTCGTATTCGTGGGTCGATCCGCGCATTCACTTTGGCGGACAGAAATAAGGCCGTCTGAAAATGTCTTCAATCCATTATTAAAGAATGTTTCAAACCATGAAAAAGAAAAAATCTACTTCAAACCCTACTTGGCAAGCTTTTAAACAGCATAAGCGCGGTTGGTTGGCTTTGCGGATTTTGGCCGTTTTGTTTGTCGTCACTTTGCTTGCACCTTTGTGGAGCAACGACAAACCTTTGTGGATACGTTATCAGGGTGAGTATTTCTTCCCCTTGGTAAACGAATACAACGAAGCCACATTTGGCGGCGATTTCGATACGCCGGCGGATTATCTGGATCCGCTTATCCGCCACAACATTACTTCAGACGGCAATTTTGCCTTTTACCTGCCCAATCCTTACGATGCCGATACCTTGAACGATTTTGATACGGTACCCGATCCGGCCAAACCGTCCGAACGGCATATCTTGGGAACGGACGACCGCGGCCGCGACCTGTTGGCGCGCTTGGTTTACGGTTTCCGTGATTCGCTGTTGTTTGCCTTGGTGTTGACCGTGGTGACTACCGTGATTGGCGTGATTGCAGGCGCGGTGCAGGGTTATTTCGGCGGTAAAACCGACCTTCTGATGCAGCGTTTTATCGAGGTTTGGGGCGGTATGCCGGAGCTGTACCTCTTGATTATCCTGTCTTCGTTCTTTAATCCGGGACTGTTGATTTTGCTGGTGTTGCTGTCGCTTTTCGGCTGGATGGGCTTGTCCGACTATGTCCGCGCCGAGTTTTTGAAAAACCGTCAGGCCGATTATGTTTTGGCGGCGCGCGCGATGGGTGTGGGCAACCGTGAAATCATGTGGCGCCATATCCTGCCCAACAGCTTGACGCCGGTATTGGCCTTCCTGCCTTTCCGTATTTCTGGCGCCGTACTTGCCCTGACCAGTTTGGACTTCTTGGGCTTGGGCGTACCTGCCTCACAGGCAAGTTTGGGTGAGTTGCTGGCGCAAGGCAAAGACAACTTGGACGCATGGTGGATTGGCATGTCTGCCGTTGCTACACTGACGGTAATGCTGCTTTTGCTGGTCATGATCGGCGAAGGTTTGCGTCAGGCATTTGACGTACGCGCACGCAGTTAATTGCTTTTCTAAAGTGTGAAGAGGATGGGCGGAACAGCCTGTCCTGCATTCTTAGGGCCGTCTGAAAAGTTTCAGACGGCCTCATCCATTCGTTTGAATCATTAAAACCATGAATCAAGAAATCACATTTCTTACTCTTTTTCTACTCGGCTTTTTCGGCGGAACGCATTGCGTCGGCATGTGCGGCGGATTGAGCAGCGCATTTGCTTTGCAACTGCCGCCACATTTAAACCGAATCGGGCTGATTGTATTGTTGAACTTGGGGCGTATCAGCAGCTATGTCGTCATTGGTCTGTTGGTCGGCTTGGTCGGTCAGATCGGCATTTCCTTGGACGATACGCGCGCAGTTCAAAACGGTTTGTATATTGCCGCCAATATCTTGCTGCTTTTACTCGGTCTGTATCTTGCCGGTATTTCGACTGCCGCAACCAAAATCGAAGGCATCGGCAAACCGATATGGAAACGCCTGAATCCTTTGCTGAACAAATTGCTGCCGATTAAATCGGTGCCTGCCTGTTTCGGCGTGGGCGTGCTTTGGGGCTGGCTGCCTTGCGGTTTGGTGTACAGCGCGTCTTTGTATGCCTTGGGCAGCGGCAATGCTTTGCATGGCGGGCTGTATATGCTGGCGTTTGCATTGGGGACCTTGCCGAACCTGCTTGCGATGGGCATATTTGCAGCGCAGTTGAAAACCTTTCTGCAGAAACGTATGGTTCGTTTGTGCGCCGGATTATTGGTAGCAGGATGGGCGATATGGCGCTTGGCTGTATTTGCGATGGGGCAAATCGGGTAAGGTAAAAAGGTTTTATTTAGTTTGTTGTTTTGCAATCAAAAAGGCCGTCTGAAAGATTTTCAGACGGCCTTTTTCACAAGAAAGATTAATGTATCAAATTCCAAGCCATCTTGGCGGCAATCAGCAGCAACATAATGCCGAAGGAGATTTTGAGTTTTCGTGCGGGCAGCTTGTGCGCCGTTTTTACGCCGAGCGGAGCAAAGAGGATGGTGGCAACGCTCAAAATGGCTACGGCCGGAAGATAGATAAAGCCTACCGCGCCTTCAGGCAGGTTAGCAATATGCAAACCGTTGGCAAAATAGCCGATGGTGCCGGCAATCGCAATAGGCCATGCCAGACCTGAAGATGTGCCGATGGCACGGTGCGCCGGAAAGTTGCAATACAGTAGAAATGGAACGGATAGCGAACCGCCGCCGATACCGACCCAGCTTGAAGCCGCACCAAAAAGCGTGCCGACGGCTGTCAGGCCGGGGAGGGCAGGCAGGGTGCGTGAAGGTTTGGGTTTGGAATCGCGTAGGGTTTTGAGGGCGATAAAGGCAAGAAATGCAATAAAGAAAACCTGCAAAGCCAGCGTCGGCATATATTTTGCCGTTGCCGCGCCGAGGAGTACGCCGAGTATCATGCCTGGCGTCATTCGGCGGACGGTCGCCCAATCGATGGCGTGTTTTTTATGCTGGGCGTACATACTGGAGAAGGTGGTAAACACCATTACGGCAAAGGAAGTGCCGATGGCAAGATGCTGTGCATAGGGGTGGCCGCCTATGCCTTGCAGTTGCAACGCCCATAAGACGACGGGGACAATCAACGTGCCGCCGCCTACGCCGAACAGTCCGGCAATAAAGCCCGCCGCGCTACCGACGGCGAGCAGGGAAAGGATGATGTCCCAAGACCACATTTCAGACGGCCTTGTCGTGTTTGTGAGTTTTATGGCGTTTTTTAAACCAACGGATGATTGCCATCACATAACCGGACAGGCTGTAACCGAGGAAAAACAGGAAGAGGACGAGCGAAGGCTTCCAGTTGATGAGCAGCAATACCAACACGGCCAACACCATGCCCATAAACGGTACTTGGCGGCGAATGTTGATTTCTTTGAAGCTCCAAAACGGAATCTGCACAATCATGGAAATACCGGCAAACAGGGTGATACCCAATGCCCACCAATGCACGCCGGGGAAGCGTTCGATACTGTGGTTGACCCAAATCAGGCCGACAATCAACGCAGCGGCGGTCGGGCTTGGAACGCCGATAAACCAGCGTTTATCGACTTTGCCGATAAGCGTGTTGAACAGCGCCAAACGCAGGGCGGCGCAGGCGCAGTAGATAAAGGCGACGGAATAACCGATTTTGCCAAACTGCCAAAGTTGCCATTTGTAGACAATCAGGGCAGGCGCTACGCCGAAGCTGACCATATCGGCAAGGCTGTCGAGCTGTTCGCCGAACGCGCTCTGGCTGTTGGTCAAGCGGGCAACGCGTCCGTCCATACCGTCGAGCAGCATGGAAAGGAAAACTGCAATCGCCGCCGTTTCATAACGTCCGTGCATGGACTGGGTAATGGCGAAGAACGCGCAAAACAGTGCGGCGATGGTAAAGGAATTGGGCAGCAGGTAAATGCTGTTTTTGCGGATGGAGTTGCGTGGAGGAATCGGATTTTCTGTATTTTGTGCGTTGTCCATAATGTTTCCGTATATGCTGCGAGTGCAGATGAGGCATTATACCGCATTGGTTGGTTAAGGATTTTTAAAAGGCAGACATAGTTTCACTTTATCGGCATAAAGTTTCAGACGGCCTTTATTTTGTCAGTCAAACAACTCTCCCTGCGCCTGCTCTTTGGTCACGCGTACGTCGGTTTCGCCGTCGGCAAAAGTGATGTGCAGTTTCTGTCCTTGTTTCAACGTATCGGCATTGCGGATGACCTGTCCGCGTGTGTTTTTGACGACCGAGAAGCCGCGTTCCAGAATATGCTGCGGCGAAACGGCTTCGAGTAATGCGGCTTGGGCGGTCAGGCTTTGACGGCGGTGGACAAGTAGCTGGCGGAAGGAATGCGACAGGGCCGTCTGAAAGCGGTCGATATTGTTTTTGTAAACGGAAACATCAGGACGGCAATGTTTCAGGGTTTGGGTTTGGCGTTCAAAACGGGCGGTATGGGCGCGGATGTTTTGCGTCATCGAGTAAGACAGCATTTGCGCCAGCTTGCTGATTGAAGCGCGCTGATCGTCAAGTTTTTGGCGCGGATGACGGATTTGCCGTGCGAGCCAGTCGAGCTTTTGGCTGGCATCGAAATAGCGTTGTTCCAAAACAGTTTTCAGACGGCCTTGCGCTTGGGCTAGACGAAGTAGCGATTCTTGGCGGTTGGGGCTGACCAATTCTGCTGCGCCGGTCGGTGTCGGTGCGCGTACGTCGGCGACGAAATCGGCGAGTGTGAAATCGGTTTCGTGTCCCACGCCGCTGACAACGGGAATTGCGCAGGCTTCGATGGCGCGCACAACCGGCTCTTCATTAAACGCCCACAAGTCTTCAATGCTGCCGCCACCGCGACAGACAATCAATACGTCACACTCGGCGCGTTGCGAAGCTGTTTTAATCGCTTGGGCAATTTGCAACTCGCTGCCTGTGCCTTGTACGGGTGTCGGATAAACGATAACGGGGATTTCGGGCGCGCGGCGGTTTAAGGTGGTCACGACATCGCGCAAAGCCGCCGCTGCTAGGCTGGTGACGATGCCGATACATTGAGGGTGGGCAGGTAACGGTTTTTTGCGTTCCGCTGAAAACGCGCCTTCCGCCTGCAACTGCGCTTTCAATCGCTCATAGGCTTCGTAAAGCTGCCCCAAACCTTTGAGCCGTACTTCGTTTACGGTAATCTGAAATTCGCCCCGCGCTTCATAAATACTGATTTTTCCTGACACTTCGATATGGTCGCCTTCTTTCAAAGGCTTCGCCAAGCGCATGGCCGCACCCTTAAACATCGCGCAACGCACCTGCGCACGGCTGTCTTTGAGCGAGAAATAATAATGTCCGCTGGCAGCACGGGTCAGGTTGGATACTTCGCCGGCGATCCATAAGCCTGCGAGATGGTCTTCCAGCAAGGCTTTGGCAATGGCGTTGAGTTCGGATACGGAAATGGAGGAGGGCGCGAAAAGTTCGGACATTGCGAAACAGAAAAAATTTAGGAAAGTTGAATTATAAGGGTTTTAGAGCGATTCGTTTTATTCGTTTTATGAAGCTTTCGCCCTTTGTTTTAATATTATCAAAGCCGAATGTTCAGACGGCCTTGTCTGGTCGGGCTTGTGTTATATTATCGTTTGATTTTCGCTTCAAAAGCCGTGCGTATGCCCAAACTCCACCAAATTATCGAACGCCATTGGCAATCCCCCAATCCGTTTTTGTCTTTGCTGTTAAAACCATTGTCCAAGCTGTTTGCCAAAATTGCGGCGAAACGGCGCGATGATTTTGTTTCAGGCCGTCTGAAAAGCGAAAAATTGCCAGTGCCTGTGGTGGTGGTCGGCAATATCCATGCAGGCGGAACGGGGAAAACGCCGATAGTCGCCGCGCTGGTGTCGGGTTTGCAAGAAAAGGGCGTTAAGGTCGGCATCATCAGCCGAGGTTACGGGCGCAAGAGCAAAGCAGTTCATGTATTGAATACAGCCAGTAGTGCGGCAGATGCAGGCGACGAGCCTTTATTGCTGTTTCGCCAAACCGGTGCGCCGACGGCGGTAGGCAGCAGCCGTGCAGAAGCAGGCAGGGCATTGCTTGCGGCGTATCCGGAGCTTGAATTGATTGTGGCCGACGACGGCTTGCAACATTATGCCTTGCAACGCGATATGGAAATTGCCGTCTTCCCGGCGGCAGATACAGGACGCACCAATTTGGATTTACTGCCCAACGGCAGCTTGCGCGAACCTTTGTCTCGGTTGGCTTCCGTTGATGCGGTCGTTGTCAGCGGCGGAAAAGCAGATACGGCATTTAGGCCGTCTGAAAATATGTTTGCCAGCCATATTGAAACAGGGCAGATTTACCGTTTGAACAGGCCGTCTGAAAAATTGGATTTGGCGGGTTTGGGAAATCAAACCGTCGCCGCCGTCGCCGGTATCGCCAAGCCGGAGCGTTTTTTCAATACGTTGCAAAGCATGAATATTGCTTTCAAACAAACCGTTGCCTTGCCTGATCATGCAGATATTACGGCTGCGGATTTGCCGGACGCAGATGTGGTGATTATCACGGAAAAGGATGCGGTCAAATTTTTAGACGGCTACGGTCTGAATCATGTGTGGGTCTTGCCTGTTTATGCGATAATTGAGCCGGACTTGGCGGCGTTTGTATCCGCGAATGTTTCAATCTAAATGCTTATAGATGTTTCACAGATGTTTTAAAGATGATCTTCAAACTACGCGATAGGAGTAAATCATGAAGTTAAAATATTTGTTGGTCGCTTGCGCAGCTTTATTTGTATCCACTCAAAGCTTAGCTGCTAAACCAAGTGATGAATCTGCAATGAAATGGTTGGAGATTCAAGGGATAAGCAGTAATTATAGCGAGAAAGTGCAACGTTCTTTGGAGATGGTGAATAAAGAAGACAATGAACGCTTGTTAACGATGACGCCCAAAGCTCAAAAAGCGCAGATGAAGGCGGTCATCAGCCGTTATATGAAAAACATGCAAGACGATTTGAGCCGCCCTGAGTTGAAAAAACAATGGTTGGATGAAGAAAAGCGTGCCGTACAGAAAGTATTTACACAAGAAGAAGTCGATGTACTCAACAGCTTCTTCTCTTCCCCTCGGGGCAAGGGTATTTTGAAAAAAGTCAATCATCTCAGACAGCATGGCGGAGATATTGATAATGTGCTGAGCCAAGCAGACGTGGATAGCATGGCAAAATTGTTTGAGCATGGGGCCGGTAAGTCTGCATTTGAAAAGATGGAACGTTTCGACAAATTGAATGATGAGATTGTTAAAAAGACAATGAGCAACAACTATATCAACGCAAGCAGGAAATATACGCCCGCTTTTGAGGCTCAAACGCGCGATATTTTGTGTAAGGGCAATAAACATTCTTCGGAATGTGCCAAATAATGAGCAGGCCGTCTGAAAATATTGATATTTATTAAGTAGGTAGAAAAAATGAAATTAAAAACTTTATTGTTGCCTTTTGCTGCTTTGGCCTTGTGTGCCAATGCGTTTGCCGCGCCACCTAGCGATGAGTCGCTGGAGCGTTGGTTGGATACGCAGAATTTTGACCGGGAATTAGAAAAAAATATGATTGACGGTTTCAATGTTGGATTTAAACCGTATGCAGATAAAGCTCTTGCCAAAGTACCGGAAGCGAAAAAAGAGCAAATAGCAAAAGCTATTGACCGTTATCGCGAAAATGTTTTGAGAGATTTGATTACGCCCGAAGTGAAACAGACTATCCGCAATAATTTATTAAAGAACGCCAAATTAACATACACTCAAGAAGAAGTTAACGGCATGATTTCCTTTAATAGTTCACCTGTCGGGCAGGCTGTTGCTGTTAAGACTCCTCTTATGCTCAATCAAGCTATGAACGAACTAATGACTTTTGGATTGGCATTAACAGAGAAAGTTGCACAGCGTCATATGCCTGAATTTGCGAAAGAGATGCAAGGTATCATGTGCGGCGGCAAAAAACCTGATGCAAGCTGTAATTAAGCCAAATAGGTTGGGAAAAAGCATAAGAAATAAATTATAGTCGTCTGAAAAAATATTTCAGACGACCTCCAATTTATCAAACCCGAAAGTAACCCCATGGAAAAAAAATTCTTAGACATCCTCGTTTGTCCTGTAACCAAAGGCAAACTCGAATACCATCAAGACAAACAGGAATTGTGGAGCCGTCAGGCGAAGCTGGCTTATCCGATTCGTGACGGCATCCCTTATATGTTGGAAAACGAAGCGCGCCCGTTGAGCGAAGAGGAACTGAAAGCATGACCGAATTTGTCGTATTGATTCCGGCACGGTTGGATTCTTCACGTCTGCCGGGAAAGGCTTTGGCCGATATTCACGGTAAACCGATGGTTGTACGTGTTGCTGAACAAGCGGCGAAAAGCAAGGCCGCGCGTGTTGTCGTTGCCACCGACCATCCCGATATTCAGACGGCCTGTCAGGCGCATGGCGTCGAAGTGGTCATGACTTCCAATCAACATGAAAGCGGTACAACGCGCCTTGCCGAAGCGGCCAATACGCTGAAACTGCCGCAGCATCTGATTGTTGTGAACGTACAAGGCGACGAGCCTTTAATCGACCCTGAGCTCATCAACCGTACAGCCGAAGTTTTGGTTGAAAACAATGTGCAAATGGCGACCGCCGCCCACGCATTGCACGATTTTGACGAGTTTATGAATCCTAACGTTGTCAAAGTCGTCCTTGATAAAAACCGCAACGCTATCTATTTCAGCCGCGCCCCGATTCCTTATCCGCGCGATGTGATGCGTGCCGAAAAACGCGAATTGCCTTCCGAAACAGCCGTTTTGCGCCATATCGGCATTTATGCCTATCGTGCAGGCTTTCTGCAACGCTATTCGGAAATGGATGTTTCTCCTTTGGAAACCATCGAATCGCTGGAACAGTTGCGCGTCCTGTGGCACGGTTATCCGATTGCTGTTGAAATCACCCAAGAAGCGCCTGCTGCAGGTGTGGATACGCAGGAAGATTTGGACAGAGTACGTGTTGCGTTTAAAGCTTAAGGCCGTCTGAAAGGAAAAGACATGAATGATTTCCGCCATTTGAGCCGTGAAGAACAAAAATTGCTTGCCGATGTGGCGAAGCTGGTAAGAGAAGACGAGCAAGAATTCAACTATGATATGCTGAAAATAGAAGCGCCGGAGCAGGCTAGCGGTGAGTTTTGGTTCCGCATGGCAGAAATGCTCAGCACTTTGCCGCCCAACCAGTCATTGGACTTGCGTATGAACGGCGGACGCTTGACCGTTGCCGTATCGATTTTGTCGGTATTGCTGCAAGACAATCCGGATGTTCCGCAGCTTTGGGCACAAAAAATCATTGCGCTCAACTATTTGGCTCATGGCCATCAAACCCGTGCAATTGGTCTGGCGCAGCAGCCTGACAAAGCGGCCGAAGCCAATGAGGAAGAATATTTGGCGAAAGCCTTATCGCAAAACTTGCTTTCCACTTTGAAAGACGCGATAGAGCGATTCCCTGAAGACGCATGGTTTATCGGAATGCGCGACGATGCATGGAAGCATTTCGGCCCGAAAGAAGCCGTCTGAAGTTTTGAACGATAAACATAAGCCGTGTAAAATTATCTGAACATTAAATCCGTCAACCAAAAGGACTCATCATGAAAGTATTATTGTTGGGCGCACCAGGCGCCGGCAAAGGCACACAGGCTCAATTCATCACTGCTGCATTCGGCATTCCTCAAATCTCTACCGGCGACATGCTCCGCGCAGCCATCAAAGCAGGCACTCCTCTGGGTTTGGAAGCAAAAAAAATTATTGATGAAGGCGGTTTGGTGCGCGACGACATCATCATCGGCATGGTGAAAGAACGTATCGCCCAAGACGACTGCAAAAACGGTTTCTTGTTCGACGGTTTCCCGCGCACGCTTGCACAAGCCGAAGCGATGGTTGAAGCGGGCGTGGATTTGGACGCGGTTGTTGAAATCGACGTACCCGACAGCGTGATTGTCGACCGCATGAGCGGCCGCCGCGTACATTTGGCTTCCGGCCGTACTTACCACGTTACCTACAATCCGCCCAAAGTCGAAGGCAAAGACGACGTAACCGGCGAAGATTTGATTCAACGCGACGACGACAAAGAAGAAACCGTGAAAAAACGCCTTGCCGTTTACCACGAGCAAACCGAAGTTTTGGTTGATTTCTACAGCAAACTGGAAGGCGAACACGCGCCGAAATACATCAAAGTTGACGGCACTCAGCCGGTAGAAGCCGTGAAAGCCGAAGTATTGAAAGGTTTGGGCAAATAAGTTTTGCCAAAGTAAAATCATAAGGCCGTCTGAAAAAATATTTTCAGACGGCCTTTTGTGTACAAAAGCTGTTAAAATCGAAGCTATAACCGTTTATCCGCAGGCATCTTATGAATCCCTTAATCTCCGACTTCCAAACCCAGCAACACCGCACTCCCGTCATCGTCGCCCTTGATTTTGCCAACGAAAAAGACACGCTCGGATTTGTCCGCAATCTTGACCCGACATTGTGTCAAATCAAAATCGGCAAAGAGCTGTTTACCGCGACCGGCCGCAATTTGGCGGAAAGCTTAATCAATCAAGGTTTCAAACTTTTCCTCGATTTGAAATACCACGATATTCCCCACACCGTCGCTCAGGCATGCAAAGTTGCCGCCGATATGGGCGTTTGGATGGTCGATATGCACGCATCGGGCGGCCGCCGCATGATGGAAGCCGCCGTAGAAGCTGTTGCCGGATATCACACCAAGCCGCTTTTGATCGGTGTAACCGTGTTGACCAGCATGGAACAAAGCGACTTGGCCGAAATCGGTTTGAACATCGCCCCTGAAGAACAAGTCATCCGCTTGGCGAAACTGGCGCAAAGTTCAGGCTTGGACGGCGTGGTATGTTCCGCTCAAGAAGCTGCACCATTGCGCCGTGAATTAGGACAAGATTTCGTCTTGGTTACACCGGGTATCCGCTTGGACGTTGCCGGTAATAATGACGATCAACGCCGCATTATGACACCGGCCGAAGCATTGGCGGCAGGCTCGACTTATCTGGTAATGGGCCGTCCGGTAACCAAAGCTGCCGATCCGGTAGCCGTATTGCGCGAAGTGAACCGCGTGGTAAACCTTGAAGCAAACTGATTTTTAGGCGACCTTACAGGTTGAGGTCGTCTGAAAAAAAACACAACGGAGGCAATATGCCCACCAAGTTCCAACAAGAAACCCTCAAATCCCGTTTTGCACAAGCCAAAGTCCTGGTTGTCGGCGATGTGATGCTCGACCGTTATTGGTTTGGCGATGTGTCCCGTATTTCTCCTGAAGCCCCCGTGCCGGTGGCGAAAATTTCCCGTATCGATCAACGCGCGGGTGGGGCGGCAAACGTTGCGCGCAATATCGCCTCATTGGGCGGCAAAGCAGGGCTGTTGTCCGTAACCGGCGATGATGAAGCTGCGGATGCACTGGATGCGTTGATGGCGCAAGACGGTGTGTCTTCCTACCTGATGCGCGACAAGCAAATTGCGACTACTGTCAAACTGCGCGTTGTTGCTCGCAACCAGCAGCTTATCCGACTTGATTTTGAAGAGCCGCCGCATCGTGAGGTATTGGAACAAATTAAGCATCAATACCGCGAAGTGTTGCCCGAATATGATGCCATTATTTTTTCAGATTACGGCAAGGGCGGCCTGTCGCATATTTCCGATATGATCGATTGGGCGAAACAGGCCGGTAAACCGGTTTTAATCGATCCCAAAGGCGACGATTACGAAAAATATGCCGGTGCTACGCTGATTACGCCGAATCGTGCAGAATTGAAAGAAGTGGTGGGCAGCTGGAGAAACGAAAACGATTTGACCGAAAAAGCTCAAAACTTGCGCCGTCATCTTGATTTGAATGCGATTTTGCTGACCCGAAGCGAAGAGGGCATGACCTTGTTCAATGAGGGTGAGCCGATTTATCAGCCTACACGGGCTCAAGAAGTTTATGATGTATCCGGTGCGGGCGATACCGTTATTGCCGGAGTGGGTTTGGGTTTGGCCGCTGGTTATACCATGCCCGAAGCCATGCACCTTGCTAATACTGCAGCGGGCGTTGTCGTGGCAAAACTTGGTACGGCGGTTTGCTCGTTTGCAGAGTTGAATAAGGCATTGGAAGAGCAATAATGATTGTTTCAGACGGCCTTAAAATTCTAAATGCCGTCTAAAAATAGAGTTGGAAAATAATCCAGACAGACAAGTTTTTATTTTCAGACGGCATGATTTCTTCAAGGCCGTCTGAAAAATCAAAATAAAGGAAATTCATTATGACCATTATCGTAACAGGCGCGGCCGGCTTTATCGGCAGCAATATCGTCAAAGCACTTAACCAGCGCGGTATTACTGACATTGTTGCCGTTGACAATTTGAGCAAAGGCGAAAAATTTAAAAACCTTGCCGAGTGTGAAATTGCCCACTATCTCGATAAACACGAATTTATCCGCCAAGTGCGCGGCCATCTTCTGCCTTATGACGATATCGAAGCCGTTTTCCATCAAGGCGCATGTTCCGATACCATGAATCATGACGGCCTTTACATGATGGACAACAACTATCAGTACACGCTCGACCTCTTAGATTGGTGTCAGGACGAACGTATTCCGTTCCTCTATGCCTCCAGCGCCGCCGTGTACGGCAAAGGCGAAATCTTCCGTGAAGAGCGCGAACTGGAAAAACCACTCAATGTGTACGGCTACTCTAAATTCTTGTTTGACCAAGTATTGCGCCGCCGCATGAAAGAAGGCCTGACCGCCCAAGTCGTCGGCTTCCGCTACTTCAATGTTTACGGACAACAAGAGCAACACAAAGGCCGTATGGCATCCGTCGCCTTCCATCATTTCTACCAATACCGCGAGCATGGTTATGTCAACCTATTCGGTGCCAATGATGGCTACGGCAATGGCGAGCAAACACGCGACTTTGTCAGCGTAGAAGACATTGCCAAAGTTAACCTTTACTTCTTCGATCATCCCGAGCTTTCAGGCATCTTCAATCTCGGTACAGGTCGTAGCCAACAGTTTAACGATCTTGCCGCTGCCACCGTCAACGCCTGCCGTGCAGCCGAAGGCAAGCCTGAAATGAGTTTGAAAGAGTTGGTTGAAGAAGAACTTATTCGTTATATCCCATTCCCAGATGCGCTTAAAGGCAAATATCAGAGCTTTACTCAAGCGGATATCACCAAGCTGCGCGAAGCCGGGTATAAAGAAGAATTCTTGGATGTAAAACAAGGCGTCAGCCGTTACGTTAAATGGATGCTGGAGAACTTGGTTTAAGTCCTTCTGATTTGAATGATAAGGCCGTCTGAAAAACTTTCAGACGGCCTGAGACCTTTGCAAAATTCCTTTTCCCCCGACAGCCGAAACCTAAACAAAGATTTTCGGCTGTTTCCATCCCAAATCACTCCTGATTCCACTCAAATACTCTCTTAATCCCTCTTGGATACCTGATT
>NZ_JBQCWN010000011.1:0-85246 GCF_051957355.1 Neisseria sp. P0018.S001 | reverse complement strand
CAGCCTATTTTGGACTGATTAAAGTGAGTGCACAAAGCCATCTGAAGGCGATGTGTTTGAACCTATTGAAAGCCGCTAACAGGCTAAGTGCGCCTGCTGCCGCCTAAAAGGCGGCCGGATGCCTGATAATCAGGTATCCAAGAGGGATTAAGAGAGTATTTGAGTGGAATCAGGAGTGATTTGGGATGGAAACAGCCGAAAATCTTTGTTTAGGTTTCGGCTGTCGGGGGAAAAGGAATTTTGCAAAGGTCTCAAACTAATTGATTTTTATAAAAATCCTATTAATTTGAGACTGGAATAAAACAGAATATATTTATTAATATCCATTAAGAATTTGATAATCATTATTATAACAATTAGAATAAGCAGTCAATTTTTTACTTAGGAAAAATCATGAATAAGGTCTACTCTCCTGTATTCCGCCTTAGTATCATTACACTCGCATTATCAACAAGCTTCGCTCATGCCGAAAATTTGCAACCCGCAGAAACTGCCGAGCTGAATGAAATTAAGGTCACCGGTACTGCCGTACCGACTCGTGTAACCCGCAACCAGCTCGACCGCGAAACTTCGACCGATTTGAAACAAGTCATGAAAGATCAAATCGGTATGGATGTCGGCGGCGGCAACGGCGTAGCGCAGTTTTACAGCATCCGCGGCGTTGGTGAAGACAAAATTAACCTAGAAGTCGACAACACCAGCCAATCCACAAAAATCTTCCACCACCAAAGCCGCTTCCAGCTTGATCCTGCTTTGGTGAAAAGCATCAACGTCGAAAAAGGCACAGGCGCGGCAAGCGCGGGTTTGGGTGCGGTCGGCGGTACCATCCGCGTAACAACGGTTGACGCAAAAGACCTCCTGACCGACGGCAAACCTTTCGGTTTCAAACTGGGCGCAGGCTTGAGCAGCAATAAAGGCTCAACCGGCAGCGCAGCGGTTTACGGCTATCAAAACGGCTTCGATGCCCTGTTTGCAGGCAACTTCCTCAACAACCGCGACTACAAAGACGGCAACGGCAATGTCAACCTCGGCAGTCGTCTGAAACAGCACAGCTACCTCGCCAAACTCGGCTACGATTTCAACGACGACCACGGCATCCGCCTGACCTACCGTCAGGAATACCAAAAAGGCAACCGCACCGACAAAGCCGAGTTCCAAAACGTTGACAGCTACATCGGCGTGGACGGCACTTATCAAAAAGAACAAACCTACAATCTGGAATACCGCGGCCGCAACGTCGGCTTCATCGACAAAATCGATGCCAACGTCTTCCAAATCAATACCGACGACACCAAACCGCCCAAAGGCGCCCCTTCTCCAAAAGCCCAAGCTTCCGGCACTGCGCAAGGTGGCGTTCCTATCGGCAAACTTGAGTTAAGCAAAATCAAAGCGACCGGCGCGAATCTGAACCTCGCCAGCTCCTTCGGCGACGGACACATGGTGAAATACGGCGTCAACTACCGCCACGAAACCTCCGAGCCTTCCGACAAAGGCGCATGGCTGAAGATTCTCGGCCTATATGACCGCGACAAAGAGAAAAAAGCCGAATACGGCGTGTACGCGGAAGGCATTTGGAACCTGCACCCCGTTACCCTGACCACCGGCCTGCGTTACGACCATTTCAAATACAACGCCGCCAGCAAACAAAGCGCGTCGCACGGTCAGCTCAACCCCAGCATCAGCGCGATTTGGGACATCAACGACAACTTCTCCCTCTTGGCAAACCTCAATCAGGCAAGCCGCGCGCCCCGCCTGAACGAAGCCCTACTGGCTAACGAACGCGCAGGCGCTGCCGCCGATTTGGACAGCAACCTCAAAGCTGAAACTGCCCGCCGTGCTGAAATTGGCTTCAAATGGCGCAACGACAACTTCAACGTCAGCGGCAGCGTGTTCCACCAACGCATCAAAGACCTCATCGTCTATCGTTGGGCAAAAATCAACAACAACACCGCCTCCATCACCGAACGCGGCAAGATTTACAACGGCGGCACGCTCAAAACCTACGGCTATGAACTTGACGCATCCTATCGCTGGGGCGGCCTGACCGCGCGCGCCGGCGTGTCCTACGTCAAACCCCGTCTGAACGGCGACATGTACTACGGCGAAAGCCCGATTCAAGCGGAAGACCACGAAAGCTCGTTCACCTTTTGGAACACCGGCCGCCAATGGCTGACCGGACTGTCTTACCAGTTTGAAAATCCCAAACTCGAAATCGGCTGGCGCGGCCGCTACGCCCAAAGCGTGAAATACACCGACGTCGCCCGAGGACAAGGTACGATACACGGCAAGAAAGCCGGTTACGGCGTACACGACATCTACGCCAACTGGCAGCCGCTGAAAAAAGACAACCTGAACGTCAACTTCGCCGTCAACAACATCGGCAACAAGCAATACCGTTCGCACAGCCAACGCTTCCCCGACGGCAACGGACGCGTGCCCTTCTACGAACGCGGCCGCGAGTTTGCCTTGGGTGTGAACTATCGTTTCTGATGATACGAACGACCTTATAAAGAAACCAAAGGCCGTCTGAAATTCAATTTTCAGACGGCCTTTTATAATTCGTAGACAATTTGATTTTAAATTGTTTCCTCTCCCTTGCTAGTTACACAACGGATTATCCAGTCTTCAAATCGTCTCCATTGGGCTTCTTTTCCGAATCGGTCATGATTTGATTCCTTCTGAAAACTGACTACTCATTCTTCCAATATAAATAAAATATTATATAGATCATCTCCAGTGCCGTCTGAAAATATCAGGCTGTATTTTTACATTTAACCATGCCGTTGGAGATTGATTCTATTTGTGCGTTTAAAAAATACAATGCAAATATTCATTACACTTTTACTGTAAACCATTTGACAAAGTCATCTTTAAAGCTATAATATTTCTCATATATGATTTTTGTTATATATGTTTATTTATAGACAATCCATTCTTAAACAAGGAGCAATAAAATGAAACGAAACTTGGGTACTTTAGATCGCGTAATCCGTATTGTTATCGGCGTAGCGCTGATTGCTGCAGCCGCTACCGGACAAATTGGCTGGTGGGGTTGGCTGGGCATCATCCCCCTGGGTACAGCACTGATTGGCAACTGCGCACTGTACAGTTTATTGGGTATCAACACCTGCCGCATCAACAAAAAATAACGAAGGCAAAACATGAGTACGGTCGGACAACTCCCGCGAATCACGCCTTCCGAAGCAATGGCAAAAATCCGTGAGGGCGCGTTGGCAGTGGACATCCGAAGCCAAGCCGAATATCGGGGCGAGCATATTGGCGGTGCATTATCCCTTCCGCCTGAACAACAGCGAGACAGACTGCCCGATAATTCAGCCTCGTGCCTGATTTTTTATTGTCTGAGCGGCAAACGTACAACTCAGGCAGAAACTATATTGTCAGCGCTTGGCCAAGGTCGAGAATGCTATATTCTAGAAGGCGGCTTACAGGCATGGAAGGCTGCAGGGCTTCCTATTGTTGCCGACCGTGCCACACCGGATATCATGCGGCAGGTGCAAACCATAGCGGCAGTTTGATTCTGTTGGGCGTGCTGGCAGGTTGGCTGGTATCGCCTTGGTTTTATCTGATAGACGTGATGGTCGGCGCAGGCCTATTAACGGCCGGACTAACCGGATTCTGCGGCATGGCTCGCCTGCTGGCCAAAATGCCATGGAACCATTAAACAAAGGCCGTCTGAAAGTTGCTGCTGAGGCCATTATGACTGATAATTCGACCTCCTCATTTGCCGACAAGCGTGAAAAATGACCATTGCCGATAATCAACCGCCCTACGAAGAAGCCACCGCTTTTCTCAAACTTCTGGCCAATCCCAACCGTCTCGCCGTATTGTGCAAACTACATGAAAGGCCGCACAATGTAACCGAGTTGGCTGAATCATCCGGACTGCCGCAAGCGGCAATGTCCAGCCAATTAGCCCTATTACGTGAAGCCGGTTTGGTATCGTTTGAAGTGAACCATCGGGAAAGGCAATATTATATTGCCGACCCCCGAGTTAACGAGATGATACAGCTGCTATATTTTTTTTTCTGTGCAGGAAAAGATTGAAATATGGTTGTACTGCCTTAGAAAGGCTATTCGGAAAATTAACCTAAAAGGTCGTCTGAAAATTTTTCAGACGACCTTTTTATACTGCTTCTGTATTTACATTTAAAGCACGCGTACGTGCGTACCGCGCACACCCTACCTGCAGCTTTCATGCGGACTAATGCTTGCTGGTGATAAAGTTATTAAGGAATTTGTCAAATATGGAAAAGATTGAGAAATTTAAATCTGAATTATTGGATAACATCTTTGAGTACATTCAGTGTATATCCATTTTTGTCCATAAGAAAAAGATATATTATTTGATTGATTATAAGTCTAATTTCATATTAAACATAAAATTAGACTTAGATTTGGATTTTAAAAACGGTAATATTACGTTAGAACAATATCAGGATGAAATGAATAGTTATTATTACCGAAACGGCATCTGGCAGTTAACTAAGGACAATTTTGAAAACTATCTTCAATCAGATTCGGTCGTCGTACTGGAAAAAGACGAATTGAAGGCGCTGATGTTACAGGGCTTTAATTTAGATGAGGCAGCAAGATTATATTCCGTTGTCGAGAACAAGTTGTCGTATGATGATCCTATTTCGGATTCTGGCCAACAAAGTGATTTCTTAAAAATCAATCAGATTTCTTCAAGATTACCGTTGTTCTATATTAATTTTGATACAGAAGTTTACCTTCATATGGATTGGGACAGATGTCATGAAGATTATGTCTATGATGGCTGGTTTTCTAAGGCAATGGACTTTGGGTATTTGATACCGGACGAATTTTGTTATTGGAAAATTGAAGGACGGGATTATTGGAAATTTCAGCAATTATAAAAATAAACAAACGATACAAGTCGTAGTCTGCCCAAAACTTGAAGGTGGGGCTGAGGTGCGTACGAAGTTAGAAGGTTAGACAAGTGATATTTCGCATCATTTGATAAAAGGTCATCTGAAAGCCTGAAAATCGTTTCAGCAGGCGTAGGTCGGATTCTCGAATCCGACAGCTTCATGGGGGAGATTTTGTCGGATACAAGTATCCGACCTACAAATTTTGGATAATAAAAGGTCGTCTGAAAATTTTTCAGACGACCTTTTATTCATCAATCTCTACTTTGCTACCACTCTTTCTTTCAAAGTCTTCAACACACTTTTCACTGTCTTAATCCTCATCTCTACATCCTCCATCTGAGCCGTAAACTTCAACTTGTCTGCCCCTGCCAGCCGGTATTTTTTATCCATCTGAATCAGCAGGATAATTTCTGTCGGGTCGATTTGGTGGTGTTTACCGAAGGTAACGGTGACGGCTTCGCTTGTCGCGTCGATGGCGTCTATACCCAATTCTTTTGCGGCGAGCCGTAAGTGGTGGCTTTCAATGAGGGTTTTGACGGGTTGTTCGGGCAGGCTGAAGCGGTCGACCAGTTCTTCATGTATGGCGTTGATTTGCTGTACGGTTTCGCAGACTGCGAGGCGTTTGTAGAGGACGAGGCGCTCGTGAATGTCGGGGCAGTAGTCTTCAGGCAATAATGCCGGGCTGTGCAGTTTGATTTCTGTGGTAATGCCCAGCGGTGCGTCGAGGTCGGGCTGGCGGCCTTTTTTGAGGTCGCGCACGGCTTGTTTGAGCATTTCGGTGTAGAGCGTGAAGCCGACCTGTATCATTTCGCCAGACTGCCCTTCGCCAAGGATTTCGCCTGCGCCGCGGATTTCCAAATCCTGCATGGCGAGGGTGAAACCTGCGCCGAGTTCGTCTGCCGCCGCGATGGCATCAAGGCGTTTTTCTGCGTCTTTGGTGATGTATTCGGGCGTGAGCAGGTAGGCGTAGGCTTGGTGGTGGCTGCGGCCGACGCGCCCACGAAGCTGGTGCAGTTGCGCCAGCCCGAATTTGTCGGCGCGGTTGATGATGATGGTGTTGGCGTTGGGGATGTCGATGCCGGTTTCGATGATGGTGGAACAGAGCAACACGTTAAATCGTTGCTGCAAAAAGTCGCGCATGACTTGTTCCAGCTCGCGCTCGCGCAGTTGTCCGTGCGCCACGCCGATGCGGGCTTCGGGCAGCAGGGTTTCCAGCCGCTCACGCATATTCTCAATCGTATCTACTTCATTGTGCAGGAAAAACACTTGTCCGCCGCGTTTGAGTTCGCGCAACACGGCTTCGCGCACGCTGCCTTCGCTGAAGGGTTTGACAAAGGTTTTGACGGCGAGGCGGCGGCTGGGCGCGGTAGTAATCAGCGAGAAGTCGCGCAGACCTTCGAGCGCCATGCTGAGGGTGCGTGGAATCGGTGTGGCGGTCATGGTAAGTATGTCTACGTTGGCGCGCAGACGTTTGAGCTGCTCTTTTTGGCGCACGCCGAAACGATGTTCTTCATCGATAATCACTAAACCTAAGTTTTTAAATTTGATGTCGTCTTGAACCAATTTGTGCGTGCCGATAACAATATCGACCGTACCGTCCGCCATGCCTTCCAGCGCGGCTTTGGTGGCTTTGCTGTTGTTGAAACGTGAAAGGCTGGCGACTTTCACGGGGAAATCGGCGAAGCGGTCGGCGAAGTTTTGCGCGTGCTGCTCGACCAAAAGCGTGGTTGGGGCGAGTACGGCGACCTGTTTGCCGCCCATCACCGCCACAAACGCGGCGCGCAGGGCGACTTCGGTTTTGCCAAAACCGACATCGCCGCACACTAGGCGGTCCATCGGCTTCGCCTGCGTCAAATCCTTAATCACAGCGGCGATGGCAGCGGCTTGGTCTTCGGTTTCTTCATAGCCAAAGCCGTCGGCAAATGCCTGATAATCCAACTCGTTGATTTCAAACTTGTGTCCCGATTGGGCGGCGCGTTGGGCGTAGAGATTGAGCAACTCGGCGGCGGTGTCGCGCGCTTTTTCGGCGGCTTTGCGTTTTGCCTTATTCCATGCGCCGCTGCCGAGCTTGTGCAGGGCGACGTTTTCATGCGCCTGACCAGAGTAGCGGCTGATTAAATGCAGTTGCGAAACAGGCACATAAAGCTGCGCTTCGCCCGCGTATTCGAGCAACATCATTTCGTTGGTTTCGTCGCCCAAGTCCATTGTGACCAAGCCCATATATCGGCCGATACCGTGTTCTTCGTGTACAACAGGATCGCCGATATTGATTTCGGCAAGGTCGCGTAACAGGCCGTCTGAAACGGCGGCGTGTTTCTTACGATGATGTTTGCTCGAGCGGGCGACATATTGATAAAGATCGGATTCGGTAATGACCGCGATGTTTTGATCTTCTAATTTAAACCCGTAAGCCAACGGCGCCACTGTAATCATCAGCGGCTCATGCGCCGACAAAAAGCCCTGCCAGTCGGACACGCTTTTGGCTTTCAAACCGTTTTGCTGCAAGAAACCGAGCATGGTTTCGCGCCGTCCCAAACTTTCGGCGCAAAGCAAAATTCGTCCGTCAAAGGCCGTCTGAAAATCTTTCAATGCCTGCAACGGTTCATCTGCTTGACGGTTGACGGCCACGTTTGGCAACGTATGTTCATCACCAAAAATATCCGGCAATACCTGACCATAGTTTTTCAGACGGCCTGCGAATACATCGGCAGAGAGATACAAATGCTGTGGAAGCAAAGGCGGATAAGTTTCGTCGCCCTGCGCCATGGCATAACGCGATTTGACGTCGCTCCAAAAACGGTTTGCCTCGGCATGAACGTCGCCCAAAGAGACAAACAGCGCATCTTCGCCGATGTAATCAAACAGCGTTTCCAACTCGTTTTCAAAAAACAGCGGCAGGTAATATTCCACGCCCGCACCGAAATGGCCGTCACTGACGGCTTTGTACACAGCGGCATCGTTCGGATTGCCATCGACTTCCTCGCGGAAGCGGCTGCGGAAGATTTTTTGCGCCTCGCTGTCGGTGGGGAACTCGTGCGCCGGCAGCAGGCGGATTTCGGAAACGGGAGAAATGGTGCGTTGCGTTTCGGTATCGAAGGTTTTGATGCTGTCGATTTCATCGTCGAACAAATCGATGCGGTACGGCATTTCGCTGCCCATCGGGAACAAATCGACTATACCGCCGCGCACGGCAAACTCGCCTGCCGCAACAACGTGGGAAACATGGTTATAACCTGCATCCACCAAATCACTTTTCAGACGGCCTATATCCAAAGTCTGCCCTGTTTTCAGCCAAAACGTGCGCCCAGCCAGAAACGGCACAGGCGGCAGCTTCTGCATCGCCGTGGCAACCGGTACGAACAACACGTCCGCCGCGCCGCTCTTAATCTGCCACAACGCCGACAAGCGCTCCGACACCAAATCCTGATGCGGCGAAAAACGCTCGTAAGGCAGCGTTTCCCAGTCCGGCAGGAACACCGCCGTATCGTGCGGACGGAAAAACAGCCAGGCCGTCTGAAGGCGTAGCGCCTGTTCCGCATCTTGGGTCAAGACAACCTTGAGCTGCTTATGCGGCAGATAACGCGCCAAAGCCAAGGGCAGCGAGCCTTGAGACAGATTGAGCCAACGGGATTTTTCACGGGGTTTAGGAATCGGATAGGTCATGACAAAACAGTTTGTAATAAGTAAATACAAGCACCATAGGCCGTCTGAAAAATTTTCAGACGGCCTTTAGAGATCAAATCAATTTTCAATTTTACTGGATACAGGTTTAAAAGAATATAAGGCCTTACATTCAGACGGCCACGCCGGCCAGTTTTCCAATAAATCCGGTTATCACCAATGCCGCAACGCCCCATAGGCACACACGCAAAACGGCGGGAACGACAGGCGCTCCGCCGAGTTTGGCAGAGACATAGCCCAGTCCGGCCAGTCCGCACAAAGTGGAAACTGCCAAGGCCGGAACAATGGCGGTAGAAGCTGTCAACGCGACCAGTAAAGGCAAAATCGCGCCGGCACAAAATGAAGCGGCAGAAGCCAGCGCGGCCTGCATGGGTTGGGCGGCAGAGGTTTCGGTAATGCCGATTTCGTCGCGCGCGTGGGCGGCGAGTGCATCGTGCTCCATCAAGGCTTTGGCCACCTCTGCGGCGAGCGGGTCGGACAAACCGCGGCGGCGGTAAATTTCAGTCAGCTCTTCAAGTTCGGCATCAGGATTATTTGCCAACTCAAAACACTCTTTGTGCAAATCGGCTTTTTCCGTATCCGATTGGCTGGACACGGAAACATACTCCCCTGCCGCCATTGACACCGCGCCCCCGATAAGCGCTGAAACGCCCGTCAACAGCAGGGTTTGGAAATCAGGCGCGGCAGCGGCTACGCCCGTCAACAGCGAGGCAGTGGAAATCAGGCCGTCATTGGCACCCAATACGCTTGCCCGAAGCCAGTTGTTGCGGTCGCTGAAATGGCGTTCGCTATGGTATGAATACATATATGCTCCGATAAATTCGCTGTTTCCAGATGATGATAACATTGTATTGTTTTTTGAAATTAATGTCAGTTTATCCCTTCAAATCAAGCATTCTTAAATCTTTCTACTGCCATTTCAACCTATAAAAACCAACACTCCTCTTTGGATTTTTTCAGACGGCCTGAACGCTTTTACAAGCAAATTTATTGTTCCAAGTCATGGCATTATCACAAGGCAGTTTTGTACTGCTTGGTTTATCCGTTTAAAGATGCTATCTTTATGAATCTTTCCACTCCTCAATCCATTGAAAGGATGTATCATGGCCGAAGAAAACAAAATCAAAGTAAACGATTTGCCTGAAGATAAAAAAGAGCAAACCGAAGAAACCGAGCTGCCCGTTATCAACAACGAAGAAAAACGCGGCGGTCATGGCGAAGGCGGTTGCTGCGGCGCATGCGGCGGCTAAATCTTCCCGATAAAGCCCCGAGGCCGTCTGAAAAGTCTTACTTTTCAGACGGCCTTTTCCTTTCTAAACACTTACAGGTAAATCAATGAAAGAATGCGGGAGAAGAATTTAAACCCAACCGCGTTTGTGCTACATTCACATCTTTACAAACCACAACAATCTGCACCCGCAGACACACAAGGAAGAAAAAAATGTTTTGGTATATCGTTGGTTTTTTCGCCTTCATCGTTTCCCTGCTTTCCCTTTGGGTCAATGCCAGCGCATTCGGCATGGAAGAGGATGGCACGCCGCAATCCGAATATGAAAAAATGTTGGGCTTGGGTGCGAAATTGAAAGATAAAGAGACAGCCGCAAAAGAGCGTGAAGCGGCACGTTTTCACCCTGACGATTAAGCCTTACCCGACTGGACAATCTTGCCGAACTGGGCTAATGTTCCAAACGCATAATGCACACCAACACAACTATACGAGAAGGTAAGAGAAATGACTGTACGAATCGAACACGATTTATTGGGCGACCGCGAGATCCCTGCTGAAGTTTATTGGGGTATCCACAC
This sequence comes from Neisseria sp. P0018.S001, assembly GCF_051957355.1. Taxonomy (NCBI): domain Bacteria; kingdom Pseudomonadati; phylum Pseudomonadota; class Betaproteobacteria; order Neisseriales; family Neisseriaceae; genus Neisseria; species Neisseria sp. P0018.S001. Next base: position 74,847 of record NZ_JBQCWN010000011.1, on the reverse strand, counting down.
GCTGCGTGCCATTGAAAACTTTAAAATTTCCACACAAAAAATTTCCGACGTACCGCAATTTGTCCGCAGCATGGTCATGGTTAAAAAAGCCACTGCGCAAGCCAACGGCGCATTGGGTGCCATCAAGCCGGAAATCGCGGCCGCCATCGAAAAAGCCTGCGATGAAGTATTGGTCAAAGGCCGCTGCCTCGACCAATTCCCGTCTGACGTTTATCAAGGCGGCGCCGGTACTTCGGTCAACATGAATACCAACGAAGTCATTGCCAACCTCGCATTGGAAGTCTTGGGTCACGAAAAAGGCCACTACGACATCGTCAATCCGATGGACCATGTCAACGCCAGCCAATCCACCAACGACGCCTACCCTACCGGCTTCCGCCTTGCCGTGTATTACAGCATCGGTGAATTGCTCGACAAACTGGCCGTCCTGAAAAACGCCTTCGCCGCCAAAGCCGAAGAGTTTAAAGATGTTTTGAAAATGGGCCGCACCCAGCTTCAAGATGCCGTGCCGATGACTGCCGGACAAGAGTTTCAATCTTTCCAAGTGTTGTTGGAAGAAGAAATCCTCAACCTCGACCGTACCCGCTCCCTGCTGCTTGAAGTCAACCTCGGCGCCACCGCCATCGGTACCGGCGTGAATACGCCTAAAGGCTATGCGGCTTTGGTCGTTGAGAAACTCTCCGAAGTCAGCGGCCTGCCTTGCAAACTGACTGAAAACCTGATCGAAGCGACCTCCGACTGCGGCGCATATGTGATGGTACACGGCGCATTGAAACGCACAGCCGTCAAACTGTCCAAAATCTGTAACGACTTGCGCCTGCTCTCTTCCGGTCCGCGCGCCGGTTTGAAAGAAATCAACCTGCCTGAATTGCAGGCCGGTTCTTCCATCATGCCCGCCAAAGTCAATCCCGTGATTCCCGAAGTCGTCAACCAAGTCTGCTTCAAAGTCATCGGCAACGACACCACCATCACTTTCGCAGCCGAAGCAGGTCAGTTGCAGCTGAACGTTATGGAGCCGGTAATCGCCCAATGTATGTTTGAAACCATTTCCCTCTTGGGCAATGCCGCGGTCAACCTGTCAGACAAATGCGTCAAAGGCATTACGGTCAACCGCGAAATCTGCGAACACTACGTCTTCAACTCCATTGGTTTGGTCACTTATCTGAACCCATACATCGGCCACCGCAATGGCGACTTGGTCGGCAAAATCTGCGCCCAAACCGGCAAAGGCGTGCGCGAAGTCGTATTGGAGCGCGGTTTATTGAGCGAAGAAGAACTCAACCGCATCCTCTCCCCTGAAAACCTGATGAATCCTCATCTGTAATTAGGATTTGAAATCAAAGGCCGTCTGAAACTTTAAACGTTTAAAGTTTCAGACGGCCTTTTCATATTGATATTGATATTTATCGAATTTTTTGGCGAAATTCAGAATTAAAAGATAGCCTGACCGTCAGGTTTGATTTAACATGGTGTTGCCCCAGCCTGTTTCCTCCTTAAGGTTATGCCGGTAATGATGCCTCAAAAGGAACCGAATATTGGCAAAACTGTCAAAATAACATCTTCATTTATTAGGAAAACCAGATGAATCAAATTACACGCGAACAAATGCTGCAAGTATTCGAAAATCGCTGCTCCACCCGTTATTACGATCCCAACAAAAAAATCAGCCAAGAAGATTTTGCAGCAATTTTAGAATTTGCCCGCCTCTCGCCCAGCTCTGTCGGATCCGAGCCATGGAAATTCTTGGTGATTCAAAACAAAGCCCTGCGTGAGAAAATCAAGCCTTTCAGCTGGGGTATGCAATCGCAACTGGACGACTGCAGCCATCTGGTGATTATCCTTGCCAAGAAAAATGCGCGTTACGATACCCCGTTCTTCCACAGTGTTGCCGAACGCAGGGGCCTGCAAGGAGAGCAACTGGAAAAAGCGTTGGCAAGATACAAAAGCTTCCAAGAAACCGACATTAAAATTGCCAACGACCAACGCGCACTCTTCGACTGGAGCGGCAAGCAGACCTATATTGCTTTGGCGAATATGCTTACAGGCGCAGCCGCCATCGGCATCGATTCCTGTCCAATCGAAGGCTTCAACTACGATAAAATGAACGAAGTATTGGCAGCAGAAGGCCTGTTTGATGCCAACGAATGGGGCGTATCCGTAGCGGCAACATTCGGCTATCGCGCCAAAGAAATCACTAAAAAATCACGCAAACCGATTGAAGAAATGGTGACTTGGGTCGAATAAATCTTTTAGATTCATAGGGCGGCGAGTGTCGCCCTTTTTACTTTCCTAAAAAAAGTGAAGCAAATTCCGTAACAACAAATACTTCTAAATTTAAAATCAAAAAGGCCGTCTGAAACCATGTGTCAGAAATCTTAGATTTCATTTCACACCGTTTCAGACGGCCTGATTTAATACGCTTCTACTTAAAACGATACTTTCAAACTGCCGTAGAAGGCACGACCATGCTCGTTGTAAGTTTGTGCGCCGGCAGTTGTGCGATACAGTTTTTTGTCAAACAGATTGCTGATACCGCCACGGACGGCCACGCGTTTGTTCCAGTTGTAGCCTGCATTGATGCCCCAAATGCCGTAAGAACCGACTTGGGTTTGGCTGTGTTCGGAAGACAACGCTGCCACGCCTGCACGAGGATTGCCGTTTTGTTCCAAACGGTTGACTGCCACGCTGCGCGGCTTGGTGCGGCCGTAGTGGGTAAAGGTCAGATTGGCATCGAAGCGTTCGTTCGGCGTCCAAGACAGTGTGCTGTTGATGGTGTGTTTCGGCACCAAAGACAATGGATTGCCTTGATAATCTTCGGATTTGTGCATGTAAGTGAAATTGTTGCTCCACTTGAGTGTGTCATGCAACGGAATCACCAAGTTGCCTTCGATACCCGAAATCGTCGCTTTCGGCGTATTTTCCCATTGCAGGAGCCAGTTGCCGATATTGCTGGTGGCAATAAGCTGGTCGCCGATCACGATTTTATTGCGGTACGCATTATGGAAATAAGTCGCGGAAGCCTGCCAGCCGTTTTTGTTGAACTCAAGACCAATCTCTTTATTGATGCTGGTTTCAGGTTTCAAATTGCTGTTGCCCATGTAGTAGCAGCGGACACTGTTCGGCGCATTAAGCGGACAACCCTGACCGCGTGTGTACAGGATAAAGTCAGGATTGGTTTGATACAAATTTGGCGCTTTGTACGCACGGGCAACACCGCCTTTGACCAACCAATTTTCGCCGATTTGATGCGAGAAGTTCAAAGCCGGACTCCAGTTGCTACCGCTGTCGCTGTTGTGGTCAAAACGGATAGCCGGAATCAGATGGGTTTTGTCGGTCAATGAAATATTGTCTTCAACGTATGCCGCCCAGTTGCGTTGAGATGCCTTACCACCGCGCGTTGCGGAGATGCCGTTAAACGCATCGGTTTTGCCTTGGTCTTTAAATCCCTGAGTATTGGAGGCAGGATCGTCCAATTTGCTGTCAGTAAATTCTGCACCAACCGTCAACACGTTATCGACACCAAGTTTGAACGGAATATTCGCTTCGCTGCTGAAGCGCAGGTTTTTCAGACGGCTTTGAACAAAATCCAAGCCTGTATAGCTGCCTTCCGGACCACCGGCCAAACCTTCAGGCAAGTGGCTGTTGATTGTGCGCTCATAACTGATCACGTTTTTAGTATCGCCCCATTCCCATGCGCCGTCATGCGTTAAAGAATAAGCGGAACGGTATAAGCGGGCAGTTTCGGCTTTGCTGTCGGCCAAAGAATTAACCAAAGCAGAACGCGGATTGCTGTTTTGCGTATCGCCGTTGTAGATATTGCCCTGACGGCTGTAACTGCTGTCCAAAATCAGCGTTTGCGCTGGGCTGATTTTCCATTGCAGACGGCCTGCAATGTCTTTATTGCGTACGCCTTCGACACCGGCCGCACTGTCATTACCGTGTCCGGCATTAATATCGGCAGCATCGGGTTCGGTTTTATTGAGATTGCCATAAATGCGGAAGCCCAAAGTATCTTGGATAATCGGGCCGCTCAAATTAAAGCCGATACGGCGGGTTGCGCCCTCTTTGCTGTCTTGCGGCTGATTGGCATACAGATTGACTTGGCCTTTAAATTCTTTAGACACTTTTTTGGTAACAATATTGACCACGCCACCCATCGCGCCAGAGCCGTAACGGGTCGCCGCCGGACCGCGCAAAACAGTAATCGATTCGATTTCTTCAACCGGCACCCAGTTACTGTCGCCACGCGTATTGCGTTCACCACGCATACTTATACGCTCGGATTGGCGCGAATTAACCGGCTTGCCGTCAATCAAAATCAAAGTGTTTTCAGGGCCCATACCACGCAAGTCGATTTGGCGTTTGTTGCCACGCTGACCTGTGGCCGTATTACCGGTCAGGTTGACACCCGGCATGGTGCGGACAAATTCGGAAATATCATTGGCTGCAGGGCGTTTGTCGATGTCGTCTTTAGAAATACGAGATACGCCGAGCGACTGTTGCAGTTGTTTCTCGGCAGTAACGTAAACGGTATCGACTTCAGCCTGCTCAACTGCTTTCTCTTCAGCTGCGTGTGAGAATGCACTAATCAACGCCAAAGGCAAAATGGCGAGTGTGAATGTTTTCATTACATTGTTTCTCTTGGTTTTGTTTGTTTAAAATTAAAATCATTTTGGATTTTAAATAAACTTAACAGAGTTTTCAATGCAATTAAGAGTGATTTACAATTAAAAGTTAAATTGTGCTAATAAAAATAACAAATACCAAACAACTAAAAAGGCCGTCTGAACCGGCATGAAACGAAATCCAAGATTTCTATCATACCGTTCAGACGGCCTTATTCAATTTTTAATTATTTGCCTGCTGCTTTTTGCAGAAGAGCATACAATTCGTCTTTGAGTTTGAGTTTGGCTTTTTTCAGCTCTTCAATCTCTTCGGCACCGCTGGTAACAGGGTTGTTAACCAAACCGGTGATTTTATCGTCCAGCTCATTGTGCTCGTCAAACAAACGGGCAAAGTGTGCATCTTCTTGTTTCAGTTTAGAAATCAAATCGCGATATTCTGGAAACATTTTGTTTTCCTCTCTTGTTAATTAAATAAAAAAGTACTGCGGTCAAAAACTAGGACGAATCAATCTTTAGCTTCATTATAACAAACACGGGCGTTTTATCCAGTCTTTTTTAAGTCGAAACTGTTTTACATCAAAATTAATAATATCAACATAAGTTAGCGCCAAAATAGAAAGAAACGGCTTTATAGACGGCTTACCGACTTGGGCATACAATCGGGCTTATGCGTTTACACAATGGCCGAACCACCCTATTCCGTCATATCAACGGCATGGACGGACAATTTATCCTGCTTGAAAACCATCCTTCATGGATGCCGGTCAATGATGCCGATTTCAACCATGCTGCCCCCTTGCCCGACGGTTTGGCCGTGCACGAAGAATCATTTTATCCATTTGAAAAAATAGATACCGCCGAATCGGCAGACAATATCAAAATCTTCAGCGAAGAAGCTCTACGGCTGGAGAAAGAACGATTAAATGCAGTAGCCTTAGTAGAACTGGCAAAAAATCTTAAGGCTGCCCAAGCAGAAGCCGACTTAGCCGCGCTTCTGGAAAAAATGGATTTTCATTTAAAACAAGATGATATTTTCAAATAAACCCTTTAATCTCAGGCCGTCTGAAACCAAACACCCGACACAATTGTTGACAATGCAAGAAAAATAGTTCATCTTGAACCAATTCGCAGCACTCCATCCTATATTTTCAGCCCATCACAAAGGAATCGAGAACATGTTTTCAAAAAGCGTTACCCTCGCACAATATGACCCCGATTTGGCAGCAGCCATCGCCCAAGAAGACAAGCGCCAGCAAGACCACGTCGAGCTGATCGCCTCTGAAAACTACGTCAGCTGTGCCGTTATGGAAGCCCAAGGTTCGCAATTGACCAACAAATACGCTGAAGGCTATCCTGGCAAACGCTACTACGGCGGCTGTGAATATGTTGATATTGTCGAACAATTGGCGATTGACCGCGTAAAAGAACTGTTTGGCGCCGCTTATGCCAACGTTCAACCGCACTCCGGCTCTCAAGCCAACCAAGCCGTGTACGCTTCTGTTTTGAAACCGGGCGACACCATTTTGGGCATGTCTCTGGCACACGGCGGCCACTTGACCCACGGTGCCAGCGTCAATATTTCGGGCAAACTCTACAACGCCATTACTTATGGTTTGGATGAAAACGAAGTTCTCGATTATGCCGAAGTAGAACGCTTGGCTCTCGAACACAAACCTAAAATGATTGTGGCCGGTGCATCTGCCTACGCGCTGCAAATCGACTGGGCAAAATTCCGCGAAATCGCCGATAAAGTCGGCGCATACCTTTTTGTCGACATGGCGCACTATGCCGGTCTGATTGCCGGCGGCGAATATCCTAACCCGGTGCCATTCTGCGACTTCGTAACCACCACCACCCACAAAACCCTGCGCGGTCCTCGCGGCGGTGTGATTTTGTGCCGTGACAATACCCATGAAAAAGCGCTGAACTCTTCCATCTTCCCAAGCCTGCAAGGCGGCCCGTTGATGCACGTTATCGCTGCCAAAGCCGTAGCGTTTAAAGAAGCATTGCAACCTGAGTTCAAACAATACGCGAAACAAGTGAAAATCAATGCTGCCGCCATGGCGGAAGAGTTGGTCAAACGCGGTTTGCGCATCGTTTCCGGCCGTACTGAAAGCCACGTTTTCCTCGTTGACCTGCAACCGATGAAAATCACCGGCAAAGCCGCCGAAGCCGCTTTGGGCAAAGCTCATATCACCGTCAACAAAAATGCCATCCCGAATGATCCGGAAAAACCATTCGTTACCTCCGGCATCCGCATCGGCTCCGCCGCCATGACTACGCGCGGCTTTAACGAAGCCGACGCACGCGTATTGGCGAACTTGGTTGCCGACGTATTGGCCAATCCTGAAGATGAAGCCAATCTCGCCAAAGTCCGCGAACAAGTGACTGCTTTGTGCAATAAATATCCGGTTTACGGTGCATAAGCATTTCCGACTTGGATAAAATATTAGGCCGTCTGAATGTTCAGACGGCCTTCTTTTATTTCAACTTTTCTTTTAAATTTCAAAACTGTTTGTTTCGCTGACTTTGCGTATCATGCCTGCCGCGACAGTATGGTTGGTGGCTTCGTCAATCAAAATAAACGCGCCTTGTGCATGGTTGTCTTCGTATGCGGCAGCGGCGAGCGGCTGCTGGGTTTTAAAGCTGACGCTGCCGATGTCGTTGAGCTTGAGCGTTTCGGCGGATTCGACGCGGCTGAGGGTGTTCACGTCCCAAACATAGGCAATTTCGCTGATTTTTACGGGCGTGGTTTGGGTCGTGTGTTTCAACAAATATTTACGGCGCAGATTGAGCGGAATATCGTCAAACCAGCAAAGCGCGGCTTGAAATTGTTGTTTGGGAACAATGGTGCTGTCGGCTGAAACAATACTGTTGCCGCGTGAAATATCGATATCGGTATCCAAAACGACAGTCAACACTTCCCCTGCCTCGGCAGATTCGGTTTTACCGTTTGCATTATAGATTTCGGCAACCTTGGCAACATGGCCACTGGGCAGGACTTTAACTTCATCGCCCACTTTCAGACGGCCCGCTTCCAATCTGCCTTGATAACCGCGGAAGTCGTCACTGCTACTGCCGTCTTGGCGCGCCACACGTTGTACGGGAAAATGCGCGGCTTGGTCGGCGGCATTTTGACGGTTGACGGGCAGGCTTTCAAGCAAAGGCAAAAGCGGTAAACCTTGATACCACGGGGTTTGACTGCTTGCATTGACGATATTGTCGCCTTTCAAGGCGCTGATGGGCAGGAAGTGGATTTGTGCTTGGAGGCCGATTTGTTCCGCCAGTTTGCGGTAGGCTTCGGTAATGGCTTGATATTTGGCTTCGTCAAAGTCGAGCAGGTCGAGTTTGTTGACGGCGACGATGATATTGGGGCAGCCCAAGAGCTTCAAAATCGCGCTGTGGCGTTTGGTCTGCGGCAGGAGGACGGGCTCGCTGCCGGAAAAATCGACGCGCGTGGCATCGACCAAAATAATGGCGGCATCGGCAGTTGATGCGCCGGTAACCATATTGCGCGTGTATTGCTCGTGTCCCGGCGTGTCGGCAATAATGAATTTGCGTTTGGGTGTGGCGAAATAACGGTAGGCCACGTCAATGGTAATGCCTTGTTCGCGCTCGGCGGCAAGGCCGTCAGTCAGACTGGCGAAGTCGGGCATTTCGCCGTTTTCGGTGGCGCGGTTGAGCTTGTCGACCTGGTCGGTCAGCAAGGTTTTGCTGTCGTATAGCAGGCGGCCGATGAGCGTGGATTTGCCGTCATCAACACTGCCGGCGGTGATGAAGCGTAAAAGCGGAGCGGAAGCTGCGGTCATGATTCTTTCCCATTTTTCGTGATTTCTCAAACTGACCGCTACTTTAAACAGGCCGTCTGAAAATGGGAAAGAATGTTTGGTTGTTAAAAAAGCTGTTTTCGTTATATCGCAAAGCTATAGGATGTTGCCTCACGCCATCCGTTTTCTCCGGGTCGCCAACCAACACACAATCGATCCTAAGCACACCACTCCCGCCCCCTGCCAAAACGTCATGGACAAAGGCGCGCTAATCACAAACGATGACACCACCGCAGACAATACCGGAATGAAATAAGATGCGCCAGCCAATACGGTCAGGTTGCCGCGCGAAATACCGATATTCCACACCGCATAGCCCAAACCCATGCAGGCTGCGGCGGCAACGGCATAGCCGAGCGATACGGCATCAAAATTCAACGTATTCGCGCCGCTGAGAAAGTATTCGATCCACAACAGTATCGACACCAGCGCAAAGAAGAAGCCGACGCTGCTGCCTTCCGCTTTCACACGCGCCGTCAGCGTGCAATATGCCGCCCAAAACACTGCGTCCGCAAATGCCATGATATAGCCGCCGGGATTGGTGCGGACATTGTGGTAAATACCGGAAACCGACAAGCCGACATCGCCGCCCAATACAGTGGCAATCCCTAAAAACGACAGCACAAAGCCGATAACTATCCACCATTTTGACGGCTGTTTGTTGAAATATACCGCTCCAACGATGGTAAACGTCGGCCACAAATAATTGACCATGCCGATTTCCACCGCCTGTCTCGCGTTTTGCGCAAAACCGACCGATAGCGACAAACACAGTTCGCAGCCGACAAAAAACACGCTCGCCCAAAACAAATAGCTGCGGTTGTAATTGCGCAAATGCGGCCGGCCGAAAATCAGCCAAATCAATACGGTGGACAAGGTGTACATCATTGCCGCGCCACCCACTGCCCCCATATGCAGGCTCAAAGAGCGTATCAGAGAAATGACGAAGCTCCACAAGGCAACGGCAAGCAGCCCGATAGCAGTGGCTTGTTTGGATGAAATATTTTGAGATAAGAAATGAATCATGGCGTATGTGTTGAAGATGGTTTTATTAGATTTATCGTAATTTGAATATATCGTTTCTACATTAACTATTTTAACGTTTTCAAGGACGTCTGAAAATGATTGTTTCAGACGGCCTTCTATTTGCAATTAGTCCTAAACATGACTATAATCCGCATCCAATTAGTCAATATCGAGACCAATTTATGAATCAACTTGACCAACTCGGTATGCGCATTAGCCGCATAGACAGCGCATTCGACCAATGGATTAAACAGCAAAACACCAACTACAATACCTTAGCCGTTCTCTACACCTTAGCCACCGAAGGCAGCCGCACTCAAAAATACATAGGCGAAGAGTGGAGCCTGCCCAAACAAACCGTTTCCGGCACATGCAAAACGCTGGCAGAACAAGGCTTGCTGACATTTCACGAAAGCGAACAAGACAAACGCGAACGCTTATTGTCGCTGACCGAGCAAGGCAAGGAATACGCCGCACCATTGGTGCAAAACATGCAGGAATTCAGCAAACGAATTTTTACCGCCTTCGGTGAAAAACGTGCAGCCCGACTGTTTGCCGATTTGGACACATTAGCCGAATTAATGGCGCAAACCCTCAATACTAAATAAGGAGGGCAACCATGTGGAAAATGTTGAAACACATCGGCAAAACACACCGCCGCAAACTCATCACAACCTTCTCTCTCGTCGGCTTGGATAATCTGCTCTTGCTGGTATATCCCGTATTTGGCGGCTGGGCGATTAATGCCGTTATGGAAGGCAAAGTCTGGCAGGCAATGTTGTATGGTGTGGTGGTTTTATTGATGTGGATAATCGGTGCCGCCCGCAGGATAGCCGATACGCGCACATTTACCCAGATCTATACTGAGATAGCCGTCCCTGTCGTTTTGGAACAGCGCAAGCGAGAAGTACCGCATTCCGCCATTACCGCACGCGTCGCCCTATCGCGTGAGTTTGTCAGTTTTTTTGAAGAACACCTGCCCATCGCTGCTACTTCGCTGGTCTCCATCTTCGGTGCATGTATGATGTTGCTGATATTGGAATTTTGGGTAGGCGTATTGGCTGTCGCGATACTTGCCCTGTTTTTATGGTTGCTGCCGCGTTTTGCCGCCATCAGCGAAAACCTATATTTCCGTTTAAACAACCGGCTTGAACGCGACAACCACCTTATCCGCGACGGCAACGAACATCAGCTCTACCGCCACTACGGATGGGTTGCCAAACTACGCGTGCTGATTTCCAACCGCGAAGCCTTAGGCTATCTCAGTATCGGTATGGCAATGAGCGTATTGTTCGGCTTCGCCTTTATACACATGACGCTTAAAGGCTATGGCAGCGCCGGCCATATCTATTCCGTCAGCACTTATTTATGGATGTTTGCAATGAGCTTGGACGATGTACCGCGCTTGGTCGAACAATACTCCAATCTAAAAGATATCGGACAACGCGTTGAACTCTCAGAAGAAAACAATCTTTCCAAGGCCGTCTGAAACCTTAACACACTATCAGGATATATTATGAGTTGGTTTTATTTAATCTTAGCCGGTATGCTGGAAATCGGCTGGCCATTGGGCTTAAAGCTGGCACAACAAGAAGGCTACCGCTGGCATGGCTTTGCCGCCGCGCTTACCTGCATCGCCGGTAGCGGATACTTCCTTTACCTTGCCCAAAAAAGTATTCCGATGGGTACAGCCTACGCCGTCTGGACAGGCATAGGCGCGGCAGGAGCTTTTTTGGTAGGCGTTGTATTTTTCAACGATGCAGCCAACTTCGGCCGCTGACTCGGCGCATTTCTCATCATCTCCGGCGTCGTAGTGATGAAACTCTCCAGCGGAAACTGAAAATCTCGTTTCTATCCAATCCAAGGCCGTCTGAATGAGCATGTTCAGACGGCCTAATACCTTCCCGAATATAACGAAATCATCTTAAATTAAAACCAAGCATTCTTTCCTTTTTTCAGACGGCCTGTTTAAAGTGGCGATTGTCCATTATTCAAACAATCGGTTATAGCCGTCCAACAAAGGAATCCAAATGAGCCAAGCCAATCCGCTTCCACCCGAACTCTCCGTCCAACTCTCAACTCTATCCCCCACCCAACTTGCCTGGCTCTCCGGCTATTGCTGGGCGCAAAGCCAAGGCGTATCCGGTGTAGCAGCCGAACCATCTGCCCTGCAAACGGCCGCCTCGACCATCAGCCGCCGCATATTAGTTCTCTCCGCCTCCCAAACCGGCAATGCCCGCAGCATTGCCGAATCCCTACACGCCAAACTTCAAGCCGCCGGCGTAGAAGCCCGCCTCAGCAGCGCAGGCGATTTCAAAAGCAAAACCCTGCCCGACGAAGACATCGTGCTTTTAGTTACCTCCACCCAAGGCGAAGGCGAACCGCCCGAAGAAGCCCTGCCCCTATACAAATTCATCTACGGCAAAAAGAAACCTGATCTCAGCAAACTGACCTTTGCCGTCTTGGGTCTTGGCGATTCCTCCTATCCCAACTTCTGCCAAGCAGGCAAAGACTTTGATGCCAAATTTGCCGAACTGGGTGCAAGCCGTCTGAACGACTTGGGCATTTGCAACTTAGAATTCCAAGCAAATGCCGACGCATGGATTACCGCCGTCGTACCCAAAGTAGCCGAATTAGCCGCCCAAGCAACAAGCCCAAGTACAACCGCTGCACCAAACGGCTCGGCCACACCAAGCAACGATGCCATCTACACCAAAGAAAACCCCTACACAGCCACCCTCTCCGTGCGCCAAAAAATCACCTCACGCACCGCAGAAAAAGACGTCGAACACATCGAAATCGACCTCAGCGGCTCAGGTCTGCATTATCAGGCAGGCGACGCGCTCGGCGTATGGCCGCTGAATGCCGCCGACCTCGTTCAAGAAATCCTCGACCTCGACCAACTGAACGGCAACGAAACCGTCCAACTTTCAGACGGCCGCGAAACCGACATCCGCACCGCCCTGACCGAATCCGCAGACATCACCCAAAACACACCGGCATTCGTCCAACAATACGCCGAATTAACAAACAACGAGGAACTCAAAACCATAGTTGCAGATAAAGCCCAACTGGATGCCTACCTCGCCGCCACACCGCCCGTAGGCGTATTTGCCGCCTATCCGCACCCACTGGACGCACAAACCCTATACAGCCTCTTCCGCCCACAAACCCCGCGCCTTTACTCCATCGCCTCCGCACAAGATGAAGTCGGCGAAGAAGTCCACCTCACCATCGGCGTCGTCCGTTTCGACCACCATGACCACACCTACACCGGCGCAGCATCCGGCTACTTGGGCGAACGCCTCGAAGAAGGCAGCGAAGTCCGCGTCTTTGTCGAACCCAACCCCAACTTCCGCCTGCCGCAAAACGGCGATACACCCATCATCATGATAGGCGCAGGCACAGGCGTCGCCCCCTTCCGCTCCTTTATGCAACAACGCGCAGCCAATGGTGACAGCGGCAAAAACTGGCTCTTCTTCGGCAACCGACGCCTGGCCGACGACTTCCTCTACCAACTCGAATGGAGCGATTGGCGCAAAGACGGCCTCCTCACCCGCGCCGACCTCGCATGGAGCCGTCAAGGCGAACACAAAGTCTACGTCCAACACAAAATAACCGAACGCGCCGCCGAAGTTTGGAACTGGCTGCAACAAGGCGCACACATCTACGTCTGCGGCGACGCCGCACGCATGGCACGCGATGTCGAAAACGCCCTGATCGAAGTCATCGAAACCCAAGGCAAACTCAGCCGTGACGAAGCCGAAGACTACCTCAACGATCTGCGCGAAGACAAACGCTACCAACGCGACGTTTATTGATTGGATAAACAAAAATAAAGGCCGTCTGAAAGCTAAATTTCAGACGGCCTTTTTAAAGAGCCTGCTCGGATTGTTATCAATTCACCCGGTTTTGCATTATAATTGTGCAAATTGACTCACTCGAAAGAAAATAAATTGGAAGGATTACAACAACTTGTAGATTTATTGGTGGGTTTTGTCGATTGGATATTGAAATTACTGGCATTCTTGTTTTAAACTACGTTTCATTCTTTTATACATTAAAGACGTATTTTCATCATGCAAACCGCGCAATGCTCCGCTACTTTCTTCTATTGGTACCACACAAACGTGCGGTACTTTTTTGCGCTTGTCTGAAACAGACCAAATTGAAAATACGCAAATCAGAGCCGCCTCATTTGAGCGGCTTTTTTTATACCCACCATGGCCGCTTAAATCCACCCATTTTTAAGAAATAAGGAATACAGCCATGACTGCCTCAACTAAAATCCACAGCCAAACCCAAATGTTACACACCTGCCGCATGGTCGTTGACAGCAACAGCCACCACAGCATGCTCAACATGCACACTTTGCCTGATTCGCCTGACAGCCTCATCAGCGAAGCCCTGATTCCGCAAGTGCGCACCATCGCGACTTTGATTGCCGCAGAGCGCCACGACTTCAATCAAAGCAGCCCCAGCCTTTTTACTGATGAAGCGGATTTCTTCGCAGCGCGTATTTTGGTTTTGGGCGTACGCCGTTTCCATTTGGATATTACCCTGCTGCCCATGCTCAAGACCGCCAACAAACGCGCCGAAGCTTTCGCCAAACGCCATCACGTGCCCTTCTCTCCCGCTGAAATGCAAATGTCCCTGCATACCCGCCGCCCTGCCAACCTGCTGATTATCGAAACCGAACACGAAATGCCTGCACTGGGCAATCTGGCAGCCAACAGCCGCGCATTTGCAGCGCAACTTTCCAATATTATTTTGTAAAACCACTTGAAAAACAGGGAAATGGTTTAATATTAGGCAAACACACTCCGCCGAAATCTCGGCAAAGACAAACTCTCTCAGGAAAAACAATGAAAAAACTGATTGCCTTAGCCGCCCTTTCCACTTTCGCCCTCGCTGCCTGCAAAGACAATACCCAGGCGCAGCTTGAACAGCAACAAAAACAAATCGAAGCATTGCAACAACAGTTGGCACAACAAAACGGCCAACAAGAAGACAATACGGTTTACCAGCTCACGCCTGAAGCCGTGAAAGACACCATTCCTGCCGAAGCACAAGCCAACGGCAACAACGGCCAACCGGTAACCGGTACAGACGGCCAACAATACATCTACGACCAATCCACCGGCAGCTGGCTGCTGCAAAGCTTGGTGGGCGCGGCAGCCGGTGCATTTATCGGCAACGCATTGGCCAACAAATTCACACAGGCAAGCAATCAAAATAGCCCGATTGCCCGTCAAGCCCGTGCCAACTATTATCAAAGCGCACGTCCAAACAGACGCACCAGCCAACAGCTGAATACGCGTACCCTGCGTGCCCAACAGCAAAATGCGCAACAACAAAACGCTCAACAGCAACAGCGTTACCGCGAAACCGCGCGTCAGCCTTCCAACTACCGCCGCCCTAGCATGGGTCGGGGCTTTGGTCGCCGTCGCTGATTCGGTTTATACCCCATCTTTGATATAAACTCGCACAATATAAAAGGCCGTCTGAAAATCAGATTTTCAGACGGCCTTTGGTTTTCTCTATTTTCTTATTGCAGACTTGTCGTGTCTGTCTGTATGCGTTATGCCCAGAAGTCTCGCGGAGCGTCCAATACGGGTTTGACGATGCCAGTACGGACGGCAAAATCGCCGAAGCCTTCATCATCGAGTCGGTTTCGAGACCAATCTGCTACCCAGCCTTCGACAATTTCAAGGATTTCAGGTTCGGTAATGTTTTCTTTAAACAGACGAGGAATGCGTGTGCCTTCACGGTTGCCGCCTGCGTAGAGGTTGTAGCGGCCGACTGCTTTACCGACCAAACCGATTTCCGCCAGCATAGCGCGGCCGCAACCGTTGGGACAACCGGTTACGCGCAAAACGATGTATTCGTCTTCCAAGCCATATTTGGCGAACATTTCGTCGATTCTATCGGAGAATGTCGGCAGGAAACGCTCGGCCTCTGCCATTGCCAGCGGGCAAGTCGGCAAGGCAACGCAGGCCATCGAGTTCTCACGCTGGATGGTAATCGATTTGCTGATAAGGCCATGATCTTTGGCGATTTTATCAACTGTGTCTTTCAATTCGGGCGGTACATTGGCAACCACCAGATTTTGGTTTGCTGTCAGACGGAAGTCGCCGGGATGGATTTTAGCAATTTCGCGTATACCTGTTTTCAACGGTCTGCCGGGATAATCGAGCAGACGGCCGTTTTCAATAAACAAAGTCAAATGCCAGTTGCCTTCATGCCCTTGTACCCAGCCGATATGGTCGCCGCGATGCGTGAATTCGTAAGGGCGGATGGGCTCAAACTTAATGCCCATGCGCCTTTCGACTTCTTCTTTGAACACATCCACGCCCACGCGTTGCAGCGTATAGCGTGTACGGGCGGCTTTGCGGTCGCTGCGGTTGCCCCAGTCGCGCTGGGTGCTGACGACGGCTTCGGCGGCGTTGAGGGTGTATTCGAGCGGTACGAAACCAAATTCGTAAGAAGTGTTCGGATAGGTTTTGGTATTACCGTGTTCGCTGGATAAACCGCCGCCGACCAATACATTGAAGCCCACCAACTTGCCATTTTCTGCAATCGCCACGAAACCCAAGTCGTTGGAATGAATGTCCACATCGTTGTCGGGCGGAATTACGACGGCAGTTTTGAATTTGCGCGGCAAATAGGTTTTACCCAAAATCGGCTCTACGTCGTCGGCAATTTCTTTATTTCGCGGCTCGGTCGGCTCGGTTGTAAACACTTTTTCACCGTCCAGCCAGACATCGGCATATGCCATGGTACGCGGCAGAAGGTGCATACTGATGCGCGCCGCCCATTCATAGGCTTCTTGATGCAACGTGCTTTGCACCGGATTGCTGGTACACAACACATTGCGGTTGACATCGCTGGCTGTGGCAATGGAATCCAAACCAAGTTTGTGCAATGCCTGATGTGCCTGTTTTAGATCGGTTTTCAAAATGCCGTGATATTGGAAAGTTTGACGGTTAGTCAGGCGGATAGAGCCGTAAATCGTATTTTCACCGGCAAATTTGTCGATACCCAGCCACTGCTTCGGCGTAATGATGCCGCCGGGCAGACGGCAACGCAACATCATGTTTTTTAAGGGTTCAAGTTTTTGTTCGGTACGCTCGGCACGGATATCGCGGTTGTCCTGTTCGTACATGCCGTGGAAGCGGATAAGCTGAAAGTTGTCGGCAGTAAAGCCGCCGGTAAAGTCGTCTTTCAACTCTTCCTTAATCGTACCGTGCAGATAATCGCTGCGCTCTTTCAAGGCTTCGTTGCCGGACAAAGGCGTCTCAGGCAGCTTGGCTCGTGGGTCGGTTGTGGTAGCAGTCATTGAAGCACTCCTTATTTTTGGTATAGGCGTTACTTTAATGAGGCCGTCTGAAAATGAGAAAGAATGGTTTGTTTGTTTTAAAGACGATTTTGTTATATTGGTTTGAAACATAAAAAGGCCGTCTGAAAATCTGATTTTCAGACGGCCTTGATATTGGATGGGACAAACTGATTAGGCTTGTTTGTTCCAACGTTCGATAGATTCTTTGATGACTTGTTTCGCTTCTTCTACATCGCCCCAAGATTCAACTTTAGTGGTACCTGCTTTTTTCAGGTCTTTATAGTGGTTGAAGTGGAACTCGATTTGTTTGATCAGTTGTTGCGGCAAATCGGCCAAAGTTTTGTAGGCGTTGCCGTTGTTGCGGTCGTCGGCTGGAACGCAGACGATTTTATCGTCTACTTCGCCGTCGTCAACGAATTTCATTACGCCGATAACGCGTGCTTCCAGGAAAATACCGGTTGCCAAAGGCTGCTCGGTCACCAGCAATACATCCAATTCGTCACCGTCTTCGTCCAAAGTTTGCGGAATGAAGCCGTAGTTGGTCGGCTTGGCGAAAATTGCCGGTTCAACGCGGTCGAGTTGAAACGCGGCCAGTTTGCGGTTCCACTCGATTTTGTGGTTGCTGCCCGCAGGGATTTCGTTGACAACGTTGATGATGCCGCCATCCACATCGCCTGGGGTCAGGATTTTGTTGAAGTCTGCCATGATGGTTTCCTTTGATTTTAAAGAGAGTCAAACGGCGAAAGTATAACAAACCCAAGGCCGTCTGAAAATGTGAAACTGTCGTATTCAGACGGCCTTTTTGGCATTCAGCCTTTTAATCAATTCTAAAATTGCGCGTTTATTGGAAGGCGAAAACACTTTTTCCGCCGCTTCTTCCGCACCAAACCAACCGTAGGCAACGTGTTCGTCCGGTTGCAGGACAATGGGCGTATCACGCGGAATTTGGGCGGAGAAGATGTGTTCGCGGTTTTCAAACACACCTTTGGGATAGCGATGGCGCCAGTGATGATAGATTTCATAAACGGTGCTGTCGTGCCAGTTTTCCAGCAGACCGTCTGCAAGGCGGATACCGGTTTCTTCCCACACTTCGCGCCATGCGGTTTCTTCGATACGCTCGCCTTCTTCCAAGCTGCCGGTAACCGACTGCCAAAAACCTTGCGGCGCCGTGCGTTCAATCAGCAGGATATTGCCGTCTTCATCATGCAAGACAACCAAAGCGGAAACGGGATACTTCAAAGGCTTACCGCTCATGACTTGTCCTTGCCGGTTTGGTTGGGGAGGCTGATTTTTTGTAGTAAGTAAACCAAAAGGTTTTCCATGTATCACTCAAAAATGGGAAATTGATATTCAGACGGCCTTTGCCGTAAATCCGCAAAGGCCGTCTGAAATTATACCTGATTTAATTGCGCCAGTTTCCGAGACACCAGCTCTGCTGCTTCTTCCGGCGACTTGGCCTTCAACCCTGCTTCGCCAAAATACGAAATTTTAGGCAAATCACACAAAAACTTATCGACATCTTCTGCCGTCAAAAAGCGGCCGTGCAAATCGAATCCGACATTTAAAGCACGCCCTTTGATTTCCGCCACCCTGTCATGCAAATGGCCATACAAGTGATACCAACCCTGATAGCAGCCGTCCCATTCCTGTATCGGATAGTGAAAGAGAACCAGCGTATTCTTAATTTCCGGCAATTTGAGTTTCAAATACGGCCGTATGGACGACAGCAGCGGATGGCCGTCATGCTTGGTTTGGCTGCGGAAAAAATCGGCATGCTGCCGAATCACATGATCATGATTGCCGTAAATCAAGTGATGCTGCCCGTTCAAACGCGACAAAACGCGCTCTATCTGCTTATGGTCTTGGGCAAAGGAAAAATCGCCCAAGTTGTACACCGTATCTTCAGGCGTAACGGTTTCATTCCACGTTTGGATTAAAAATTCATCCATCTGCTCCACGTTATCAAACGGTCGAAATTGCGGGCAGAATTTGGCAATGTTTTTATGTGAGAAATGTAGGTCTGATGTGAAGTAGGTTTTGCTCATGCCGTGCTCTCTGCGTTGCAAGCTTGAATCGTATCACGCGCGGGCGTATGCTGAGGAATGTTTATTATTATATGCTTCAAGGAGTTTTTATGCGTTTGGTTATTGCCGCGCCGGCCAACGGCGCAATATTGAAAGACGCGCTCAAAGCGCATCTGCAAAACGACCCGCGCGTCAGCAGCTTGGTCGATTTATCCTCACCCGAAGGAAGCTATCCGCAACTCTCGTTTGCCGCGGCCGAAGAAGTCGCGGCAGGACGCGCCGACCGTGCGCTGTTGATTTGCGGCACCGGCGTGGGCACGGCAATCGCCGCCAATAAGGTGCGCGGCATACGGGCGGCGACAGCGCATGATTTACTTACGCTCCGCGGCTCGGTGGAAAATTATGATGCGCAGGTTTTATGTATGGGGCAAAACGTCATTGCCGCTCCGGCCGCTTGGGCATTGGTCGATATCTGGTTTGACTTGCGCCACGACACAAGCAGCGGCTATGCACCTAAGGTTGGCGAAATCGAAGCGTATGAGCGCGGAAAATAAATACGCATTGCTCCATATATTTTCAGACAGCCTTACAACTGCTTCAAAAACGCCTGAATAAACGCGATTTTATCCAATTCCGGCATAGCGTTGAACGCTTCCTGATGGTCGTGGATATGGTCGATTAAGGGGTAAAACTCTTCATCGACATGGCGTTTGTCGAGTTTGCGGCCGATATTGCCCTCGTTGCTTCGTCCTAAAAACTTGGAAATCAGGTAATACGGCGATTTGAGTTTGAACAGCATTTCGCCGTTTTGTGCATCAAATACCATAAAGCCTTCGTGTTCCACATTTTTCAGACGGCCTTTCAGCTCCCCGAACGTGATGTTTTTCAGCGTTTTGGGACGGCGCACTCCGTATTGTTTGCCGATTTCGTCCAATTCCGCTTCAGTAAACTGACGGCCGGTCGCCACGTCAATGCAGCCGATTAAAGTTTCGCCAAATTCTTCGCGGATGATGTGCACGTCTTTCGCATCTGTGATTTCAAACAAAAAAGTATGGTTCGGATACGTGCGGAACAGGGTTTCGTATTGAGCGCAATGTGCGGCGGTCATGTCCGCAAACGCGCTATCAAGAGAACCGGTGGTCGAATACAGCACTTTGCCGTCAAACGCTGCGCCGTGAGACGGATGGTCGTCTGAAAGCGAGACGAAAGTGCAGCAACCCAGGAAGCCGTTCACTTTTACAACCGCATCCACCAATCTCTCGTCACTGATTCGGATCGGATAGCGGCTGCCTTTGGCAATACGTTCCGAATAATTGAACACTTTTTTAAACGGACGCACAATGATTCGATTATGCGCGTCGATAATCAAACCGCGCATTTCCAGCAGCGCATCATCAAAGCGATTGTTGTAGAACACGCTGCGTGCGTATTTCAACACGCGCAATTCGGGATAGCGCTTGGATGCTTTGGCAGTAAAGTTACGGCTGCTGTGTTGCAGATAGTGATCGGTCACAAAGGTTTGCTGCGCCTCATCAAACACCAGCGGCTTATGCTCGATAGCCTGCATCTGTTCGATTTTTTCTAACTGCTCCGCATTTGCCGGCTGCACGGCCTCGATGTGGATTTCGTTTGCCACACGGTTTTGGTTCAACTTGATATACGCCGCCAACACATCATGCTCTTTCACACCGTGCAGGTTGGGATAGAAATTGTGCAGTCAATAGACCTCTGTTTCAAAACCGCTTTTCTCCGCCTGATCCAATAAATGACGGCAACGCGAAGCTTTTTGGTTGGTATTGGAATTAATGATCAGAATATTTCGATTCGGATTTTGGCGTCCAAGTCTCAAAGTTTCAGTCATCAAGGCATTGCCGCGTTTCTGCGCCTTATCCACTGCTTCGCCCGACCAACGATATTCACCGTATTCATCGGTAATGAACAAATCGTTTTCAATACGGACGATTTCCGCATCCTGATACTGCGCTTTAAATTCCGCGGCTTTTTGTTCGGCAAACGTCGATTTTCCAGAACCTTGATGACCGCGGATTAAGATAAATTTTTGCATTTTGTTTCCTTATTCTTTTCTCAGCTGATACTAAATAAATAGGCCGTCTGAAAAATATTTCTACCCTTTTTTCAGACGGCCTTAGCTTCAGTTCACAGCTGCCAACGGCGTTTTCTCAATCTCTTCTACCCAGAAATCTGTACCCATACCTCGTTCGGCAAAGGAACCAATCAGGGAGAATACTTGGTCGGAGAAGCCGCCGATGTTCAAGATATCGTGACGGTTTCGTGCTTGAGCCTTGGTGTAGGGCTGGATATCCAGACAAACAAGTTTGGCTTCTGGGCAACGGCGTTTCAGAATATCCCACTCTTTCATCAGGCTGGTTGTGGCGCCCCATCCTTGGCTGTCATCCGCCCAACTTTCGTTGTCTGATACGATGACGACCAAATCCACGTCGGCTTTTTCGCGGTTCAGCATGGCAAGCGGTGCGCTGCATGCCGTTCCGCCGCCACCGACATTGGCGAGTTTTTCGGCGTTTGTCATGATGCTGTCGCGTGGGTTGAGCTTGACGTTTACCGTGATTTGTTCAAACGGTATCACGCGGGCTTGCGGATTGGTACGCAACATGGCGGCAGATACGAGCGCGGCAATGTCGATGCAGCGGGTTTTGCTGGTCGCGCTGCCGCGATAGCCGGTAGCCGGGCTGTGCATGGAGCCGGAGACGTCCGGACAAACCACGACTTTGCCTTGGATTGCCGGTACGTTTTGTACGGCGGTTTCCATCGCATCTTGCAGGGCTTCGCGGATTTCAGACGGCATTTGGTCAGATGTCGCCTGATACGCAGTCAGCAACTGGTAAGGCAGAACACGGGCGCGGGCAATGGCGGTTTCGTCACGCAGTTTTTCTGCCACCATTTTGATGTTTTTGCTTTTCGCAAATACTTCGTGGCGCAGGAAAGTGTTCAGATTTTGACGAACCTGCTGCCATGAGCCGTTGCGGGCGATTTGCGCCCAGTCGCCGCTGTTCAATTCTAAAGCTGTAAGCATTTGGAAAGGAACGTTGGGCAATTCGCCTTCTCGGCTTTGTTTGTAGTCTTCAAAAGCGCGGGTAATGGGTGGCAATGCTTCGCGGTCGTACGGTTTGCCGATCAGCCATGCAAACCATGCGGCACGCCATGCTTCACTCGGTTTGGGGTGCACCATTTTGACCACGTCCGCCAGCGACGACGAATTGCCGATGGCGGCGTTCAACAGTTGTTTTTCGGTGGCGGTCAAAAGCCAGGTCTGCATCAGTTTTTTCGGACGATTGCCGAAGGATTTTCTGCCGACTGCACCGCTGCGGATAATTTGTGCGAAGTTACGCAACATTTTACCGTTGTCCACTACTTGGTCGAATACGCGGGCGAGCATGTTCACGTCTTTTTGCGCCAACACGGCAAGCAACAGCGCAGGCATATCTTTCATAAAACCTTTTTGACGGGCATATACGGCAGTTTTGGCGATAAACTCGGCATCCAGGCTTTCTGCCAACTTCAATACTTGGTCAAGCTGACTTTGAGCATCGGCATAGTAGGTATTGTTCAGACAACCGGTAGCGGCAAGCTGGGCCAGCTGTTGTTTAGGTGTCAGCGTGTAGGCAATGCCGCCGGCTTCATTATAGGTATCGGTTTTAATCAAACGGTTTTTAATAGATTGAAACAAGGTAGTATTAGCCATTTTCATTTTCTTTCATATTGTTGGTTTGAGGCCGTCTGAACTTGTTTTAGCTTTGTTTTTCAGACGGCCTTGAATGGGTGGCAGTATGGCGGCTAAAGATGAAGAGAAGCGGTTTTAACTGAAAGCTAATGTATTCTCTTCCGGGCATCCGCCTACTGCCGTAGGGCGACCAGTTTAATTAGGATCATTCAGGTTTGTAGCAAGAAAGGAATGTAATCCTAATGGCATTCGCCCATAAGGGGTGGCACATTGGGCAACAAAGAGTGGAGAAATTTTTACGCGCTCTATCCTCTGAGCTACTCTGCCATAGTTGGCGGCAGAGACGGGACTCGAACCCGCGACCTCGCGCTTAGCAGGCTGTAATTCCTCCGGCATTTGCCGTTTGCACCAAAAACAGTTTTTATATCAGCCCGCCTGAATATTTCAGACGGCCTCGAATGGGTGGCAGCGTAGCGGCTAAAAGTGAAGAGAAACGGTTTTAACGTGATAAGTTAATGTACTCTCTTCAAGCATCCGCCTGCTGCCGTAAAAATAATATGGCACGCAACAAGTTTTTAAGGGAAACATGCCTTGGCTCTACCAACTGAGCTACTCTGTTATTTTGGATAACAGAGACAGGACTCGAACCTGCGACATAAGGGTATCCATGTTGTAGTTTCCCTAGGCATTTGCCTGCCATATTGGAAAAGGGTGGGCGACTAAATAAACAAGACGTTCAACGTCTATCAGACGAGACAGGATTCGAACCTGTTAATCCAAATGTAGTCTTGTTGGCATTCGCCCTGTAACCACACAGCAACTAAATTTACGGAAAATTTTTCTCCGGTAACTGTATTTCCCGAAGCATCTGCTGTATCGTTACATTCACAACATAGCCAACAGCGTGCCAAGAACAAAATTTTTATAAAAATAATTTTTAATTTATTGAATATAAAGAAAATATATTTTAAAGTGGCTTTTATTAGCAAGAAGCGTAGAATACTAAAAAATATATTTATAGATAGTTATATAGAAAATAAAATATAAAAGGATATATGATGCGATTCGATGATTTGGACAAACGATTGCGACAATACGAAACCGCTTATGATTTTTGCGTACCACAGGAAAATTTTATTGTTGTTCGCTTAGACGGGCGCGGTTTTACACGACTAACCAAGGAAATTTGGCAGTTTGAAGCCCCGTTCGACATTCGTTTCCGCGACCTGATGGCGCACACCGTCCGTCATTTGATGAAATGCGGCTTCAATGTGGCGTACGGCTATTCGGAAAGCGATGAAATTTCACTATTGCTGCGTCGAGACGACGATACGTTCAAACGCAAAACGCGCAAAATCATTTCGGTATTGGCTGGTGAGGCCAGCGCCGCCTTTTCTGTGGCGCACGGGCAGACCGCCGCTTTTGATGCCAGAGTTTGCGTTTTGCCGAACGAAAAACTGGTGGTCGATTATTTCCGTTGGCGGCACGAAGACTCATACCGCAACGCGCTCAACACCCACTGCTATTGGATGCTGCGCAAGAAAGGAGAAAGCGCGTCCCGCGCTACAGATGCCGTCAGCGGCCTGACACGCGTGCAAAAGCACGATTTGTTATTTGAAAACAATATCAATTTCAACGAACTGCCTGCGTGGCAGAAACGCGGCTTCGGTGTGTATTTTCAGACGGCCTTAAAAGAAGGTTTTAATCCGAAAACTGACGAAACCGTACAAGTAAAACGCCAAATCCTGCATACAGATTTCGAGCTGCCTTTAGGCGATGATTACGGCGCGTTTGTCTTGGAAAGAATTGTTTAATTTGTTTAGAGGTCGTCTAAAAATGAATACCGCTACAAAAGGACAAATCCCCGCTGTTCTTATCATTGATTTGGAAGTCGATCCAAAAACCGACAAGCCGTTCAAAATCGGTGCATTCCGCCCCGACTCAGGTTTGTTTTTTGAAAAAGTTTTTCGTGGAGAAAAGGGGTTTCATACCGCCTTGTGTGAAATGGCTCATCTGACCAGTGGATTAAAGTGGCTGATGGGGCACAACATCCTCGGGCACGATTTGAAATATTTGAAGGCCGTAGTGCCCGAAGCCGCATGGCTTAAAGTGCCTGTTATCGATACGCTGTGGCTCTCGCCTTTGGCATTTCCGCAAAATCCGTATCACCGACTAATCAAAAACCATAAAATCATCTCTTCTGAAATTAATTCCCCACTCTCCGACTGTCACGCTTGCTGGCAGCTTTTTCAAGACCAATGCACTGCGTTCGGAAAAATCAAAGCCGAAAAGCCCGAGGAGTTTGCGCTGTGGACAGCCCTGTCTGATATACCCCTGCCGTATCGGCTTTCAGAAGACATTATGATTCCCGAGCGTGATACATCGCCAGATGTCAAGAAACTGATCGACACTATTTGGTTGATGATGCAGGACAACAATGATCAAGGTCGTCTGAAAGTCTGCCGCACACGTTTTTTGGAGTTAATGAAAACAGACATCCGTAATCCTGCCATATATCCTTCCCTCGGCTATGCCTTATCTTGGTTAAATGTCTCTGGTGGTAATTCTGTGTTAGCTCCGTGGGTGAGGCACCAGTTTCCCGATACGGCTCGGCTGATTGCCGAATTGCGCGACCATGATTGCGGTAGTACGGAATGCCGTTATTGTCAGGATACGCTCAATCCTGAGGCGCAGTTACAGCGTTATTTCAAACTACCGACTTTTCGCGATGTAAAAGGATTTGATGGTGGACAACGTGCTGTGGTGCAATCAGGTATGAAGGGGTTGCATACGCTGGCGGTGCTGCCCACGGGCGGCGGCAAATCCTTGTGTTATCAGTTGCCAGCACTCAACCGCTACTACCGCAACGGAGGCTTGACAATAGTTGTTTCACCTTTGCAATCGCTGATGAAAGATCAGTTGGACGGTTTGGAAATAAAAGGAGCTACCTGCGCTGCTATGCTTAACGGCTTGGTTGAGGTGGTTGAACGCGCCCAAATTTTAGACAAAATAGCTTTGGGCGATATCGGCATTTTGTTTGTCGCGCCTGAACAGTTCCGCAACACCAGTTTTATTAACGCTATTTCGCAACGCCAAATCAACGGCTGGGTATTCGATGAGGCACATTGCCTGTCGAAATGGGGACACGACTTCCGTCCAGACTATCTATACGCAGTCAAATTTATCGCTGAACACAGCAAAAATAACGGTACGGTGGCTCCGGTAAGTTGTTTTACTGCTACTGCCAAACCCGATGTCCTCGCCGACATCACTAACCATTTCCGTGTGGAGGCTGGTATTGAGTTCCGCCAATTTATTGGTGACAACGAGCGCGACAATCTGTTTTACGATGTGCTGGAGATTTCAGATGGCCTTAAAAAGCAAAAAATCAACGAGCTGTTGCATCGTGAACTTGATCATCAAAGCGGTGGAGCCGTGGTATTTGTCGGACGGCGGAAAAGTGCGGAAACCTATTCGGCTTACCTGAAAGAACAAGGCTGGGCATGTGAGCATTTCCATGCAGGCTTGGGGAACAACGAAAAAGCCGATATTCAAAACCAGTTTATTGGCGGTAGTTTGCGCGTTATTGTCGCCACCAACGCCTTTGGTATGGGGGTGGACAAATCTGATGTGCGCCTAGTAATTCATGCCGAGATTACCGGTTCGCTGGAGAATTATTTGCAGGAAGCGGGTAGAGCAGGGAGGGATCAGGCAGATGCAAAATGCGTGTTGCTTTATGACGGAAGAGACGTGGATACGCAGTTTTCCATCAGCAAAATGTCGCAAATCGAATTGCGCGATTTGAAATCCGTGTGGAAGAAAGTCGGTTGGCTGAATCAAGCGGCATACGGCAAAGACCATTGCGGTGAAATCGTGGCTACAGGTGGAGAAATCTTGCGCGACACCGAGGAGTACATGAGTTTTGACAGCGATGATAGACAGGCAGATACCAAAGTCAAAACCGTATTGGCATGGTTGGAACGTGCAGATTTATTAGAGCGTAAGGAAAATCAAACCCGTATTTTCCCCGCACGTTCAGGTCGTCTGAATCTAGATGAGGCGCTGGCGATTATTGAAAAAAACAAGTTCAGCAAGCGTATCTCGGAAATTTACCAAACCATTGCCGAAATTGTGTTTCAAGCGCCAGAAGACGCGCCTTTGAGTACCGATGATTTGGTGCAGGCAACAGCATGCAGTTTCACTGAATTGCGCGGTCATCTAAAAAAACTGGAAGAATTGGACATTCTTACCAACGATACACACATGACCGTTATTTTGCGTACTGATAACAAAAAGCCTGCTGATAAACGTCTGGCGCAAGTTATCGCTTGGGAAGAGAAACTTTGGCAGATTTTAAAAAACGAAATTCCAGAAGCAGATCAAGGCATTTGGCAAAATCTCTCGTTGAATGCTGTTTGCTACCAAATGAATGAAGCGGATTTGGAAACCAATCCGGCTGAAATCAAACTTTTGATGCAGTCGCTCGCCGATGATAAGGCGGCACAGCGGACAAACAGCAGCGGCAGTTTTCAAATCCGCGATGTTGGCAACAACCTTTTGAAAGTGCGTTTCAAGAATCCTAAGAGCGACAGTTGGGAAAACTTGCAAAACAACGCCGAGCTTCGCCGAAATATCAGCCTGTGCCTCTTACCATTCTTGATGGCAAAAACCAACGGAGTGCGCCAAAAAGACGTAATGGTGGAAACCCGCATGGGTGAATTGGTGCAGCAGATTGCCGACGATTTGGTATTGTCGGTGCAAATCCCCGCCGACCGTCGTGAGCTTCTGCTCAAGCAGACTTTGCTGTTTATGCACAAACAAGGTGTGATCAAACTCAACCACGGCATGACTATTCTGAGACATGCCATGACTATTATCCCTAATCCTGAAGCACTCTCAGCCAAACGCCAGTATCTTGCGGAGGACTATAAACCGCTTTCCATTTTTTACGGCGAAAAACGCTTTCAAATCCATGTGATGCAGGAATATGCCCTTCGCGCACTGAAAAATCTTACTGAAGGGTTGAATTTGGTGCGTGATTACTTTGGCTTGGAAGAAAAGAATTTTAAGAATAAATGGTTTAAAGGTCGTCTGAAAGAATTGGACGAGCCTGCATCGCCACAAACTCTGCGCGAAATTACAGATGGGCTGAATGAGATGCAGAAAGCCGTTGTTACCGACCAAAGCGGCAGTAACCGTCTTATTCTTGCCGGACCGGGTTCAGGCAAAACGCGAGTTATTGTGCACCGTGTTGCTTACCTTTTACGGGTGCAACATGTTCCCGCATCCGCCATCATTGTATTGACTTTCAACCGGTTGGCGGCGCAGGAGGTCAAGCGCCGCCTGTTCGGACTGGTCGGTCCTCTTGCTGCTGCCGTTACGGTCATGACTTATGACGGTATGGCAATGCGGCTTTTGGGGGTTCGTTTTGACGGCAACAACCGAGAATATGGCAAAAGTCAGTTTAAAGAATGGTGCAGGCAGGCTGCCGCTATGCTTTCAGACGACCTTGAAAACGATGATGGTAGCGACGAGACACGCGAACGTATCATGGCAGGTTTCCGCTATATTCTGGTAGATGAATACCAAGACATCAGCGAAGAACACTACCGGCTCGTTTCTGCGCTTGCGGGTAGGAAGCGGGCTGAAGAAGACAAGCTGACGATTCTGGCGGTCGGTGACGATGACCAAAACATCTACGCCTTCAATGGCACGAGCAACGAGTACATACACCGTTTCCAAAAAGACTACGACGTTGCCCAACCCGACTATTTGACCTACAACTACCGCAGTACGCAATACATCATCAGCGCTGCCAACAGCGTGATAAACGGCATGACAGGTCGTCTGAAAACGCTGCATCCGATTGTTATCAACCCTGAGCGTCAAACACAGCCCAACGGTGGCGTATGGGCTGCAACAGACAGCGAAAGGCAGGGGCGTGTGCGCCACATCAGCCTGCCGTTCGGTAGCAGCAGCAACATACAGGCACAAGCTGTTATCACCGAAATAGGTCGTCTGAAAACCTTGAGCGAAGTCGCATGGAATGAGATTGCAGTTTTATCCCGTCATAATGCCAGTCTCAAACCTCTGCAGGCATGGTGTGAACAAAACGGCATACCTTATTTTTTGAGTGCCGACAAAAGCAGCAAAATCAAATTGCGTCACACCCGTGAGTTTGTCCGCCTGATTGATGGCGTGGAAAAACAAACCGAAGGCTTTACATCACAAGCTTTTGCAGAACTTATTAGTGAACAAGTGAAAAAAAGCGGTGGCAGTTGGTGTGTTTGGTTTAGGCAATTACAAACTGATTTCTTAAACGAATATCCACTGCAAGATGAGAAGCTACCTGAAAAGTCGGATAACCTTGCAGAGAGTCGTGAGGCAGAAATCCAAGCGTCGCCCATAGAAGACAACGGGTCGTCTGAAAACGGTAGTGGCACTGTTAACCGATATTCGTCTGCCTTTCTGAAAAGCTGGCTCTACGAATATGTAGGTGATGAACATGAAACCCGTTCGGAAGGTATATTTCTAGGCACGGCGCACGCAGTCAAAGGGTTGGAGTTTAAGCACGTCTTCATTTTAGACGGCGGTTGGCAGGGAGTTGACGAAGCCGAACAGAGGCTTTATTACGTCGCTATGACTCGTGCCATAGAAACACTGACCCTACTGCAAACTACTCCAGAGCATCCTTGGATGACAAAGCTACCTGATGATATTGAAAACGTGGCTCAAATCTTTACCGAATTACCTGAGTTGAATACCGAATACAGACGTTTGGCAGCTTATCGAAACACGGCAGTCGAGGGAGAAACCGATAGCAAAAGTGATTTGGATATCGACTTCATTGTCTGTCACAACAATGTCGAAACTGTGAAACAACGTCTGTTTGCTGCTGCGAAGCTGAAAAAAGACGACCCACTGGAAATGAAGCGGACGGAGGATGGCAGATATATTTTCCTTTCTGATGATATTGAAGTTGCCCGTACCGTCAAATTACCACCGTTGCCGACAAAAACTACCGCCTATGCCAACACTTTCAGAGTACGTTATTTAGACGAAGTCGGAGAATCATTTCGCCAACGTATCCCAGAAAAAATCGGCACTCAAAAGCTGGAAAAATGGACGCTTGTTATTCCTATGTTAGTGATACCGCCTGAGTAAAAAGAGTTTTTCAGGCTATCTCAAACATGAAGAAGGCAGCTTGAATACAAGGCTGTCTGAGACTCAAACGGAATAAACGGAATAAAAGATGAGTAACAAAAAACAAGTCGCCGTCAGCTTTCTCGGTACGGTATTGGACAGCGGTTTCGGTCAAGGGCGTTGGCAGAAGTGGCGGCCGAATGTCGCCATGAATCAGCGTCAGGATTTTCATCTTGACCGCATGGAGCTGTTTTATGCGGAAAAATACCGCGAACTGGCGGATCATGTAAAAGCCGATATTCAGCAGGTGTCGCCGCACACCGCCGTCAATCTCGTGCCTATGGAGCTGGAAAACCCGTGGGATTTTTCTGAGGTTTACACCAAACTGCACGATTGGGCGGCGGGCTATACATTTGATACTGAAGAAGAAACTTATCTCACCCACATCACCACGGGTACGCACGTCGCGCAAATCTGCCTGTTTTTATTGGTGGAATCGCGCCAAATCCCCGGCGTGCTGTTGCAGACTGCGCCGCCGAAAAATCAAAGACGCAGTATGGAGGACGGCAATGTCGGCAGTTATGAAATCATCGATTTAGACTTGGCTCGTTACGACGTACTGGCAGAACGCCTTGCCGCCGTACGCGATGACGCAGTGCGCTACCTGAAAAGCGGTATTTCCACCCAAAACGCCGCTTTCAACCGCATGATTGCCGAAATCGAACAAGTCGCGCTCAACTCCCCTTCCCCCATTCTGCTTTCCGGCCCGACAGGCGCAGGCAAATCCATGCTGGCACGCAGGATTTTTGAATTGAAAAAAGCGCGCCATTTGATTAAAGGCACATTTGTCGATGTAAACTGCGCCACCCTTCGCGGCGACGGCGCAGCATCTGCCCTGTTCGGCCACAAAAAAGGCGCCTTTACAGGCGCCGCAGAAAAACGTGAAGGCTATTTGAAAACTGCCGACGGCGGCGTATTGTTTTTAGATGAAATCGGAGAATTGGGCTTAGACGAGCAAGCCATGTTGCTCAAAGCCATTGAAGAAAAACACTTTTATCCCGTCGGCAGCGACAGCGAAGTCAAAAGCGACTTCCAACTCATCGCCGGCACCAACCGCGACCTGCGCCACGAAATCCGCGCCGGACGCTTCCGCGAAGACCTGTTCGCCCGCATCAACATCTGGAATTACCCACTACCCGCACTCGCCAACCGCCGCGAAGACATCGAGCCCAACGTCGAACACCAGCTCTCCCTAGCCTCGCAAGAACTCGGCCGAACCACCCGCTTCAACAAAGAAGCCCTGGCCGCCTACCTCGACTTCGCCCACTCCAACCAAGCACCATGGCGCGGCAATTTCCGCGACCTCGCCGCCAGCATCATGCGCCTGGCCACACTCGCGCCGCAAGGCAGGATACAGGTAGAACAAGTCCAAGCCGAAATCGAACGCCTCAAATGGTTATGGTCGGAAGAACCCTTTTCAGACGGCCTCTTACATAAAAGGCCGTCTGAAAAAACACAAGACTACCCCGATAAAGTCAATTGGGACACATTGGATTTGTTCGATAAACTACAACTGCAACACGTCATCGACGAATGCCGCAAACATCCCAACATGGCCGCCGCCGGCCGTGCATTGTTCAATGTCTCCCGAACAGAAAGGGCAAAAGTCAATGACAGCGACCGATTGAGGAAATATTTACAGCGATTCGGATTGGAATGGGGAGATATTTAAGTAGAGTGAGCAAGAAGATTTTGCAAAATCCTCCTTATGCTGATTCTAGTAAATATATAATTTTAATAGTACTTTTATTACTATTTATAAAAATAAAAGGCATCAATCTGATGCCTTTTTATTTTCCTTAACATGAAAAATTAACGTTCATACCAACGTTTGGTCGATTCACGAATCACTTCTTCGACTTACTTCAAAAATGCCGCATGATAGGCAATATGCTCGCCAATAAAACTGGCGATGAAGTAATAGCTATGATCATAGCCTTTGTGGAAGCGCACATCGGCCGGTTGATTTGCCGCACGACAGGTTTCGATAAAATCTTCGGTACGCAATTGTGTTGGTAAAAACTCATCTTCCAAGCCTTGATCAATGCGCATACCTTGCACTTTATAGCCTTGTTGAATGAGCGAGCTGGCATCATATTGCTGCCATTTTTCACGATCTTCCCCTAAATAAGCAGTAAAAGCTTTTTCTCCCCAAGGCACGAGGCTTGGCGACAAAATGGGCGAAAAGGCAGAAACACTTTGATAACGTTCTCGGTTTCGCAATGCCAATACCAATGCGCCATGTCCGCCCATTGAATGTCCCATAATCGAACGTTTGCCGTTGGTAGGAAAATTTTCCTCAATCAGACTAGGCAACTCATTCAAAATATAATCATACATTTGATAATTCGTCGCCCAAGGCTGCTCGGTCGCATTAAGATAAAAACCCGCACCCTGCCCTAAATCGTAAGCATCATCGTTCGGCACTTGCTCTCCGCGAGGGCTGGTATCGGGGGCAACCACAATCACTTGATGTTCTGCCGCATAACGCTGAAAGCCTGATTTGGTAATGAAATTTTGTTCCGTACACGTTAATCCGGAAAGCCAATAAATCACACCAAGCGGTCGATTCTCTGGATTATCCGGCAAATAGACGGCAAATTTCATTTCGCATTGAAGCGTTTGGGCATGATGCGCCCAAACTTGTTGCGAACCACCAAAAATTTGATGTTGTTCAATCAGTTTCATCGCGTACCTTAGTAATGAATAACAGCGCGGATCGATTTACCTTCATGCATTAACTCAAAGGCTTCATTAATTTGATCGAGCGTCATTGTGTGGGTCACAAATGGTTCCAACTGGATGTCGCCTTTCATTGAATCTTCGACCATTTTCGGCAGTTCAGAACGGCCTTTCACGCCACCAAACGCCGTGCCTTTCCAAACACGACCTGTTACCAACTGGAACGGACGAGTTGAAATTTCTTGTCCTGCACCTGCTACGCCGATGATAATGGATTGTCCCCAACCTCGGTGTGCACTTTCTAATGCTTGACGCATTACATTTACGTTGCCGATACATTCAAAGGTATGGTCAATGCCCCATTTATTGATGTCTAACAACACATCTTTGATCGGTTTATCGTAATCGTTCGGGTTCAAACAATCCGTTGCACCGAACTGTTTTGCCAACTCGAATTTTGCAGGATTAGTATCAATGGCAATAATACGACCGGCTTTGGCTTGACGCGCACCTTGCACCACAGCCAAACCAATCGCCCCCAAGCCAAACACGGCCACAGAGTCGCCTTCTTGCACTTTTGCCGTGTTATGTACCGCACCAATACCCGTAGTAACGCCGCAGCCGAGCAAACATACATGTTCATGGTTGGCTTCCGGGTTGATTTTTGCCAGTGAAACTTCGGCAACAACTGAGTATTCACTGAAAGTCGAACAGCCCATATAGTGATAAATCGGCTGACCTTGATAAGAAAAACGCGTCGTGCCGTCCGGCATTAAACCTTTACCTTGTGTATCACGCACTGAGACGCACAAGTTAGTTTTACCTGAACGGCAAAACTCACATTCGCCACATTCAGCGGTGTAAAGAGGAATGACATGATCACCCGGTTTTACGCTTGACACACCTTCGCCCACAGCAACGACCACACCCGCACCTTCATGCCCAAGCACCACAGGGAATACGCCTTCTGGATCGCTTCCTGATAACGTAAACGCATCAGTATGGCACACGCCAGTATGGGTATTACGGATTAACACCTCGCCTTTACGCGGCATTTCTACGTCGATTTCTACAATTTGTAAGGGTTGATTTGGAGCGAATGCTACCGCAGCACGAGATTTGATGGTTGAATTGGTTTGTTTATTTTCCATTATTTTTGCCTTTTAATTCATTAATAAAGTTATCTAGCCTAAGTGAGATAACAACAGGTTATACTTTGACCTCCACTCTAAAGCAAGCATTTTTGCAATTTTGACTACAACGGTAGCATGATCGACTGATGGGCCGCCATGCAATCGTTGATTAAAGGCTTCCGAATATTTCCCTAAGTCATGCAACTTTCCCATCTGGCAGGCCTGTTCCTGTGCCCCAAATACTCGCGCAAACTCTGCCGCCATTTCCCCAACATTTACCGAATGACTTTGCAAGGTTTGCCAATGTTCGTAAGGCAAGAGATTGCCGAGTTCATCTTGGGCAAAATGAGCATAGTAAATTAGGGGTTTCATATTGAAATTCTAAAAAAATTCAAACTGATATCATGCAATGATAATATGATATTAAATTTAATATATAAATAGAAAAAATGCCGTCTGAAACTTTTTCAGACAGCATTTGTTATTGATTAACCTTTATAACTTGCTTCTAATATCCTCTACTGCTTTCACTAAAGCTTCGGAAAGCGAAGGATCAAAAGAAGAGCGGCCTGCTTGGACGATATTTGAACACACAGCCTCCCGAAGGCTGCTGACGGGATAGGTCGGCATAAAGTTTGTAGCTGCTAGAGTTTTAACACACAGCGACCCGAAGGTGGCTGTCAAGCTTTTCCAAGGTTGCTTTAGCATCATGGGCGGTTTCAACACACAGCCACCTGAAGGTGGCTGGACGGTTGGAAATCACGATCATATCGCCCTTGCGGTTTCAACACACAGCCGCCGAATTTGGCAACATCGCGCTGGTTGTTTTAACACACAGCCGCCCGAAGGTGGCTGGGTTCACGCGCATCGGCACGCGCCTGATGCGCGAAGTTTCAACACACAGCCGCCTGAAGGCGGCTGAGTCATCTTCTGATAGATGTGGCTTCGGCGGTTCAGGTTTCAACACACAGCCGCCTGAAGGCGGCTGAGTTGTACGGTGTGCTGTTCATCCTTATAGGGATTGTTTCAACACACAGCCGCCTAAAGGCGGCTGGAGCCCCTCTCAAAAGCCTTGCTCTGTCAGGTTTCACAGCCCCGATTTCGCTAAGCTCCCGAGAAAAGCGTGAACGCGAGTATAACACAGCCTTTTCTGTTACACCTGCATTCGCAATATCCTGATTGTTAAAGAACAATCCAAGTTCGCCAACCCTGCCGCATTTTCATGAGAACCTCAGGTTGGCGATTCACACAATCAAGGTATCCTTAAACACATCCACCGACGGTTTTGCGCCGTGGTGTTCCACTTTCCGCCGCCATTTGCTGCCCAGATGGTAAAAGCGCAGGCTGTCGGTTTCGGAGTTGTAGGTTTTCAAGAGTTTGTCTTTTAAAACAACCCACTGGTCGGGTACGATGTCGCATTCGAATACCGAGTACTGCACGCGCACGCCGTAGTCCAGACACAATTTCGCCACGCGCCGCAGTCTTGCCTGTCCTTCCGCGTCTTCCAGCGAAATATCGTAAGTAATCAGCATTAGCATTTTGCATTCCCATATGCAGGCTGCTTTAGAGGCCGTCTGAAAATGTCCAACCCGTTTTCAGACGGCCTGCAAACCTATCTCATCAAAAACGGCGGATATTCTGCCAAATCTCCGCGTAAGTGCCGCACCAACAGCATGGCCTGAATATACGGCAGCAGCCCGATTTCCACTTCCTCGCCCAAAAACGGATGAACGATTTTCTCCTGCTTTTTCGCCTGCAAAGCTTGGAACAACAGCTTACGCGCCTCTGCTTTTAAGCTTACCGCGCCGCTTGCCTCGGCAACAAAATCCTGTGGTTTTATTTGCCCGCGATTAATCAGTGACAACACCAACCTGTCCGCCCACCACGCGCGGAATTCTTCCAAAATATCCTGCGCCAAACTGTCGCGCCCCGGTCGGTCGGCGTGTAGAAAGCCCACCTGCGGGTCTAGCCCCACGCCTTGCAGCGCGCCGCTAATGTCCTTGCCCAACAGACTGTACACAAACGACAACAGCGCATTCACCCCGTCTCTGGGCGGACGGCGGTTGCGCCCGTCAAAAGTAAAGCCGCTTTTTTCGCTCAAAAGCTGCCCGAATACGCCGAAATAACGCGCCGCCGCATCGCCCTCAATGCCGCGCACCACGTCCAGCCCGTCCGCGCCCTTCAACTGCCGCAGCGAAATGTTCAAAGCATCGACCGCACTTTGAATCGCCGCATTCTCGCCGTAATTGCGAATCTGCCGCTGAAGCACCCGTTTACTCGCCTGAATCTTTGCCGCAATGATATTACGCGCAATCGGCACGGGATTTTGCTCCGACACCCGATACTGCGCTCGACGCAACAGCACATTGCCGCTCTGCCGCCCCTGAAGCCGCCCCAAATAACGTCCGTTTTCGGTAAAAAACGCCAAATTTACATTATTTTCGCCGCAAAACCCCAGCAAAAACGGCGACACCAGCACATTCCCAAAACAGAAAATATGCCCGATAGAATGCACCGGCAATTGTGCCACCTTCTTGCGCTCCTGCTCCACCACCAGCGTCTCCCGCTCCTTATGCAGGTAGCTGCCTTGGGTGGTGATGTAGAGCGTATTTTGCAGTTTGCGCATGAGTAGATTCCTTGGATTTTGACCGTACTTTTGGGGGCGATAGTTGGGCTGCCTGAAAATTATCGGTAGGTTGGGGTAGATAGAGCTCCGTAACCCAACGAAATAGCTTGGCTTCCCAAATATTGTTTTTCAGACGACCTCAGTTTGGATTTTTCGGTATTTTTATTCTTTAATTACATAAGGTTTATTTATAACCTCTGCTAATTCATCTCCTTTGATATATGGTTTAATCCAAATTAACTTAGTTTCTGTCAAACCCGAACCATAACGTTGATTTCTCCAATGCCCTCTAACCATAAATCTACGTAAAATTTTTCGGTCTAATCTTGAATAATCAACAGATTCAGAATTTTCATTATCATGCTGATTTTTTAAAATTATTTGTTGCTCACTTAATCCAACCTCAAAATAATCAAGACTAGATATTGCTTTTGTCTCTTGATTTAATCTCTCTTTTTTAAGAAATGATTTTGCATTTGCTATCTTTTTTTCTATTTTTCTAATTTGACTTTCTTTTTTAGGGAAATCAGCCTTACTTGAAATTACATATAAAATAGCATTCAATATAATCCGATAAAAAAGTAATCCATCTGTATAAAAAAGATCATCTTCTAATTTACTGATATTTCCATCATTGTAAAATGAGCCATATCCCAAATTATTGGGGGTAAGATTCTCCCAATCTGTTCTTAAGCTTTGCTCTAAGTTCCAATCATTACCAAGAAACAATTCCCTTTTCTGCATTAGAAAAATTGTATCTGGATATTTACTATGGTATGAGTTAAAAATAATTCTTCTGCCATCCAATTCATCACAATCATCAAATAAGGTAACAAAAACACTTATAGGGCAAGAATAATCAACAGTTAAGTCAGGATTATCCTTAAGAGCTTTTGTATAGAATGCATCTATAATTTCTCTTTCCGTGAATACTAATTGGCAACTAAAAAAAGGTAGCTGTATCTCTTTAGCTGGCACATTAATTTCTGTATGTAAGAGCTTTTGACTGATAGCATCAGAAAAGAAAAATGTTTTTCTACCAGCTAATAGAAAATTAACTATGAAATGATATTCATAATTAATAGTACTACCTAGAGCAAATAGATGATTTTTAAAGAACTCTGGTAAATCATCTATATTATTTTTAATAAAATTTAGAGAAACCCCAATATTATCTGCGGCAACTTGTAGAGTATCATTGATTACTTTTTCCAAATATGAATTTAATCTATTTTCATACTCATCAATACTTAATATAGGGGACTTCCTATCTATATTTAATAATTCTTTGACATCTTTCTTTGCTTCAATTAATAACTCTGGCCTAAGATATTGGATACAATCAAAATGTGTTTTAGGCATTTCCATGAAAAAATTTCCTTATTTAAATTTAGATAGATTCACAACATAACATATTATACGTTCATCAATTTTCTCAATCCCCAAACAACCTCATCACATACCCCACACTCCTATCCTGTTTCCCCAGCAACTCTGGCTGGCAAATCTCCACCAGCGAGCAGGCTTTGCAGCGTTTGCCGTAGTCGGGCGGCGGGGTTTGGCCGCTG
Organism: Neisseria sp. P0018.S001; assembly: GCF_051957355.1. NCBI lineage: Bacteria > Pseudomonadati > Pseudomonadota > Betaproteobacteria > Neisseriales > Neisseriaceae > Neisseria > Neisseria sp. P0018.S001. The sequence goes on along the minus strand of NZ_JBQCWN010000011.1, from coordinate 37,094 downwards.
TTTAGGAGTTCGCGCACGGCGGCGATGGTGGCGAGAGTTTGGGCGCGCAGGTCGTCTGAAAACACGATGGGGACGCGGTGGCGAGTTTGCATATACCACAGCGCGCCCTCAGAGACGGTTTGCCCCGTCATTTCTTCCAAGCACAAGCCTTGGGCGCAAAGCTGAATTTCATCCATCGGGTCGGGTTTTGGCTTGCCGCGTTTGTATTCCACAGGTTTCAGACGGCCTGTTTTCGTATCCACCTCCACCAGATCCAACACTCCGCTGATACCCAGCTTCTCCGCTGACACATGCACTGTCCGCTCAAAACGCACGCCCTTGCGCGTTTCCGGCTCGCCCGAATCCACCCGCTCATGCAGCGCCTTGCCCTGCGCGGTCAAATAATTCTCCGCCCACGCCTGCTCGTTATGAATCAACGCACATTGACGCGGGCAAAAGGCGTAGTGTTGTAGGGCGGAAAGGGGAATCAGGCGCAGGTCCTGATTTTCCCCTTGGGTTTTGGTTGAAAGTGCGGTCATCTTTTTAAGTATTTTTAAAGTAACTCTTCCACGCTCACGCCATTGAGGCCGTCTGAAACCACGCTGATGTTGTAATCGCCAAAACTGCTTGCCGGCGTACCTGATTCACCGTTTATGCGTTCGACTTTCACGGCGTCAAATAATTTATGTGCAGGCTGGCTGCCGAGTGCGCTGTCGTGTTTGAAAACAATCAATTTACGCGCTGCCATTTCGCCACGGGCGGCGGAGCGGTCGTGTTCAAACATCAGCGTCAGGGCTTGCCAGAGTTTGGCTAAGTCGTCGTCTGAAAAACCGGTTTTGGCGGCAAGGTTGGCGGAGATAAAGCCATGCACGCGGTAGAGTGCGTAAGGGACGATGTATTTGCGCCCCATAGTGCGTTCTTTTTCCAAGTCTTTTTCGTTGGTGACTGCCATGCGGGTGATGGAAACTTCCAGCGGCACGATGGGGTCGATGGATTGGGCGAACGCCAGTTGCACCGGACCGCGCACTTGTCCGCTGTTGACTTCGGTGGTCATCACGGCGCCGAAGGTGCGGATATCGAAGAAGTTTTTGCACATCCATGCGGTAATATCGCGGGCTTTGGCTTCGTCTTTTGGCAGTTTTTTTGCTTCCGATTCAATGCCAAGTGCTTCATAAGCGCGTTTGTTTTGCAGGTTTAACACGCTTTTTTCTTTGACGTAGATTTCGTAACCGGCTTCGTTTTCGCTGCTGATTTCGACAAAATTACGGATTTTGCGTTTCAGGCAGACATCGGTTACCAAGCCTTTGCTGGATTCGGGGTCAAGGCGCGGCATATTGCCCGCATCGGGATCGCCGTTGGGGTTGCCGTTGGTTACGTCAAAAAAGTAAACAAATTCATAGCGGTTTTGAATGGCAGACATTTTCTGGCTCCTTAGTTTTCAATGGTTTCAGCGGTTTCTTTTTTAGCAAAATAGCTTTGTTTTTGATGGTAATAGCCGATAGCGAAGCGACCTTGCTCGTCAATGCTCAAATGGCGCGGAAAGGTTTCGGGCAGTTTGGCAATGATTTCGCCCAAATCTTTATCCAAATTCACCGCCATGCCGGCTTTGTCTTTACGCAAGCGCGATAAATGGTGTTTTGCACCCGACAAAAGGCGCGGAAAAACCGAAAACGGCACGGCGGATGCGGAGCCGTAATAGCGGTCGGCAATGCCGGCATTTAATTCGCCCAACGCCTGATATTGAATGCGCTCCAACACGGCAAAGAGCCACCCTAAAAGATAGGCGCGATTCGGGCTTTCATTGTTCAAACTCATAGGAACTCCTTCTTCGATAAAACCTTTTCTAAAACGCCGCTCTAATACGGCTTTCATCATTGCCACGCGCAGACCGTTCACGTCGCCGTCGGCGCAAATTCGGGTAATCAGTTGCGACAGCAAACTCAAGGGATACGGTGTACCGCAAATCACGGCGCGGGTCATTTCACCTGCCAATATGGGCGAGATGTTTTCGCTTTTGCCTAAAACCGCCGTCTGCAACAGCAAGCGCCAAATAGAAGGCGGCGTTTTCCACGGGCGCGGTTCAATTTTTAAATCCCGCCAGTGCCATGCCAAATTTTCCGCCAGCTGCCCAAACGTGGTATTCAGCCAAAACCGAACAGAAATCCGCGCGGCATTAGGGGCAAGCCCTAAGATATAAAAACGGGTATTGGCAGAAAGTTCGGGCGCAATTTCTTGCAACGGGCGACCTTTGCCGATTTGTTCCAACACATTGAAAACTTTAGCGCTTTCTTGTTCGTCATCCGGCGGCGTGAACACATGCGCGAAGAAGCCTTCGGCAGCCTGCGCAGTCGCGTTATCGTCCGCTTCCGCCCAAAAGACCGTACTGGCATCGCCGATGATCAAGCAGTGATCGTTTTCGCGGCGCAACAGATAGTTCAGCGCGGTGGTGTAGGCAAAGGCGGATTGTTCGGAAACAGGGGCATTTGCGCCTTGCTCCTTGCCAAACGAAGCAAAGGCTTCTTTGTTGAATGAAATAATCGAACCGCCGGAGCTTTGCCCGCCAAATACGCCTTTAATCGCAGGATGCAGCCGTGCGATCGGGGCAGTATCGCCGCTAATCAGGCACAAACCCTCGAGCGCTTCATCGCTTTTCAGGCAGCCTGCCCACAAGCTTTGCGCGGCTTCGCGTTTATGGATAAGTGCAGTCGGTTTTTCAAAAGAAAATGCGATGTTGGCATCAAGCATTTCGGCTGGCAGATTTTCGGCAGCGAAATGTGCAGGCTGCCAGTTTTGCAGAAAACGGCATAAGGCTTGCAAGCCTTCATCTTCGCTGTTTTGCAGTAAATCGAGGTGGTATTGCTTGAAGGCTTCAAAAGTTTTTTCAGACGGCGTAAACGGTTTTTCTTTGGCTTCGGCTTTGTTTTTATTGGCTTCCACGCCGAGCGCGTATGCGGTTTTATCCCACAAAAAATTCGGTTTGATGCCTGATGTGCGTTTTTCAGGGCGCGGCACACTCATCAGCTTCGGCTGCGGCTTTTTATCGACAGTCAGATTCGGCACAATGGTTTTCAGACGACCTTCTTTATCCAACATCAAAATCCAGCCGATTTTCTCCTCGCTAAAGCCATAAGGCGGCACTTTTGGGCTGCCCATTTCATCGTTTTCCGCTGCCAAACGGCGGTAATAGCAGGCAAGGGACGCAAGAATCATGCTTTTACCTCCTCGGCGTAAAACGGCGGCACATCAATCACGCCGTCTTTCATTTGTGCGCGGAAAAAATGCGGCGTGTTGCCATGGTCAAAATCAATATCGTGCAGCATCCAGCCCAAATCGCGGTTTGCCTCGCTTTCCGATAACGCCGATGGCGGCAGCGGATCGCCTTCGTCAATCAACGCAAAATCGGCAGAAAATTCACGCACGCCCAAACAAGGCTGCTGAAAGCATTGTCCCTTTTTCGCACGGCGTTTGAACATCTCGATATGCTTAGTAACGGTCTCATCCGCCCCCGCTTTTGGCGTCAGCACCGCATGGGCTTCAATCACATAAGCCACGTCTTTAAGCACCGTCGCCGCGCGCTGCTGGCGGTCGTCTTCAATCAGCGTATATAAATCGGCAATGCTCTTGCGTTTCATCGCGCCGCTGACCTTACCCGCCGAAATCTTGCCGCCCAACTCATTGCGCCGCACCGACTCAAACCGAATCGGCTTCAACACATAAATCCGGTCAATCACCCACCGAATCGCCGGCTTCCAATGCACCGCCGCCAAAATCCCGCGCGCCGCCGACGGCGTGATGACATCATAAGACACCCGCTCCACCTTCATCTCCGGACGGGTAAAACAGGCATAATCGCCCCAAATGTGTAGGCGGATTTGGTTCATTTGGTTCTCCTTTTGGTTGGAAAGTGCGGTTTCAGACGACGTTTTGAAAACGTTGGGAGAATTGACCGCACTTTTGAATGATATTTTTATATATCTGTAATTTCTGCAAATCTTACTTCTGGAAGAGGATCATTCTTTGCCATTTCCAATATTCTTTTTAGCTCCATATCATTATTTTGTTCTTTATTTAAAAGATCTCTTGCTAACCTAACGCAAGCAGCACGAACAAGTGAAATACTTACAGATTCTTGATTATATGGTGGAATTCTCTCGTAACTTGTACTATCAAAAATAACAGGAAGAATTTCACTTAGCGATTCAATATCTTCGTTTGAAAGATATTCTTTTTTATACATTTGATTAGCCGTCCAAAGAAGTGCTGCTAATCCTTGTTTTTGATTTGAACCAATTATATAAATCAATCGCTTAATTAATTTGTTTATAACTGGTGAATCTTGGAGCTCCCTCCAAGTAAGAAGAGCATAAGAGGTATATGCTAATTTATTAGATTCTATAGATTGAAAACCTTTCTTTATAGAACCTTCAACTCTGCCAACAAACATTTCATCTGATGCAGCAAAATATGGATACGCCATCAGAATTTCCGGTTTATCAAGTGCTATATGCATATCACTCAACTTCTGGAAGTTTTCTTCAGTTAATGCTTCTTTTGATAATGCAGGAACAATAGAACGCGCTAATACTTCACTAATTAATTCAGCCGTTTTAGAATTTATATTTTTAGAAAACCCTATTTCACTATCATCTTTTTCGGGTAATCTCCAAGAGGTTAGTTTTTCGAAATAATTCACAGCCTGTTCTTGACTTGGCAATTCCTTAACATTTTTTCCAAGTGCCGAATTAGCAACATCCATTAAAAAATCCAATTTAAACAAGTTTTCTTCTTTCTGTTCAAATAAGTATTCCCTAACTAATGCTTTTACAGACAAAGAATCCATGTTTGGCAATTCAAGTAGAACGTAATTAAGCAATCCTGTTTTAGGTATATTTTTATAATCAGGATTATCTCCCCATATATTTAATGCAATTTGTCTGCATTCTTTTTCGGTAAGGAACTTACTCTTTATTAAAGGTAATAGTCTTAACAATGCTGGAGCATTTTTAGAAGAGTTTTTTTCTATACTGTCTATAATTTCACCAATGCGTTTATCAATATCAATATTTTGCTTACGCTCACCCGGATTATCTATGACAGGATTAGCCCACTTACCATATTCATTTTTTTGAATTTCTGTTTCAAGTGGATAAGATAATGCATCAAGTAACACCTCATGTTGCTCAGCGTCAGGAATACTTTTAAGAGAAAATTTAATTAAGTCCTTAATTGAATCAAATAGCCCTAAGTGTTGTAGTTTATTATTCCGCCCTAAAGAAACTGCTAAGCGAAAAATTTGCTTAGCTTGTTCAGATGTTGCTCTTACAGAAATTCTAGCTAATACTTCAATAAAAACACGTAAGCGGTCAATTGCATGGCGTATAATACCGCTTATGCTCGATTGAGCCTCTCGCTTTTCAGACCAATATTCAATTGAGGATATAGTTTTTTCTATTAAAAAATTAGCCTCGTCCTGAGATAAACACGCAATTTTAATTCTAGAAAATACTCTTTTTAAGACATTAGATGTCTCACTACTGGCGGCTCTAATAGCAAGAGAGAAACGTTGGGTATTATCAATTTCAGTTAATTCGGCAATTTTTGCAGCTGAATCGACAAGAAAATTTGTATGCTGCCAACGTAATGGTAGTCCAACAGTATTAGATATACTTTCTAGTAGAAGTAGCGGGTGTAATTCATTACTCAAAGTTACAGTATTGGAGTTATCTTTGTAATGCCCTGGTTCAAATAAAGGCTCAATCTCTTGTTCTTGTTGCTTTGCTAATTTTTTGGTAATTTTTTCCTGCATGTGTTCTATGTAATCCCAAGGATCACATTTAGATTCTTTATAATCAAAAGAGAAAATTCTAATTTTCTCTTCCAGTTCACTCAAGTTAACACCTCTAGCTAACCAGTATGCCCAAGCTAGACGAGAGAGCAAATAAATAGAACCATGATTGTTTCTATACTGCTTAAGTAAATCACTATATGCTTCACTTATTAAATGTTTACCTTCTTCAAAATTTCCAAGCTCTGCAAATAAAGAAGCTTTTTTCAACTTCCAAATTGGATCATTGGTAGTAATTTCTTCTGCATATTTCTCTAAAGCTGGATAATCAAATGAATCCCGCGCTAAAATAGCGGAATAATAGGACAATTCGTTATCAATCTCTGTCCAATATTCTTTTCCTTTTTCCAATATACGTCTTGTTATTAGAATAATATCTTTACTTTCTGACTGTTCCATCCAACGTGTATTTTTCAATAAAAGAAGCGCAATATCTAATTGTTGTTTCTTTGTTAAACAACAAGGTTTATCAAGATTACATACTGTTAGCAGTTCATTTACCAACCAATTTGGAAGAATTTCAAAAGTTACTTTATAATGCCAAGCTATTTCATACAGCAGCTTAGCTCTTGAATCTTTATTCATTCTTGACAAATTATCAGGATTAGGCCAAGGATATGTTAATTGCATATGTAAGGTGAATCTCAATCGATTTGGACATACCAACCACTCTGGGTAAGACAATCTATCTTTTTCTAAAGAAACTAATTGTCCTTCAAGAAGATGAGCTGCATACTCATGATCTTGATAACTCCTATTTAGCTCTTCTTCTGTCATTTCTGTTCGATGTAGCTGACTTGGCTCCCATTCCCATTTATTCTTAGGTTTTAGTTTTTGCAAGGTCTGAAAAAATATTTCTGTGGCCTTAAAATGACGCATATCTGCATCATCATAATCTTTAACCAAGCTATATAAATCTATAGGTGCGATATTGAGTGACTCTAAATATTTCCGTTTTGAAGAATTTAATCCTAAAGCTCCAACGAGGTAAATCCGTCTAGAATGGCTAGTTAAATGATCTCTAACCCAACCAGCCCACTGTAAGAAATTTGGATCATCTCCAGAGAACCCCATTAGACATAGTTCATTTTCAATAAATACTTGCCGAGCAAAGTTCACAAATGCTGCATATTGTTGCGGATATTTACGATAATCTTCCTGAGTAAAAATCAAATCTTTACTTACATCAATAGTGCCATGCAATTTCACGATACGAGGTGATCTTGCACTTGAAAGATCTTCCTGTTTTGAAACAATACTATATACAGGCTGATGAATTTCTTCTGAAGCACGTTCGAGCAAAGTATCCCAGTTTGTAGTCAAAATCTCTGACCATGGTAATTCTAATAAGGATTTATGTAGTTCCCCCGGCATCCAGGCTGAATCATTAATTTCCTTTTTGATTAAATCATGTAATGCTTGTTTACCGAAATATGCATTGTATTCTTCAGCTAGTCGTAATGGATCTGAGCTATTTGAACTCAATTCTTTAGTTAATAGTTCAGAAAAGTTAAACCAAAGTGGAAGCTTTTTATTGGTATCTCCTGTTGTCGCAGCGCTTCTACTAAAACCAGCACCTATCATAATAGCTGCACCATGATAAGAGTTATTTTGTTGCCAAAGGGCAGAAGCAAGTTTTTTTAATTTTGTATAGTCATCAAGTTGTGTAATATCTTTAGCCATTCTGAATTCCTATGTAATTATCTTCTCAATTAATCAAAATAATTTTCTTTAAAACACCAAATTCTCCCCTTTCAAAAACTCCGTATCTTCCCAAGAAAGACCCGCCACGTCATCATACAAATCCAGTCCAATCAGCGTATAAAACTGTTTGCCGAAGTTTTTCTCGTTAATCGGTTCGATACGTCCTGCTTTATATAAAGCGGCGAGAGCTTTTTCGGGGATTTGGACGGTGTAGGGTTGCAGTTTGCGTAAGAGTCCGCCGATGTGGTCGGCATGGTGCAGGCTGCTAATGAGGTTTTCGGCCTCGTTATCGAACGGAATAATCAGCGGCTGCATATGGCTTTCGATCATGCGGAACTTGTCGGCGATGGTTTGGAATGGGAAATCGAGGCTTTGCCCTGTATCGTTGTGCATTTTCAGGATTTTTTTATTGTCCAGTTCGCTGCCTTTTAATTGATAAAGCTCGGCGAAGTAGGCTGCGACGGCTTGGGTGGATAAGAGGTCGTCTGAAAAGCTGTCGGCGGTCAGGCGCATAACGGCGGCTTGGGTGGCAAGTTCAGGCGGGGCTTTCCATTGTTCTTCTGGCGTAAATATCCAGACAAAGCTGTTTTCAGACGGCCTTTTGCCTTCGCGGTTGCAGCGTCCTGCGGCTTGGGCAACGCTGTCTAAGCCTGCTTCGGCACGCATCACCAGCGAAAAATCCACATCAACGCCGGCTTCAATTAAGGAGGTGGCGATAACGCGGCAGGATTCGCCGTTTTTCAGACGGCCTCGGATTTCATCGAGCTTTTGGCTGCGGTGTTTGGCGCACATTAAGGTGATCAGGTGGAACGTGCCGTCAAGGTGTTTGGCTTGGTCGTACAGGGTGCGGGCGTGGCGGCGGTTGTTGACGATAACGAGCATTTGCGAGTGTTCGCCAAGTTTGGCGAGCAGGTCAGCGTCGGTTTGTGTGCCGATGTGTTGCACGCTGGTGCGGCGCAGTTTGTCAAAAAGTGCGGTCGGTTTTGGGGCTATTTCACGCACATTTTCAAAGCCGCGATAGAAGCCGTTTTCGGCTTGCACGGCTGGCTGGGTGGCGGTGCACATGACGACGCTGCTGCGGTAGTTTTGCGCCAATTCTTTGATGGCTTGAATGATGGGCAGTAAAAGATTGAGCGGCAGCATTTGCGCTTCGTCGAGGATGATGACGGAGCCTGCGATGTTATGCAGCTTGCGGCAGCGCGAGGAGCGGTCGGCGAAGAGGGATTCGAAGAATTGCACGGCGGTGGTCACGACAATCGGCGCGTCCCAGTTTTCCGAGGCAAGGCGCAATTTGTCTTTGGTGGCCTCATTTTGCAGTTTGCCGTCGTCGAAGGTGCTGTGGTGTTCCAACACAGCTTGTTCGCCCAATTCGCCAAAGGCTTTGCGAAATTCGGCGGCATTTTGCTCGATGATGCTGGTGAACGGAATGACATAAATGACGCGCCGCATGTCGTGCTGTTTGGCGTGTTCCAGCGCGAATGCCATGGAAGTGAAAGTTTTGCCGCCGCCGGTCGGTACAGTGAGCGTAAACAGCCCTTGCGCTTGTGTCGCTTGTTCTACGGCATGATCGAGAATCTCGCTGCGCAGGCGGTTTAAGGCGGCATTAAGTTTTTCGGCTTCAGTTTGCTCTGGAGCTTGGGCGATACGTTGTCTGAAAGCGTTGATAAATTGATTGAAATTGTGTTGTAAGGCGTTTAAATCAGGATAACCGCCGCGCTCGATGACTTTGTTTTCTAGCTTTGAATAAAAGGCTTCTGTGTCGAGATAATCGGCATCCACCAAGCAGGAATAGAGCATTCGAGTGAAGAAGGCGTAGGAGAAAAAAGGATGATGCGCATCGGCTTTGAGTGGTGGGGCGGATAGGTTTTGAGGGAGCTTGATTTCTTGTTGCCACAGATTATCGAGAGTGGGAATATCTGCACCAAATTGCAATGCCAAACGCTGCTTTAACGTGCGGCGGTTATCGCCTTCACCGTTTCCATTTGCCAGCCCTGCATGATGCCCCGCAATGCAAAACGCCATCAGCTTACCAATAACTTTTCCCCAACGCTCGATAGCAATTTTGGCTCCGGCGGTAGCATGATCGACTGTTGGGCCGCCATGCAATCGGCGGTTAAAGGCTTCCGAATATTTCCCTAAATCATGAAGCTGTCCCGTCTGGTAGGCAATTTCCTGCGCACCAAATACGCGGGCAAACTCCGCCGCCATTTCGCCAACATTGACCGAATGGTTTTGCAAGGTTTGCCAATGTTCGTAAGGCAAGAGATTGCCGAGTTCATCTTGGGCAAAATGAGCATAGTAAATTAGGGGTTTCATATTGAAATTCTAAAAAAATTCAAACTGATATCATGCAATGATAATATGATATTAAATTTAATATATAAATAGAAAAAATGCCGTCTGAAACTTTTTCAGACGGCATTGTTATTTATTAACCTTTATAACTTACTTCTAATATCCTCCACTGCTTTCACTAAAGCCTCGGAAAGCGAAGGATCAAAAGAAGAGTGGCCTGCTTGGACGATTCTCAATTCTGCCTCAGGGAAGGCTTGCGAGAGTTCCCACGCGCTTTGCATCGGGGTACATAGGTCGTAGCGGCCTTGGACGATGATGGTTAGGATATGGCGGATTTTGTCGATGTTTGCCAAGATAGCTTTATCGCCCTGCAGCCAGCCTTCGTTCACGAAGTAATGGTTTTCCATTCTTGCGATGGCAAGGGAAGCTTGCGGGTCTTCATCTACGTCTTTAGGTTCAAACTGAATAAGGTAGCTTTCCCAGTCTGCCCATGATTTAGCCGCTTTGAGGCGCGTGGCCTCATCTTCGCTGAACAGCATTTCATGGTAGGCTTTGATTAGGGCTTGGCGTTTGTTTTCGGCTACGGGGGCAATGAATTTTTGCCATTGAGCCGGATAAATTTGGCTGACGCCGCCTGCTTCGTTTAGCCATGCCATTTCAGACGGCCTGCACAGGAAAATACCGCGCAAAACTAAGCCGCTGACGCGCTCGGGATGGGTTTCGGCATAAGTCAGCGACAAGGTGCTGCCCCATGAGCCGCCGAAAACCAGCCATTTTTGAATACCGAGCATTTCGCGCACTTTTTCAATATCTGCAACCAAATCCCATGTGGTGTTGTCTTCGATACAGGCATAGGGTTTGGAACGTCCGCAACCGCGTTGGTCGATAATAACGATGCGGAAATGCTCTGGATTGAAAAAGCCACGACAGGCCGGTGATGCCCCTGCTCCGGGGCCGCCATGCAGGAAAATCACGGGGTGGCCATCCGGATTGCCTGATTCCTCCCAGTAGATTTCGTGAATGTCGGATACGCGCAAAAGGCCGCTATTTCGTGGTTCTTGAATCGGATGCATAATCTTTCTCCTTTGTCTGATGAATATGTTGATTGTAACACTTTGCCTTCTGATTTTTCAGACGGCCTACATAGGTTTATCGCCACAAATGGCGTAAAATAACACTTTTTTGACAGGATTATTTATGGCTGACAACAAACAAACCCATCCGGCACCAGAAGGACAACTTTTATTGCGTACGGTAGCCATGCCGCGCGATACCAATCCTAATCAGGATATCTTCGGCGGCTGGATTATGTCGCAAATGGATCTGGGCGGCGGTATTTTGGCGGCAGAAATCGCACAGGGACGAATTGTAACCGTGGCTGTTCAAGAAATGAATTTCATCAGACCGGTAAAGGTCGGCAACGTCGTGTGCTGCTACGGTCATTGCGTCCGAGTAGGCAATACTTCTTTGCAACTGAAAATCGAAGTATGGGTGAAGACTTTGATGAACGATATGGTAACGGAAGACCGCCAACTGGTCACCGAAGCCGTGTTCACTTACGTCGCCATCGATTCACAAGGCAATCCGCGCCCTATCCCTCGCGAAGGCAATGCAAAGCTGGCTCATTTGTAAGTTTAAAAATTCAAAACAAGGCCGTCTGAAACCTCAACGTTCAGACGGCCTTTTTTCATACAGAAGCAAAATGTAATAATATTTCTTTTGAGCTAAAGCAAGGCGAAGTATCTGTTTTTTAGGTTTAATTCAGGCTGATTGATAAAACAAAGACCGTACACCGGCTCCCTATAACACTGCTCTACCGCGACAGTTTGCGCCACTTTTGAAACGGCGTTTCCTCCTCAATCCACTTTAAGGAACATCATGGCTTCGCGCGATTTATACCCACAGGAAATTTTACAGGTTGTTCTCGACAAAAGCTGCGCCAAAGCACAATCCAGCATTCCCACACTGGCAATCTTGAGTGTTTTGGCCGGCGGATACATCGGCTTCGGTTATCTTGCCTATTTAAAAGTAGTCAGCGGCATTCCGCACGAATGGGGCGGAGTTGCGACTTTACTCGGTGCCGCTGTGTTCCCAATTGCCTTGATTTGTATTCTGCTTGGCGGCGGCGAGCTGGTAACCAGCAACATGATGATCATGTCTTTAGGCAGATTGGCCGGACGGATTTCCTCCAAAATGCTGCTGCGCAACTGGGTTATTGTCTGTATAGGCAATTTGGTGGGCACGCTGGCGATGGCTTTTTTCCTCGGATACTATGTCGGTATGATTGAAGGCAGCATGGCAGAAAAAACCATTGCCGTAGCGGAAGCAAAAGTCCATATGGATTTCGGCCGCGCTTTTGTATCGGCGGTCGCATGTAACTGGATGGTATGCATGGGTGCATGGCTGCACTTTGCTGCTAAAAACACAACCGGACGAATGCTGGCCATTTGGTTCCCTGTCATGATTTTCGTATTAAACGGCTTCCAACACCTTGTCGCCAATATGTTCGTTATCCCAGCAGGTATTTTGGCAGGTGCAAACATCACGTGGGGGCAATTTTTCTTCAACATGATTCCCGTATTCCTGGGCAATGTCATCGGTGGTGCATCCTTTGTCGGCGCTTCTTATCTTTATACTTATAAAGACGCGCTGAAAGATAGTACCGAATAGCCTGCTTTATAAACAACAAAACCTGCTTTGAGAAAGCAGGTTTTGTTTCAGACGGCATTGGTATTAAGTTTTAAAATCTATTTGGACACATTATTCAGATAAATCATCCAAACGAAAAAAGAGCCGTTTTTAAAACGGCTCTTTCCAATTCTTTGGTCGGAGTGAAAGGATTCGAACCTTCGACCCCTTGCACCCCATGCAAGTGCGCTACCAGACTGCGCCACACTCCGACTCGATAAGCTGTAAATTTTAGTTTCAAACGCTGATTTTGACAAGTGCTTTTTAGAAAAGGAAATTTACTCGTTTGAAAACATTTGAATTATTTGTAAGCAAAAAAGGCCGTCTGAAATCGTTCAGACGGCCTTTGATTATTCAGTCAAATATCAAGCTTCAACCGGAATAATACCGATTTTTGCCTGCCATTGTTTTGGCGCAATGGCGTGAACCGATTCGCCGTTGCTATCCACCGCAACGGTAACAGGCATGTCTTTGACTTCAAATTCGTAAATCGCTTCCATACCCAATTCTGGGAACGCTAAGACTTTAGACGCTTTAATGGCTTTGGCAACCAGATATGCCGCGCCGCCGACAGCCATCAGGTAAACGGCTTTATTATCGGCTATGGCTTGACAAGTTGCTGCGCCGCGTTCGGATTTACCGATCATACCCAAGAGGCCGGTTTGTTCCAGCATTTGGCGGGTAAATTTATCCATACGGGTGGAAGTAGTCGGACCGGCCGGACCAACAACTTCGTCACGGACTGGATCAACCGGGCCGACATAGTAAATCAGTTTGTTGGTGAAATCTACCGGCAATTCTTCGCCTTTGTTGAGCATATCAACCAAACGTTTGTGCGCGGCATCGCGGCCGGTCAGGATTTTACCGTTCAGCAACAATACGTCGCCGGTTTTCCATGTAGCCACTTCTTCTTTGGTCAGATTGTTGACATCGACACGTTTGCCGTTGTCAGGGCTGTAAGTCAAATCCGGCCAGTCTTCCAAAGACGGGGCTTCCAGTTTGGCCGGGCCTGAGCCGTCCAATTCAAATTCGATGTGGCGGGTAGCTGCGCAGTTTGGAATCATAGCAATCGGTTTGGAAGCCGCGTGGGTTGGGTAGTCAAGGATTTTGACATCCAGCACGGTGCTCAAACCGCCCAAACCTTGTGCGCCAATACCCAAGGCATTTACTTTTTTGTAGAGTTCCAAGCGCAGGGCTTCGGTAGTAGACAATTCTGCACCGGAATCGGCTTTTTCTTTGAGCTCCTGAATATCGATATGGCTCATCAGGCTTTCTTTGGCCATCAATACTGCTTTTTCAGGCGTACCGCCGATGCCGATACCCAAGATACCCGGAGGACACCAGCCGGCACCCATTTGAGGAACGGTTTTCAATACCCAATCAACGATATTGTCTGAAGGGTTGAGCATGGCAACTTTGGTTTTGTTTTCAGAACCGCCGCCTTTGGCTGCGCAAGTGACTTCGACTTTGTCGCCTTTTACGATTTCCATGTGTACAACGGCAGGGGTGTTGTCTTTGGTATTTTGACGCCTGCCAGCCGGGTCGGCCAATACTGAGGCGCGCAATTTGTTATCAGGATAGGTGTATGCACGGCGTACGCCTTCGTTAACCATTTCCTGTACGCTCATCTCAGCATCCCAATGTACATCCATGCCCACTTTCAAGAATACGGTCGCAATACCGGTATCCTGACAAATCGGGCGATGGCCTTCAGCACACATACGGCTATTGACCAAAATCTGCGCCATCGCATCTTTGGCGGCAGGGTTTTCTTCTTTTTGATAAGCCTTATACAAAGCCTGAATGTAGTCTTTAGGATGGTAGTAGCTGATGAATTGGAAGGCATCGAAAATACTTTGGATAAAGTCTTCTTGCTTGATGACGGTCATGATTGTGTTCCTTTTCGGGAGTCATGGTAGGAAGGGTTTGTTTATTTTTTAAGAGACCGATTTTTCAGACGGCCTTCAATAGTGTAATAGTGCTTTTAAATGAATAATCCAGACAATATCATTTTCATACCTTATTGATTTAAATAGAATTTAATAACATATTAAATCACTTGGTTATTGATAACCCATATCTACTGGCTATTCGCTTATATAGAAATAAAACTACATTATTTTTAAATGATAATCTTATTATAAGCCGTCTGAAAATATTTGCCTTAAGCATTTAGATAGTAAATTTAATAGCCTGTATTTAAAAGAGAACTATCTAAATTTTGGATAGCCTTTCTTACTTTCCAATACAATACACAATTGTAAAATCCGTGTCATTTCCTCCCTCAATCTTCTTGACTGATATCAAACTTGTTTGATTTTCTGAAATTTTATAACAATTTTTCACTTGCTTGCCTGTCAGAACATTATTCAATATATACAACAATCTATGCAAAATTAACTGATATATAATAATGATTTTTACTAGTAAATATACGAATATTTTAAAATTTACACTAAAAAAGTAATTTTATTTTACTTTTAAAATCAAGTATTTGTAATAAATTTGTCTAAATAATAGGCATATTTTGTTTACAATCTTTTCCTTAAGCAAGGCTAATCCCTCCCTATCATCAAATCCAACAAATTCTGATACACTTCGCCTTATATATATAAACATTGATTTTAAAAGAATTTCTGAGTAAATCACTTGAATATTTTCCTCATACGCACAAATGTAATAAAAATACAATTAATCAAATTACCCACTATTCCACCTTCCAATTTCACAGGAACAAACCATGAGTGAAAATTTGTTAACCCTGACCATAGACGGCCATGAAATCAAAGCTTCCGCCGACTCGTCAATCATCCAAGCCTATGCCCGTTCAGGCAATGCGATTACTGCCAATGTCGGCTGTATGGGTCAAGGCGTATGCGGTTCCTGCCGCTGCATGATTCGTAAAGAAGGCGAGCGCGAAGTCACCACCGCACTGGCATGCGAGACCAAAGTTGAAGAAGGTATGCAGGTCAGCTTCTTGGATTACTTTATTCCGGAGCACATCCAATATTACGACGTCGGCGAGATTGGTGATGGCTGGAACTGGTTGGACGATACCGCCAAAGCCTTCCCAGAAGCGCAAAACTGCCGTCATTGCGGCGGCTGTAATCGCGCCTGTCCTAAAGGTTTACAAGTAGAAAACGGCGTAGCGCAGGTAGTTTCCGGTGATTTCGGCGCGGCTGCGCTGACCTTTGACCAATGCGTGATGTGCAACCTCTGCACCCTCTCCTGCCCCGAACACATCCGTCCGAACCACTTGGGCCTGTTCGCTCGCCGTATGAAAGCAGCGCGCACATTGCGTCCTGTGGATTTGATGCGCCGCCTACGCGAAATCGACAGCGGCAAAATGAAAGTCGAATTTGAAGAGGAGTCAGTGTAATGGTTAACAAAATCCAAGGCATAGACTACGAAACCGCCCTTGCCAACCTGCGTGCGTCCTCATTGGAGCTGCGCGGCGATTTACCTGAAAAAAACGAATTACTGAGCCAATTTCACCCTGACTATCAGGCAAATGCCCGTGTGAAACTGCCTATCGGTCCAAACCAAGGCGATTACTGCCATCCTGATTTAGCCAAACTCTTAATCAGTCAGCCTCTGATTGACGACTATAATTTGTCAGGCGCTGAACATTTAAACACTGACGTATTGGTAATTGGCGGCGGCGGTGCGGGCGCAGCGGCGGCATTGTCTGCGACTGAAGCCGGCGCACGCGTCATCATGGCGAACAAACTGCGTATCGGCGACAGCAATACCGTGATGGCCGAAGGCGGCATTCAAGCAGCGGTCGGCGCAGAAGACAGCCTGCAACAACACTTTGACGACACCATCAAAGGCGGCCACAACGTCGGCAAAAAAGAATTGGTGGCACAAATGGTTACCGATGCACCATCTGCCATCCGCTGGCTGATTGGCTTGGGCATGACTTTTGACTTGACTAAAGGCGCAGACAGCAACGGCATGTTGAGCCGCAAGCGTGCAGGCGGTACGACCGTGCCGCGCATTCTGAGCTACCGCGACTTTACCGGCCTTGAAATGATGCGCGTACTGCGCGAGGCAGTCGAACTCGACGAAAACATTACCCAGCTCAACCGCCACCCCGCCATCGAATTATTATCAGACGAACACGGCCGCTGCGTCGGCGCGATTTTGTACGATTTGGAAAAACGCTCTTTGGTGTTGGTTCACGCCAAAGCCGTGGTATTGGCAACCGGCGGCAGCGGACGCCTGCATTTGCAGGGTTTTGCCACTTCCAACCATTATGGCGCGACTGCAGACGGCCTGGTGATGGCCTACCGTATCGGCGCCAAACTGCGCGATGTCGATTCTTTCCAATACCACCCGACCGGCGTTGCCCACCCTCCACACTTGGCAGGCGCGCTGATTTCCGAAGCCGTGCGCTCCGCAGGCACCAAACTGGTCAACGGTTTGGGCGAACGTTTCGTTGACGAATTACAACCGCGCGACGTTGTTGCCGCTGCGATTCTGCGTGAATGCCGCGAAGGCCGCGGCGTGGTACGCGACGGACAAGTCGGCGTATTCCTCGACACCCCGCGCCTGATTGCCAACGATCCTGACGTATTAAACCGTTTGGTAACACTCGGCCACGTTGCCCACAAATGCGGCATCGACCCTGCCGTTGAGCCGGTCATGATTCATCCGACCCTGCACTATCAAAACGGCGGTATCGAAATCAACGGCGACGGCGCAACCTGCGTTGAAGGCCTCTATTGCGCCGGCGAAGTAACCGGCGGTATTCACGGCCGCAACCGCCTGATGGGCAATGCGCTTTTGGACATCATCAGCTTCGGCCGCCGTGCCGGTAAAGCCGCCGCAGGTTGCGGCCTGCCGCTGAAAAAAGTACGCGGCGGTGTCGGACACGTCCATGACCTGCAACGCGAAATGACCCGCGCCGGTCTGACCAGCGACATCAAAGCCCCCGTTTTATATCCCGACTACGGCAAATTCGATTTGCGCGAACACGCCGGTTTGCAGGAGCAACAATCATGAACCAAGCCAATCAAAACTTACTGCATCCTTCCCGCCAAGTCGGCGCAGATTTAGCCGCCTGGCGCAAAGTCGGTGGCGGCGAAGGCTTGCTGGCTGCGCTTGCCGATCCTCAAAGCATTGTTTCCAAACTGCAAGATGCCAATCTTTGCGGTATGGGCGGTGCAGGTTTCCCGACTTGGCGCAAATGGGAGGCCGCCGTTGCCGCCCAAAGCAAAAATGGCGATAAATACGTTGTCTGCAATGCCAACGAAGACGAACCGGGTACATTTAAAGACCGCGTACTATTGGCAAATACCCCGCACCAAGTCATCGAAGGCGTCCTAATTGCCGCCGTTGCCTGCCGTGCCAACAAAGCGATTCTGTACGTCAACCCTCATCAAACCGAATCCATCGCTTCCATCACACCGGCCATCGAGCAATGGAAAAACAGCGATTTGTTTATCCGCATCGAAAACTACTTGGGTAAACCTTTGGACTTGCAACTGGTTGAAACTTCAGGCCGTTATATCGGCGGCGAAGAAACTGCCGTGATTTCATGGCTGGAAGGCGGTTTCCCCTTCCCCCGCCGCAAGCCGCCTTTCCCAGCCGAAAGCGGTGTCAACGGTGAGCCGACCCTTATCAACAATACCGAAACCTTCGCCAATATTCCGCAAATCCTTGCCAAAGGTGCGGAATGGTACAAATCTTTGGGTTTTGGCGATGCCGCAGGCACGAAACTCTACTCGCTCTCCGGCGACGTATTGAATCCGGGCCTGTACGAACTGCCGATGGGTACGACCCTTCAATCGCTGATTTACGATCACGGCGGCGGTATGCTCGAAGGCCGTACGTTTAAAGCCGTATTTACCGGCGGCCCGTCAAACACGCTTTTGACCGTAAAAGATTTGGATGTGCCTTTGGACTTCGTTTCCGTACGCGAACGCAAATCCAGCCTCGGTACCGGCGCGATGATTGTGATTTCCGAAGGCACCAGCGTGGTGCGCAAAGTAGCCGAATATGTGGAATTTTTTGCTTCCAACTCATGCGGTCAATGCCCGCCTTGCAAAGGCGGCACATTCCAGCTTTCCCGCCTGCTCAACCGTGTGGACACCGGCATCGGCACTCCCGACGACCTGCGCGCCTTGCAAAGCCTGTGCCAACTGCTGCCACGAAGCGGCCGTTGCGGTTTGATTGACGGCGCGGTTACCGTGTTGCAAAGCTCGCTGCGTACCTTCCCCGAAGAATACGGCCTGTCGCAAGAACAGGAGTAAAACGGCGTTGTTTTCAGACGGCCTATCACTGTAAATGCCGTCTGAAAAACGATACCCGCCTCCCATTCTCTTCTTTCCAAGATGGAAGAGAAACCCCAATAAGAAAATACCTTCCGAATCTACCAAAATACGTTCAGACAGGCTTCAGCAACACTCAGGCCGTCTGAAAACCGATTTCCCAATACTTCAATCCTCAAATTAGGAGATTCAACATGGGCTTCAAGCCAATTCCTGCTGCGGTCGCACTTGTGCTGACGCTGCTTATCTGGTTCGTTATCCCCGTTCCTCAAGGCGTATCGCCTGACGCATGGCATCTTTTGGCATTGTTCGTCGGCATTATTGCCGGCATCATCGGCAAAGCCATGCCTATCGGCGCAATGGCGATTTTGGGCATTACCTTGGTTGCACTGACCGGTGTGACCAACGAAAAAGCTGCAGACGCAACCAAAGACGCTTTGAGCAGCCTCAACAACTCACTCATCTGGATGATCGGTATCGCCATCATCATCTCGCGCGGTTTGTTGAAAACCGGCTTAGGGATGCGTATCGGCTACCTGCTGATCTCCCTTTTCGGCAAACGCACGCTGGGCGTAGGTTACAGTTTGGCTTTGGCGGACTTGGTCATCGGTCCGGTAACGCCGAGCAACACCGCGCGCGGCGGTGCCATCGTACATCCGATTATGAAATCCATTGCCCTGAGCTTCGACTCTGACCCTGAAAAAGGTACGGAAGGTAAAATCGGTAAATACCTTTCACTGGTCAACTTCCACTCCAACGTAATTACCTGTCTGATTTTTATCACTGCCACCGCACCCAATCCGCTGGTAGTCGAATTGGTTGCCAAAGCCACCAATTCGCAAATCCAACTCTCTTGGGGTACTTGGTTCTTGGCAATGATCGTACCCGGCCTGCTTGCTATACTACTGATGCCGCTGGTGCTGTACTTCCTGTATCCGCCTGAAATCAAACAAACCCCTAACGCCACTGCATTGGCAAAAGAGCATTTGGCTGCCATGGGGCCGATGAAGCGTGAAGAAAAAATCATGCTGGGCATTTTCCTGGTTCTGCTGCTGTTGTGGGCGGGTATTCCTGAGATGCTGTTCGGCGTGAAAGTTGATGCTACCGCCACCACCTTCCTCGGCTTGAGCCTGTGCCTTTTGACCGGCGTACTGACTTGGGAAGATGCGCTGAAAGAAAAAAGCGCGTGGGACACCATTGTTTGGTTTGCTGCCTTGGTTATGATGGCAAACTTCCTCAACAAACTGGGCCTCATCAGCTGGTTGTCCGACTCCATGCAAAGCGGTATCGCCCACATGGGCTTGGGTTGGGAAGCCGGTTGCGCCCTGTTGATGCTGGCCTACCTCTACGCCCACTACGTTTTCGCCAGCGGTACGGCACATGTTACCGCCATGTTCGGCGCATTCTACGGCGCAGGCTTGGCCTTGGGCGCACCACCGATGCTGTTTGCCCTGATTATGGCAGCCGCTACCGGCATCATGATGTCGCTGACCCACTACGCCACAGGTTCTGCACCTGTCATTTACGGCTCCAACTATGTGACCATGACCGAATGGTGGAAAGCCGGCTTCATCATGAGCGTGGTCGAAATTCTGATTTTCAGCACTGTCGGCATCTTGTGGTGGAAAGCCTTGGGCTATTGGTAATCCTTTAGCCGATTGAAAAATCAGGCCGTCTGAAACTCCAATTTCAGACGGCCTTTTGTTACAATTTCATTTTTACCGAACACACTCGATTACCGTGAAAATACTCATCCTCGGCAGCGGCCAAGTCGGCTCGACCGTCGCCCAAAACCTCGCCTCTGTTCCCAGCAACGACGTTACCATCATCGACATCGACGAAAAAGCGCTCAACCGCATCAGCAGCCGCCTCGATGTCCAAACCATCGTCGGCAACGGCGCATCGCCCTTTACCCTCGAACAGGCAGGCGCGGCGGACTCCGACCTTCTGCTTGCCCTGACCCGCAGCGACGAAACCAACATTGTCGCCTCCAAAATCGCCGCCGACCTATTCAACATCCCCAGCCGCATCGCACGCGTGCGCTCAAGCGAATACCTCGAATATCCGGTTGACGGCAGCGATAACCCCGAAGAAGGCAGCCTCAACATCTTCGGCATTACCGAAACCATCAGCCCCGAACAGCTAGTTACCGAACAACTCGTCGGCCTGCTCAACTACACCAGCTCATTGCAGGTACTCAGTTTCGCCAACGACCAAGTCCGCATGGTGATTGTTCAAGCACGCAAAGGCGGTTTGCTGATCGGCCGTGAAATTGCCGATATCAACCAACACCTGCTCGAAGGTGCGGACTGCCAAATCTGCGCCATCTACCGCAACAACCGCCTGATCGTCCCAACGCCGCAAACCGTCATCATTGAAGGCGATGAAGTCCTGTTTGCTGCCGACATCAACAGCGTTGAAGCCATCATGCGTGAATTGCGTCCGAAAGAAGCGCGTACCCGCCGCATCATGATTGCCGGCGGCGGCAACATCGGCTACCGCCTCGCCAAGCAGCTTGAATCCAAATACGACATCAAAATCATCGAATACAAACCCCAGCGCGCCGAATGGCTGGCCGAGAATCTGGACAACACCCTCGTCCTGCAAGGTTCCGCCACCGACGAAACCCTGCTGGACGAAGAATACATCGACGAAATCGACGTCTTCTGCGCGCTGACCAATGATGACGAAAACAACATCATGTCCAGCCTGTTGGCGAAAAACCTTGGTGCCAAACGCGTGATTACCATCGTCAACCGCTCAAGCTACGTCGATTTGCTCGAAGGCAACAAAATCGATATCGTTGTTTCCCCCCATCTGATTACCATCGGCTCCATCCTCGCCCACATCCGCCGCGGCGACATCGTTGCCGTCCATCCTTTGCGCCGTGGTACAGCCGAAGCCATTGAAGTGGTGGTACACGGCGATAAAAACACTTCCGCCATCGTCGGCCGCCGCATCAGCGGCATCAAATGGCCGAGCGACTGCTACATCGCCGCCATCGTCCGCGGCGCAACCGGCGAGGTCATCATGGGACACCACACCGAAACCATCCTCCAAGACGGCGACCACATTATCTTCTTCGTCTCACGCCGCCGCGTCCTACCGGAGTTGGAAAAACTCATTCAAGTCAAAATGGGCTTTTTCGGTTAAACCCAAAATCCGTTTTCTTAAAGCCATAAAAAGGCCGTCTGAAAACCTTTTCAGACGGCCTTTATTTCTTGTTTTATTTATGCTTTGGCAACGCTGTTTTTACGGCCAAACCAAACAAAACCAATCACACCCAATACAATCATCGGCACGCTCAACCATTGCCCCATGGACAAACCCAAAGTCAGCAGGCCGAGATAGTCATCAGGCTGACGGGCAAATTCTGCAATAAAGCGGAACAAACCGTAACCGCCCAAGAACAATGCTGCCGTTTGTCCGGCCGGACGTGGTTTTTTCGAGAAAATCCAAACGATGACAAACAGGCAAATGCCTTCAAGGGCAAACTGGTAAAGCTGAGACGGGTGGCGCGGCAGCATGCCGTATTGTTGCAACCATTCGGCCCATAAAGGATTGTGCGCCGCAGCTTCCGCATCTTCGTAACGCGCTTGCGGGAAACCCATCGCCCAGAAAGCATTGAGTTCGGTCACGCGTCCCCAAAGTTCGCCGTTGATAAAGTTGCCGATACGGCCGGAAGCCAAGCCTAGCGGTACGAGCGGCGCAACGGTATCCATCAATTTCAAGATACTGATGTTGTGCTTGCGGCCAAACAACCACATGGCAACGACCACGCCCAAGAAGCCGCCGTGAAACGACATACCGCCTTCCCAAACTTTGAAAATATCCAACGGGTTGGCAAGATAGTCGGAAAATTTATAAAACAAAACGTAGCCGATACGGCCGCCCAAGATGACGCCCAAGATACCCCAAGTCAGGAAATCGTCGAGTGTTTCTTTGGTAAACACAGAATTGCCCTGCGCGATACGGCGACGGCCCAAAATCGTAAACAGGATAAAGCCGACGATATAGCTCAAGGCATACCAGCGGATGGCAAGCGGGCCGATGCTGATCAGCACCGGATCAAACTGGGGATGTATCATCATAATGTGTGTTCCTTATCTCAAAGGCCGTCTGAAAGCCTGAACTTTCAGACGGCCTGTATGCGGTGTCGGATGGTTTAACGCAAATCGTCAACCACATTTAAAATAGCAGACAACATAGCCTCGCCCAAGCGCAGCGAGCGTTGGCCGTTCCAGCCGAAATCGTCGTCCGGCAGATTGGCATTGTCTTTAAACGGCATTTCCAAAGTATAGGCAAGGCAGTTGAAATGATTGCCGACCCAGTTGGTCGCCAAAGTCATGTTTGCCTGACCCGGCGCATCTTTATCATAGCCGTAATCGTCTTGGAAATCTGGGCTGGCATTGAGCAGCGCGAGTTTGAATTGGTCTTCCAAGGCTTCGATGCGCTCGTTGTAGTTAGGCACGCCTTCGGTACCGGCCACAAAGACAAACGGCAGGCCTTCATCGCCGTGAATATCCAAGAACAAATCCACGCCGGTTTCCATCATTTTTTCGCGGACGGTAAAGACTTCGGGACTTCGCTCCAAAGTCGGGTTTTCCCATTCGCGGTTGAGGTTGGCGCCGGCGGCATTGGTGCGCAGATTACCCAAAACCGAACCGTCCGGATTCATATTCGGCACAATATAGAAAGTCGCACGGTCAAGCAGCATGCGCGCGGTCGGATCTTGCGGATCAAGCAGACGACCCAGCAAACCTTCGACAAACCATTCCGCCATGGTTTCGCCCGGATGTTGACGAGCGATAATCCAGACTTTCATGTCGCTTTCGACTTGGTTGCCGATGGTCAAAAGATTGATGTCACGGCCTTGAACGGTACTGCCCAAGTCGTCGATACGGCACAAGCCGCTGCCCTGCGCATCGCCCAAAAGATTCAAATGCTGCTCGTTGGAATAAGGCTCGAAATAGGCGTAGTAAACGCTGTTGGACAAAGGCGTATGGTTGATGGTCAACACGCCGTTTTCATAGCTGGTCGGCACGCGAAACCAATTTTGGCGGTCGTAAGAGGCGCAAGCCTGATAGTCCTCCCAGCCCAAAGGATACGCAGCGTCCGCCGCATTTTCAAAATGCATCACGCAGTTTTGATAGGCCGCACCCTGCAAACGGAAGTAAAACCATTGGGCAAACTCCGAAGCATTGTCGGGACGCAGGGCGAGACGGATATCGGCAGGGTTGCTCAAGTCTTTGACAACGACCGAACCGGCATCGAATTGGGTGCTGATTTTCATCATGGGTATCCTTAGTAATCGGCGAAGAGGCCGAAGCAAACCGTCATTTTACCGTTTGCATGAGGCTGGTTTCAACCATTTAACTGATTTAACAGGATTTCAAGCGCTTGGAAATATTGTTTCAGACGGCCTTTGGGATTAAGATAAAGGCCGAAATTATGAAACAAGGTTGAAACCATGACTCAGCAACAATCTGTCTCCCCTGCCATCAAAGCGCGCGTCCTTGCCGAATCTTTACCTTATATCCGTCGTTTTTCCGGCTCCATCATCGTCATCAAATACGGCGGCAATGCCATGACCGAGTCGGCCTTAAAAGAGGGCTTCGCACGCGATGTCGTCCTGCTCAAACTGATCGGCCTGCATCCCGTCATCGTTCACGGCGGCGGCCCGCAAATCAATGAAATGTTGGAAAAAGTTGGCAAAAAAGGAGAGTTTGTTCAAGGCATGCGCGTGACCGACAGCGAAACCATGGACATCGTAGAAATGGTTTTGGGTGGACACGTCAATAAAGAAATCGTTTCCATGATTACCACCTTCGGTGGCCGCGCCGTCGGCATTACCGGCCGGGACAACCACTTCATCAAAGCGGAAAAACTCCTGATTGACACGCCCGAACAAAAAGGCGTGGACATTGGGCAAGTCGGCACCGTGGCGGACATCGATACCCGTTTGGTGGAAGGCTTGGTCGAACGCGGCTGCATTCCGGTCATCGCACCCATCGGCGTAGGTCAAAACGGCGAAGCGTTCAACATCAATGCTGACTTGGTTGCCGGCAAACTGGCGGAAAAACTTCAAGCCGAAAAACTGCTGATGATGACCAATATCCCCGGCGTACTGGATAAAGAAGGCAAATTATTGACCACCCTGACGCCAAGCCGCATTGACGAACTGATTGAAGATGGTACGCTGTACGGCGGTATGCTGCCTAAAATTGCCTCTGCCGTCGAAGCCGCCAAAAGCGGTGTCAAAGCCACGCATATCATAGATGGCCGTGTTCCCAACGCCCTGCTCTTGGAAGTACTGACCGATGACGGCGTAGGCTCGATGATTTTGGGCGAAGACTAATCCGTTTTTCAGACGGCCTTATGCCTTATTTAATCAGCTTTTCACCCTAAAAAGGGTAAAAAATGTTACACTATACGGCTTATGTTTGTTCGAGCGATATTGACGTGAAACAAACTTACAGTCGGTTTCATACCGACTCCGATGCCATACCTGGCAAAGACGGTATAATGTCTGCATTCATCAGACTTTGGCAATCATCCTTAAGGCCGTCTGAAACGTAACAAAGCTACTTTTCTTTTACCATCCTATTTGGAGATATTCATGAGCGCAATCGTTGATATTTTTGCACGCGAAATTTTGGACTCCCGCGGCAACCCTACCGTAGAGTGTGACGTATTGTTGGAATCCGGCGTTATGGGACGCGCGGCCGTACCAAGCGGCGCATCAACCGGCCAAAAAGAAGCTTTGGAACTGCGTGACGGCGACAAATCCCGTTACTTGGGCAAAGGCGTATTGAAAGCCGTTGACCACGTCAACAACCAAATCGCGCAAGCCCTCATCGGTATCGATGCCAACGAACAATCTTATATCGACCAAATCATGATCGAATTGGACGGTACTGAAAACAAAGGCAACTTGGGTGCCAACGCCACTTTGGCTGTTTCTATGGCCGTAGCACGCGCGGCCGCTGAAGATGCAGGCCTCCCTCTGTATCGTTACTTGGGCGGTGCAGGCCCAATGGCTCTGCCTGTTCCGATGATGAACGTTATCAACGGCGGCGAACATGCCAACAACAGCCTGAACATCCAAGAATTCATGATCATGCCTGTCGGCGCAAAATCTTTCCGCGAAGCTCTGCGTTGCGGCGCCGAAATCTTCCACGCACTGAAAAAACTGTGTGACAGCAAAGGCTTCCCAACTACCGTTGGCGACGAAGGCGGTTTCGCACCTAACCTGAACAGCCACAAAGAAGCCCTGCAGCTGATCGTCGAAGCAACCGAAGCCGCAGGCTACAAAGCAGGCGAAGACGTATTGTTCGCCCTGGACTGCGCATCCAGCGAGTTCTACAAAGACGGCAAATACCACTTGGAAGCCGAAGGCCGCTCTTACACCAGCGCAGAATTTGCCGAATACTTGGAAGGCCTGGTTAACGAATTCCCAATCATTTCCATCGAAGACGGCATGGACGAAAACGACTGGGAAGGCTGGAAACTGCTGACCGAAAAATTGGGCGGCCGAGTTCAATTGGTCGGCGACGACTTGTTCGTAACCAATCCAAAAATCTTGGCTGAAGGCATCGAAAAAGGCGTGGCAAACGCATTGCTGGTTAAAGTAAACCAAATCGGTACTTTGAGCGAAACCCTGAAAGCCGTTGACTTGGCCAAACGCAACCGCTACACCAGCGTAATGAGCCACCGTTCCGGCGAAACCGAAGACAGCACCATTGCCGACTTGGCAGTTGCCACCAACTGTATGCAAATCAAAACCGGCTCCCTGTCCCGTTCTGACCGCATGGCGAAATACAACCAATTGTTGCGCATCGAAGAAGAATTGGCCGAAGCCGCTTACTACCCTGGCAAAGCCGCATTCTACCAATTGGGCAAATAAGCAGAATATAGGGTATTGATTGTATGAAGTGGGTGACTTTTGTTTTAACCTTCGCACTTTTGTGCTGTCAGTACAGCCTTTGGTTTGGTAAAGGCAGCGTCGGGCATACGGAAGAATTGCAGGAGCAGCTCGTCCGTCAGGAGGAAAAAAACCAAACGCTCACTTTACGCAACAATTTCCTCAATGCGGAAGTTGAAGACTTGGCACACGGACAAGAGGCCATTGCCGAAATTGCCCGCGTCGAATTGGGCTATGTCCAAGACGGCGAAGTGTATTACCGAATCATCGACCGCCGCTAAACCCTGCAAAATAAAGGCCGTCTGAAAACATATTTTTCAGACGGCCTTTTTTATCGCAATCGCTATATAATCACATATCCCAAAATCAAATCACACCCATCATGTATGACGTAAACACCCACGATGTCCGCCGTTTCTTCGCCCACGTTTGGCAACACAGGCTCGCACCGCTCCAATTGGACGGCCTGCAACAAAAAGCTTTGCGCATCATCGAAGCCCATCCCGAATACGGACACTATCTCGAAGACATCGAACAATATTTAGATAAAGAATGGCTGCCCGAAGACGGCGAAAGCAACCCATTCCTGCACATGTCTCTACACCTTTCCCTGCAAGAGCAAAGCGCCATCAACCAGCCCCCGGGCATCCGTGCCATCCACCACCAACTTTGCGCCCGTTACAACGGCGACTGGGTCAAAGCCGAACACGATATGATGGAAGCCTTGGCAGAAACCATCTGGGAAGCACAACGCTACGGACGGGGCCTTGACGTCAATGCCTACATGACCCGCTTGCGGAAATTGGTCGGCTTAGGCCAAGAAGAAAAAGCCCGCCTCAATCCCCATGAAGTCGGCTTGATGGATACAAAGTAACTTCTTTTCAGACGGCCTCAACCCATACAAATCCTTAAGCTTGTCAAAGCCAACATTTCCATCTTGCATGCTAAATTACTTTTTTAAAATCCGCATCACAAGGAAAACCAAAATGCTCCGCCCAGCCCTTACCGCCCTACTGCTAGCTGCCTCCCTGCCTGTAGCAGCAGAAAGCCTCAACTACAACATCGTTGAATTTTCCGAATCCGCCAACATGGAAGTGCCGCGGGATACCATGACCACGCATTTCAGCGTCAACGCAGAAGGCAAAGACCGTCAAGCCGTCAACCAAGCCTTCATAAAAAAATTCAACCAGTTCAACAAAATCTCCCAAAACAGCAAATTTAAAGCTGAGCTGATGGAGCGCAACGCGTCCCCTCGCTATCAATATACCAACGGCAAACGCACCCAAAACGGCTGGGAAGAACACGCCTACTTCAAAGTAGAAAGCAAAGACTTTGAAGCACTCAACCGCCTGATTGCCGACAGCATCAATATCGCCGTTTTAGAAAGCTCCTCATTTTCCGTATCCAAAGAAAAACGTGAAGAAACCGTCGATCAACTGAGCAAAGCCGTTATCCTGCGCTTCAAAGACCGCGCCCAAAATCTCGCCCAAACGCTCGGCTTCTCCAGCTACAAAATTGTTAAACTCAACCTGGGCCATATCGGCAACCGCCAAGTCGGCGGCGACTTTGCACGCGCCAAAATGTTGCGGGCAGCCCCCGTCGCAGAAATGGCTGCAGGAATAGAAGATGGCGTACCAGCCTCCCCAGGTTCGGAAGAGATCAGCCTGACCGTCAGCGGCTCGGTGCAAATGTAGGATTTTCTTTTGAATCATTTGAAAGGCCGTCTGAAAGTATATTTTTCAGACGGCCTTTTATATTACTCAATGATTAAAATGGCATTTAATCCCGAAAGAAGGCAGGCTCATAGCGAAGAGTTCGGCAAAACCGATACTGTTGTGTTAATGTCTTACGGCAAATCACCGGAAGAAATTGCCGCCAATGCAAAAATGATGCGGATTGGCAGCGAACTGCTTACCGATATGACGGTTGTCGGAACGATTAAAGATTTCAAACAGGCCGACACGTTTAGAGATTATGCTGTTGCAACTATTTTTGCCATTCCAGGAGTGAAAGTAGCTAAAAAACTAGAAACCGTCCGCGATTTCAGAAAGGCCTACGAAGCTGCCAAAGAAGCGGGGGATTTGCGCACAGCCAAGAAATTGTTTGAATTAGCCAAAGATGCGAAAGGCTCGCCTAGAAGATTTGAACAACTTGAGGTTAAAGTAAGCAAGATACAAGAAGAGTTGGCAAGATTAGAAATTGATTTTGCTAAAATTCCTAAGGAATTTCAAAAAGCATCTTAGAACCCGCAAAGATTTTCTTTAGCCGATAACCAATTTGGTCGCAAAGTAGGAAAACATGCTACTGAACATGGATTTGATATGAAAACTTCTAGCAGAAGAGAAAGTTTTAAAAAATTTATTTATGAAATTGCTAAACGGCCAGATGAGTTAAGGGTAGGAACTTTTAACGGACAGGGAATCAGGCAAGGTGCAAATCATGCACGTGGATCAGTTTTATTTAGAATTAAAGGAAATAATGTAGTAGTAACATCTCCTGAAGGAGAGTTTATAACAATTTTGAAAAATGGCTTAACTAATCCATCAGTAAAAGAAGGGATAAGGGTAAATAAATGAATGAGTTAAATGGAAGGATTTTATCAGTAAAGGGGCTTTTCTTCATATATGACGAAACGGATCTTGATATTGATGTCCAACGTCCCGATGAAATACAGTTTGATTTGGAAGGGATCCCTGTTTTATTTAAGTGTAATGGCAGCGAACCGAATCTGTCTTATGAAATCAACAAGGAAGCTGAAAACGTATCTTTAGGTAGTTATGGAGAGCTTAAAATATTCGATTTAACCGATTTTGATTTTTTTGGTTTCCTTAAAGATGAAGACCTATTGGAAATGAGAAAACTATATCTTGATGATGATGAAATCGGGTTCCGGCTAATTTTTTCCCAATCAGTGTTGAATATGATTAATTGGGGAGATGAATTTTTTTTGTTTAAAAACTTACCCGAATTTTTAATAAATGAAAATCTCCATGAATAAAAATTTAGGGGCTATACTAGATAAGCAGTCATGTTAGACTGCAAAAATGAAGATAACCCATTGTAAACTAAAAAAGAGTATTCAAAAGAAACTGCTCCAGTTTTTTGTACTCGAAGTTACCGCCCGTTCAGCAGCTGATTTATCGGGCATCCACCCCAATTCGGCAGTGCTGTTTTACCGCAAGATTCGCGAAGTCATCAGCCATCATCTTTCACTGGAAGCCGATACGGTTTTTGACGGCTCAGTTGAGTTGGACGAGAGCTATTTTGGCGGACACCGCAAAGGCAAACGTGGATGCGGTGCGGCAGACAAGGTGGCAGTTTTTGGTATTCTCAAACGCGGCGGCAAGGTTTATACCGTGGTTATTGAGAACGCTAAAAGAGAGACGTTATTTCCTGTTATCACAAAGAAAATTATGCCTGACAGTATTGTCTATACGGATTGTTTGAGTAGCTATGATGTGTTGGATGTAAGCGGATTTACCCACCACCTCATTAATCACAAGACAACCGCTACCAGGATTGGGAAAACCACGAGCGCAAAAAGTCCGGCCTCACCGGCAGCCTGAAAAACGGCGTGGCGATGGCCGGTTACGGCAAAACCCAAACCAAGCTGCAGCAAAACAGCGTATCGTCTGCCGTAGTCTCCTCGCAGATAGGCAGCCTGAAAGGCGATACCACCATCGCGGCGGGCAGCAAACTGACTACCGAAGCCGCACAACTGTATGCCGGCGGCGATCTGCATCTGCAGGGGCGCGAAGTTTCCCTCGGCGAAGCCTACAAACGGAACGAGCGGCACAGCGAAGGCAACATCACCATCGGCGGCAAAAAAACCAGTGCCCGCGCTCTCGGCATCCATACCGATTCGGCCACTGCCCATCACGGTGCCGACAGCGTTCCCGATCTGCAAAACCTACTCGACAAACAGCAAACCGTCGCCCAATCGACTGCCGCCATCCACAGCGCCGTTGCCACCTATAGTGGCAACCGTGCCAAAGCGGCAGCCGAAGAGCTGGAAAAACAACAGGCCGCTTACGAAGGCCGTCTGAAAGAGCAAAACGACGGCAGTTATGAGCAATATGCCGGTAAAAGCGACAGCGAACGGCTGTCCATGAGGCTGGGGAACGCGAAGTATGCCCAAGCTTACCAAGAAGCCCGAAGCTGGGGCGTAGGCGGCAGCAAAAGCCGTGCGCTTAGCGCCGCCGAAACCCTGATTACCGGCGCCCTGGGCGGACAGGGTGATTTACAGCTGGCGGCCAATACGTTGGCGCCGTATGCTGCAGCCGCCATCGGCAAGCGCTTCGGCCACGGTGAACACAAAAACGAAGCCGCGCAAGCAATCGGCCACTTTATGCTCGGTGCCGCCTTAGCCTACGCCAACGGCGCCGACCCGCTTGCCGGCGGCAGCGCTGCCGTTGCCGCCGAACGCGCAGCCGAGTATCTGGCCAAACAATACGACGACGGCAAGACCGCCATCGACCCGACAACGGGGAAATTCAATCCCAACCTTCTGCCCGAGCACATTAAGGAAGAGATCAAAGCGCAGACCGGGGCGATTGCTTCGGTGGTGGGTGCGGCGGGCGGCAGTCTGAACGGCAGCGGCAGCACCAACGGCAACAGCAATGCCCTGTTCAATGCACAGGTAGGGGGTGTGCTTGGACAGAATGCGGTGGAGAATAATCTGCTTAACAACGAAGACAGAAAAAAATACGATCTTTTAACAGAGAAAATTCTCAACCATACAGCAAGTAATAAGGAAAAGGCCGAATTTGAGCGGCTGGCTGCTAAAGACCAAGTAAGCAATGAGTTATATAGAAAATATTATTCAGACCTTCATCGAAAAGATGGAAAAAAAGACCTGACAACCCAAGAAGCAGCTAGTTTGCGATCCTATCTAGACATCATCTATGATGATCAGAAAATTCTTGATAGAAAAATTAAGAATGATCTCTATCAAGGTAAAGAAATCTTGAGAAATGGAGAACCTTATTATCCGTTTTGGCTAGCCAAAAGAGATAGAAAAGTCAGAGAACATTGGAATAACTCTTGGAAAGAAATCCAGGATGCCCGAGGAAAGTATAAAACCGGTTTGGCTGCTGTTAAGCATTTCTTTTTATCGGAAGGTCGTCCGATAGGGAAATACGAGAAAGCTTGGAATATCCTTGAAAGGGATAAAGCTTATGCCGATAGTTTTGAAGGCAGAGCAGCAGCCTCCACCGCACAAGGCATTGCTTTAGGTTTGGAATTTACCACTCGAGGACGTTATCTGATGATGGCTATTGGTGGAGCACAAGCCAGTTACGGAACTTATCAAATCACACAGGGAAACCTTGAGCACGGGAAAGCCAATTTCTTTTTAGGTGCCGGAACAATGTTGGGTAGTGTCAGTCTTGGTGGGGCTTCGGTTAAGAAATCTCCGTTGGCAATCCGCGGACCGATTCCGGCCGGATATAACCGACCGCTGACCAGCTTGGATGTTAATGCTGGGCGTATGGCTAATCAATTTTCAACTGCACATCAGAAAGTTACGGATTTAAATATCTTATTTGCCAAACCAAGTAAAACCGTTTCTAATTCAAAAGTAGGTATCCAATGGAATAATGGTATTGGAAAGCAAGGTATGCCATGGGAGAATTATGTTGGTAAAAACCTTCCCTCGGATGCTCGACTACCAAAGAATTTTAAAACTTTTGATTATTATGACTCCCGTGATGGCTTAGCCATTAGTGCTAAGACATTGGATACACAAACAGCATCAAGGATGCTCAAACCAAGACAAATTTATAGTACTTTAAAAAATTATATTGACAAAGCTGCCAATTTTAAAACTTACTCTCTTTCTAGTGTTAAGTTAAATGCTGATACAATTACTCGGAGAGAGATACATTTAGCTATTCCAGCCCAAACCACTAAAGAACAATGGCAGCAAATCAACAAAGCGATAGAATATGGAAAGACTCATGGTATTAATGTTAAAGTAACGGAGATTAAATAATGGAAGATAAGTGCGAAAATAAATATTTTGCAAGTTTGTATGCAAATGAAAAAGCGTTCATTGTGCAAACAGAATCCGGATTTAGGTTGTTAATGTTAGACACCTTATTCCCACCTCATATTTTGTTTCCGGATGTCGATAACAATCTGCTTGGTCAAGCTGTTTTCCAGGCATTAAAAAATAGTCGAACTTTTGAATATGGGAGTAAAGAATATAAAAATTTTTTCGATCCGGTACAAAGAGTTCAACGCTATAACCAATGGGTTGATCATATACGAGAAACACTGGGGTATAAAACCAAATTAGCTTTTTTTAGAAAGATGATGATGTGCAGCATTAAAATGGATAGCAAGGAAATCGTAATTTCCCCCAATAAACATATCAGATCGGATGCGTGGGAAGGCATTGATGGAAAAGATATAATCATACCCGTTGACAGAAACTACTCGGAAATTGGACAAGGAGCAAAACAAGCTCTAAGTTATTGTAAGTAAGTATATACGTAGTGCATAGGCCTGTTCCCACAACATACTTTTAGTGGCCGACGCCGTCAAAAACCAAACCGGACAGCAAGGCGCTGTCCTCTTGTCCGTTGAAGCCGGCTTCGGCTTTAAATCCGCCGGCAAAGAACAAAACCAACACTACCGCCAAAGCCGGCAAAGCAGCCTGAAAGCCGGTGGCGACATCAATATCCGCAGCCGCGAGGGCGACATTACCGTCCAAGGCAGCAACATTACTGCGGGCGACACCATCCGCCTCGATTCCGCGCGCGACATCCTGCTGCAGTCGGCCCAAGACAGCCAACATCAGGACGGCAAAAACCGCAATGCCGGCGTACAAGTCGGCGTCGGGGTTTCCGTTGGTGCCCAAACCGGCGTCTATATCTACGCCGAAGCGGCCTACGGCAAAGGCAAAAACCGTTCGGACAGCCAAACCCATCAAAACACCCTGCTGCAATCGGACAAACTGCAGCTCAGCAGCAAGGGCAATACCGTGCTGAATGGTGCCCAAGCCCATGCCCGACGCATCGACGCCGATGTCGGCAGCACCCTTTATATCGAAAGCCCGCAGGACACTGTCGAACAGGAGAGCAAACAAAGCGGCGGCGGCATCCGCGCCCAAGTCGCGCTCGGTACCGCATGGAGCGTATCCGGCAACTACAACCAAAGCAAAGCCAGCGGCCACAGCCGCAGCGTCGGCAGCCAAAGCGGCCTCTTTGCCGGCGAAGGCGGCTACCACATCACAGCCGACAGCGTCCGGCTTAAAGGCGGTGCCATCGCTTCTGCCGCAGACAAAGACCACAACGAACTGACCGCCCGCAGTTAATGTGCCGGGTAGGGATCTGCCGCCCGGATGTCCAAGCCACCTTGCGTGATTCTAATAAACGAATTTATATCGAATACGATCGCGCCAGTTCGAACCGTGGAGCCGGACATGCATCAAGAGCATTGAGTAATGATCCGGATGCTATTGTAATTTTAAGAACCGTGGATTAAATTATGAATGTAAACAAAGATTTTTTTCTTGCAAGAGACGGCCATCCGAGCCTGAAACAGTTTTATTTTATTGGCGCGCCATTTGAAAAAGCACTGGATCTTTATCTAAAAAGACGTATGGATTTAAGTGATTTTTATCAAAATCTAAAACCGAAACTATCGTATTTGGATGAGGAGTATACCCTCAGTCAGAAATTGGATTTCTTGAATCCGCTTGAGATTACCGGATCATCCAAATATTTATTGTTGGAAACGCAGTCTGATTGGTCATTGCTAATAGACAATAATCGGAACGGCACAGACTTTTCAAGTGTGCCGTATGAAGCCTTGCTGTGGAAAATCAGATTATTGACTATGTATTTACGTCCATATTTTGGCAAAGACGAATTCGGTGCGGTCTCATTTACCCTGTATGAGGGCAGCAAACAGGTTTCCCGTCATGACTGCGAAACCAGAAATGTTATGCTGCATAAAGAAACCAGTCGTGTCGAGTTTATGGAATATGGCACGCCGCTGCCGTTTGAACAGACAGAAAAATATACCGAAAGACTCAAAAAAAACAGGCTGACTGTGGAGATGATCGAAGAATATTGCAAACATTTAGGCATTTCATTATTTGATTTGGACTTCTACCAGTCCAAAGCCGCCCTTATTGAGATATTGAGAAACAAATAACTTCCATCTCTTCAAAAAGACAGTCTGAAAAATATTCAGGCTGTCTTTTAACGTCGGCAGCCAAAGCGGTCTCTTTGCCGGCGAAGGCGGCTACCACATCACCGCCGACAGCGTCCGGCTTAAAGGCGGTGCCATCGCTTCTGCCGCAGATAAAGATCACAACGAACTGACCGCCCGCAGTTTCAGCTTTGAAGACATCCGCAACGAAAGCAGCTACAGCGCCAGCAGCATGGGCATCGGCGCCGGCTACGGCGGCAGCCTGAAAGGCAGCGACGGCGCAAACACCAATGCCCTGTTCAACGCACAGGTAGGGGGCGTGTTGGGGCAGAATGCGGTGGAGAATAATGCCCTAGACCGTTTGGACGGATTCACACCCGGCGAACGAAGCCTGAGAGACAGGGCAGATAAGATCTACCAAAACAACCAGAAGGACAAAGACCTTTACATCCGCGCTTACGAAGCCTATGAATTAAAAGCATCCTATCTGGCAGCCAAAGAGATTGTTGTAGGCACATGGGAGGGCATACGCCACCCGTGGGACAATACCATCGTTCCATTGGTCGAAGCCGTTTCCAGTCCCGTGCAAACAACCAACAAAATCGTCATGTCCTACGAAAACTGGAAAGCGGTTCGCGACGAAGCATACATCAGCGATCCGCAGCTGGCGGGCAGAATGGACGCAATGTTTGATGCCCGAGTGGGAGCCAATGCAGCATTTATGGTTGTCAGCGGCGGGACGGCATCTGCCATTGTCCGCTCGCCTGCCGCCGCAAAGGTAGTGAAGAGTGCCGGGAATTTAAGCAAAATTGTCCGCAAGGCCGAGGCTCCGCCCGGGAAAGCTGTGCCTGTCGGCGAAGCCCGCATTCCCCAAAGCCCCCAAGCGGTAAAAGGAACAACCGTTACCTTGGCACAGGAACAACGCCTGGCCAACGGAGAGCTGATACCGAAAGGCTCTGTGGTAACGTGGTCGGACAATGCGGTGAAGGTTGTGCGGCCTGATGGGAAAAAGCGGAGATTTAATAGTCGGGATTGGGAACAGAAGGCATTGCCTGCTCCAACAGCAATGTTATTTGAACCTATAATTCAAACTAGAATTTCCCAGCAGGTTATGCTTACAACTAAGCAAAAGCTACCACCTGCAATTGTCGATACCTTTAAAAATGGAATGTATCAAACCGTAACCACCAAAGAGCCTATTACTGTATATAGAAAATTTGGTGGTACGGATAAACAGGCCAAATTATTAGGAGGATATGCAACAACAATTTCTAATGCGGGAAGAAGCGAGACTGCTGTTTATCCTAGATGGAGTTCAATGCAGTTTGAAGCAGTCATAGAAATACCTAAAAACCAATCAATAAATATTGGTAAAGTAGCGCCACAACCTTTAAATAAAAAAATTCCTAAATATAGGGGGGGGTGAAGATCAAATTCTGCTACCTGTAAATTATCCTATATCATGGGTCAAATTCGTTCGCGATGGAAAAACAGGAAAAGTTTACACTCCAAGTGAGTTTATAAAACAATTTCCAGAACAGATTAATAGAAAGTAATAAACATGGAAGATATTATTAATAATATTAAAATCAGATTAAAAGATCTTGGATTTAACCCGGAAGACTTTCTGGAAATAAAAAAAATATCTAATATTATCAATAATAAGCAAAATAATTTTAATAGATGGATTTATAGTTTGCATAGAGTACTCTATGAAATTGGATTAAATGATAAAGAATTGGATGACTTATTAAATAAATTACTAGATTATGGAGAATAAGATAAGAGGTGTTTTTGTGAAATGAATAGATATTAAAATAACGCTTGTTTCTCTTACCCAAAGGCTGTTTGAACCCCTATTATCCGTTTTCAGGCTGCCTTTCCCCCACACCCGCACACACTACGGATCCCCCCGCCATGAACAAACACCGCCATAAAACCGTCTTCAACCGCACCCGCGGCATCCTGATGGCCGTAGCCGAGACTGCCATCGGGCAGGGCAAAAGTCCCGGCGAGCGCTCAGGCGGAGAAACCGGTGGCAAGGAAAACCACATGTGAATAAAGGAAAAGGGGTAGTCAATACAGGGCTGGGGAAATCTGGCGGTAAAGAAACTTTTGAGAAACAGATTATTCATTTTGAAAAAATTGGAGATATAAAATGAGCTATTTAAATTTAGATGATGATATGTATTTGGTTTATGATTTTAAAAAAGATATGAAAAAT
>NZ_JBQCWN010000010.1:0-90811 GCF_051957355.1 Neisseria sp. P0018.S001 | reverse complement strand
ATGCCGACAAAGGCTATGACAGTGAGGAAAACCGGCAATATCTGGAAGAGTGTCGGCTGCAGGACGGCATTATGCGCAAAGCTCACCGCAAACATCCGCTGACGGAAACGCAAACCAAACGTAACCGATATTTGTCGAAGACCCGTTATGTGGTCGAACAAAGCTTCGGTACGCTGCACCGTAAATTCCGCTATGCGCGGGCAGCCTATTTCGGGCTGCTCAAAGTGAGTGCAAAAAGCCATCTGAAGGCGATGTGTTTGAACCTTTTGAAAGCCGCCAACAGGCTAAGTGCGCCTGTTGCTGCCTAAAAGGCGGCCCGGATGCCTGCTTAATCAGGTATCCAAGGGGGATTAAGGGGGTATTTGAGTCGAATCAGGAGTGATTTGGGATGAAAACAGCCGAAAACCTGTGTTTAGGTTTCGGCTGTTGGGGGAAAGGAATTTTGCAAAGGTCTCAGGCCGTCTGAATCTACAACACATAAAAATAAATGCTGATAAATTGAGTCAAACTGCCTGCCAAGACAAATAAGTGCCAGATACCGTGTCCGTGGCGGATTTTCGTATCGTTGATAAACCAATAAATCCCCGCGCTATACAATACGCCGCCCAACACCAGCCAAAATAATCCGCCGGCCGAAAGCGACTGTATCAGCGGCCATACCGCCACCACAATCAGCCAGCCCATCAACACATAAATCACCATCGACAGCAGCCGCTTCTCGCTTTTACGCCCAATCGTCAACTCCTGAACAATGCCCAGCAAAGCCAGCCCCCACGACACGCCGAAAAGCGACCAGCCCCAGCCGCCGTGAAGGGTAATCAGCGTAAACGGCGTATAGCTGCCTGCAATCAAAAGATAAATCATGCAATGATCGACCTTTTGCAAAATTGCCTTGGCCTTCGGCTGCGGAATACTGTGGTATAAGGTTGAGCCCAAATACAGGAGCAGCAGGCAGATTCCGTAAGTCAGTGCACCGGCAATCCGATAGCCGTCCGCCGATTCCACCGCTTTCACCAGCATCAGCACCAAGGCCGCCACTGCCAACAAGAAACCGGCCAAATGGCTGTACGCATTAAATCTCTCGCCGTGATACATAAACCATTCTCATTTATAAAAGACCAAAGTGTACGCCAAGATAGATGCTTCGTCAGAGAATTCGGGTTAAAAATAAGTTAAAGCGCAAAGGCCGTCTGAAAAACACGGCCTTGCAATATAACAAAAACATCTTTGCAACAAACAAACCATTCTTTCCCTTTTTCAGACGGCCTCACTAAAGTATCGACTGTCGCCAAGGTTGTAAAGAGAGAAAAAATGTCCATCCAAAACCACCACCTCGACTGGCTCGAAGCCGAGTCCATCTACATCATCCGCGAAGTGATTGCCAACGCCCAAAATCCGGCCTTGCTGTTTTCCGGCGGCAAAGACTCCGTCGTATTACTGGCGCTGGCCGTCAAAGCCTTCCAAATCGAAGGCCGCCCGCTGAAGCTACCGTTCAAACTCCTGCACGTCGATACCGGCCACAACTACCCCGAAGTGATTCGGTTCCGCGATGACACGGTCGCGCGTACCGGCGTACAACTTGTGGTCGGCAACGTAGAAGAATCCATCCGCAAAGGCAGCGTCGTCTTGCGCCGCGAAACCGATTCGCGCAACGCCGCCCAAGCCGTTACGCTGGTTGAAACCATCGAAGAACAAGGCTTTGATGCGCTAATGGGTGGCGCTCGCCGCGATGAAGAAAAAGCGCGCGCCAAAGAACGCATCTTCTCTTTCCGCGACGAGTTCGGCCAATGGGATCCTAAAAACCAACGTCCTGAATTATGGTCGCTCTACAATACGCGCCTGTTCCAAGGCGAAAACATGCGCGTATTCCCGATTTCCAACTGGACGGAATTAGACATCTGGCAATACATCGCACGCGAAAAACTCGCCCTGCCGCCGATTTATTACACCCACAAACGCGAAGTTGTCGAACGCAACGGCCTGCTCGTTCCCGTTACCCCGTTGACCCCAAAACGCGAAGGCGAAATTGCCCAAATCCGCGATGTCCGTTTCCGCACCGTCGGCGATATTTCCTGCACCTGCCCTGTTGCCAGTACCGCCGCCACGCCTGAAGACATCATTGCCGAAACCGCCACCGCAACCATTTCCGAACGCAGCGCCACACGCATGGACGACCGCGTATCAGAAGCGGCAATGGAAGAGCGCAAAAAACAAGGCTATTTCTAAACCGGTTTTTCAGACGGCACATATATATTTCAAACCCGAACAACACGGCAACGCCATCCGCCCCTGCCGTGTTGTTTGCTTTATTATTTTTGCAAATATCATTTAACAACAAAAGCTTAATTAAAAATCCTTACCAAGCGACAAACAATAAAACATAAACAAACATGGTATAATAAACGCTTATAGGCAGAGATTTAGACAAAAGTCTCAGGCCGTCTGAAGGAGGAAAAACATGAATCGACGCGTTTATATCGTACATGGCTTTGAAGGCAATCCGCACGGCAACTGGTTTGACTGGCTTTGCGCCCAAATCAAAAGTACCGGCGCACAAGCAATCTCCCTCGCCATGCCCAATCCCGACAAACCAAGCACGACCGCGTGGCAGTTTACCCTTGACCAGCACATCGGCAAGCCCGATGCCCATACCATCCTAGTCGGCCACAGCCTCGGCTGCATTACCCTCCTTCATTTCCTCAGCCGCCAACAGCCGCAAAAAATCGGCGGTCTGCTGCTTGCCGCTGGTTTTGCCGATACGTTGCCGCCCCTGCCCACACTTGATGCCTACATTAAAGCAGCATCCCCCGATTTCGACATCCTGCGCAAAATCGACATGCCCAAACACTGTCTGGTTTCCGACAACGACACCCATGTTCCGCCCGAACTGACTTTGGACATGGCGGCCAAGCTCAAAAGCCCTGTTACCCATATTCCCGAAGGCGGCCATTTGATGGCTTCGGACGGCTTTACCCAACTGCCGCAGGCTTGGGAAGCGCTGAAACCCATGTTGACCGAATAAACACACAATATAATCCAGTTTTCATACGGCCTTGTATGCCTCTCTCCCCATGACAGGCCGTCTGAACGACAATAAAAAAACAACCTGCCCTTTCAAGCAGGTTGTTTCTTTTTATGCCTCATTAACGGCAAATTTAATATTGCACCGTCCATTCAATCTCGCTACCAGCCCTCATCGGTACAAGCTCGCCATCGCCGTAAGGTACGCTGGCAGGAACGGTTTGCGTTTGTTTGACCAATGTGATGGTATCGGTATTTTCAGGCAGACCGTAGAAACGCGGGCCGTTTTTAGAAGCAAAGGCTTCCAGTTTGTCCAACGCGCCTGCTTTCTCAAACACTTCAGCATAAAGCTCAATGGCAGTCATCGCGCTGAACATACCGGCGCAACCGCAAGCGTTTTCTTTGGCAGTTTTGGCATGTGGCGCAGAATCCGTGCCGAGGAAGAATTTGTGCGCCCTATCACCGGTAACGGCGGCAACCAAAGCCTGACGGTGGGTTTCACGTTTTAGTACAGGCAGGCAGAAATGATGAGGGCGCACGCCGCCGACCAGAAGGTCGTTGCGGTTGAGCAGCAAGTGTTGCGGCGTCACGGACGCGGCCACATTATCGCCTGCTTCCAATACCAGTCGGGCTGCTTCGGCAGTGGTGATGTGTTCAAACACGACTTTAAGATTCGGCACTTGTGCCAAAACCGGCTTCATCACGCGCTCGATAAAGGCGGCCTCGCGGTCGAAAATATCAATTTCAGGATCAGTGACTTCGCCGTGAACCAAAAACAAAATACCCTGTTTCGCCATTTCTTCCAACACAGGAATCAGCTTAAACAAGTCAGTCACGCCGGAATCGGAATTGGTGGTCGCGCCTGCCGGATAGAGTTTGAAAGCCACGATACCAGCAGCTTTGGCTTCACGCACGAGTTCGGGAGTGGCATTGTCGGTCAAATAAAGCGTCATCAACGGCTGAAAGGTGCTGCCTTCGGGCAGGGCGGCCATAATGCGCGCTTTGTATGCTTGGGCATCGGCAACACTGACGACAGGCGGCTTCAGGTTGGGCATGATGACCGCGCGGCCCATTTGTCGGGCCGTGTACGGGGCAACGGCTTTGAGCGCGTCGCCGTCGCGCAGGTGTAAGTGCATATCGTCGGGGCGGATGATGGTCAGGGTTTGCATAGCTTACTTTCGAGTGGTTTGGTTTGATAATGTTTCAGACGGCCTTTATTCGGCGGTAACGGTTTCTATTAATTTGATGTTTCAATCGTCAACCAGCCAGCCTAAGGCAAAACGGCAGCCTTATTGTCGTAAGAATGATGGGTCAAATAAAAAACAGCCTGTACCGGAAAATGCTCGGACGACGTTGTTTTAACGGTCAGCAAGGTTTCTTTCGGACTGCCGGACGCGCGCCATGCGTAGGAAATCTGACGCATAGGCAACGGGGTTTCCGCCAAATTATCGGCACGCAACTCAGCGTTCAAACCTTGCGGCGGATTTTCTGCCAAAGCCAAAAATTGTTTGAAAATCAGATGGTCGTCGGCTTTAGCCGTGCGCACGCTGCAACTGTCTTCGGTCAGGCTCAAATAATAATCCGCGCCGTTTTCCGTTTTTTTCCAAATGCTTAATGCCTCCAAATCCATCATTCCGGCAGGCAAATCGGCAATATCTTTTTTCGACAATAAAACCAGTTTGTTGGCATTGGCAAACTCGCCGACAAGGGCGGCATCGCCGTCTGCGGCCACGCAACTTTGGCGGAACAAATCGGTCACATTTTGGGCATAATCGGCAGCATTCTGCGGCGAAACGCCTTCATTGCCGCATGCACTCAGGCAGACAGCCAATACGGCGGCAGACAACGCGACGGCTTTAGACATTTCAGACGGCCTTTATTTGTGCTTCAACACCAGCTTGAACACGCCATCGGCCTCGCTCGATTCCAGCAAAACATGTCCGGTCTGACGGCAAAACGCTTCAAAATCGCCGGGCGCGCCGCCATCGGTGGCCAATACGGTCAGCACTTCTCCTTCCTGCATTTGCGCCAAAGCTTTTTTGGCACGCAAAATCGGCAACGGGCATTTCAAACCGATGACATCCAGAGTTTGTGTATTCATGATGAAAACTCGTCATATTAATCAGAATTAACGTCAATTATACCGCACTTACTTGCACCCCACCCTGCAAGCCCATAAAATAAAGCCGTTTTTCACTTTGGAGCTGTCTATGCGCCGTTTTGCCCTTCTCGCTCTCAGCCTTGCCGCGACTCAAGCATTTGCTTTGGGTTTCAGCCAAAAGGATACGCTGACCAACACGCGTTATCAGGAAAGCCCTGAAGAAGTTGCCGCACGCGAATTTAAAGAACACAAAGCCGAGTTGCCGCCTCTGCCCGATACCCAATCAGGCGATTGGTTCGACCTCTATGTCAACGAAACCTACGGCAAGCAGCCCAAAATCCTGCTCAGCAGCCTGCAAATCATGCCTGCGCCTGACAACAGCATCCGCTACGTCTTGAACGTGCGCTCCGACAAAGGCTACGACAACCTCTCCGTCGAAGGCCTCTATTGCGCCCGCACGTCCTTTACTTACAGCAACGACAAGCGTTCGTCTTACAAAGTATTCGCTTACGGCGACACAGTAAACCACCGCTGGATCGAGCCGCGTAAAGGCGATTGGAAGCTGATCGGCAATGCGTTCAGCCGCAATGATGCCCTGCACACCGCCCTGTATCAGGCATTCTGTATCGACGGTATGCCGACAACGTTCGAAGGCTTGGTACAACGTTTGAAAGAACGCGGCGGCCGTCACGGCACAACGCTGACCAAGCACGACAAATAAACCGCTTTAATCAACAAAAAGGCCGTCTGAAATTTTTCAGACGGCCTTGTCTTTCAAGACGGCTTAGAATTTGTGATACAGGCCCACAGAAGCGGCTTTTTGTTCAACGCCGCCTTTGT
The DNA here is from genome assembly GCF_051957355.1 of Neisseria sp. P0018.S001. Taxonomy (NCBI): domain Bacteria; kingdom Pseudomonadati; phylum Pseudomonadota; class Betaproteobacteria; order Neisseriales; family Neisseriaceae; genus Neisseria; species Neisseria sp. P0018.S001. The sequence continues at coordinate 84,849 of NZ_JBQCWN010000010.1, read as the reverse complement.
TGGCTGCAGTCAGACGGGTTTTGTTGCCGACTTTCAGATACGCCAGTTGGGCAACTACGCCGGTGCGTTTGCTGAAGGTGTATTGACCGCCGACAACGACTTGGTCGAATTTATCCACCAATTTCTCGCCGCTGTTCACGCCCTTGGCAGGCCAGCCGTGCGCGTAAGTAATGCGTGGGGTGACATTGCCCAATTTGTAGCCGACTGTTACCGCTGCATCAACTACTTTCACGGCTTCAGATTTGCCTGAATCGACAGTAATGTCACTACCCTTGTACTCATTAAAACCATCGGTGAAATAGCCTAAATATTCGTTGCCTGTCTCATGGCCTTTGGCATAGTGTACGCCGCCGCCGACAAAGAGATTGTCTTTATCGTAATAAGTTTCGACTTTGGCGATTTGCGCCGCTTTGACTTTGCCTGATTTGTCGGTGTACGCGCCGTTGTAGTGGCCGTAAGCCGCATTGGCGGTAAAGCCGTTTTTAGAGAAACTCACGCCGCCGGTGTATTGGTCTTTGGCCGCTTGGGTGTGCGTGTATTTGTCTGAAGGATTGCGGTTGTCGCGCGGTGCGTAAGAGACGTTGAATTTGAATCCGCCGAAATCCGGGCTGTCGTAGCGTACAGCAGCGTTACGGTTGCCGGTACGGGTAAAGATGCCCAAGCCTGCGGCATTGGTTTTGTACATCCATGGATCGATGGTGTCCATTTCGTTCAGCATATTGCTGAGTTTACCGGCGCGAATCTTACCGAATTTACCTTGCAAACCGATGAAGGAATCACGAGTGGCAAAACCTTGGGAACCGCCCGTGATTGCTGTTTTTTGTTCAACTTGCCAAATGGCTTTCAAATTGCCGCCCAAGTTCTCGCTGCCTTTGAAACCGATACGGGAAGTATTGTCATTGATGCTGGTTGCGGTAGAGCTGGTTTCAGAACCTGCATCACCTTTGATTTTTACTTGACCGACGGTCACGCTGCTTTTGATTTGACCATACAGAATCACTTCTGCAGAGGCAGCCAGTGGCAAACCGGCAATAACCAAAGCGATAATCGATTTTTTCATTATTCTCTCCAAAACAAAGTTAAAATCTCGTGAAAACACGTTTGGCAATATTAATGTTTTCCAACGCTACAAACAACTACTTTCATCTTGATAGACACTTTTATTCATTAGAGTTTAGACTTTTTACAACATTTTCAAATAAAACAGGCCGTCTGAAAGCAATTTCAGACGGCCTTTCCTATTTGCAGCGAAAACATTACTTTGGTTGTCTTAAAAACTCCGGTTCAGGCAGATGCGGCGCAGTTTAAAGCCATACGCGACATTATCGGTGGCGAAAACAACCGTCCCGTACAACCTTTGAACGACCGTGAAGTCAATGAAGACAAATAACTTCTAAGGCCGTCTGAAAACAAAAAAAGCACCCGGAAACGGGTGCTTTTTCAATCACATCAATCAGGCTTTTTTGTTACCCAACGCGGCTTTCACAAACGCGCTGAACAAAGGATGGCCTTTGCGCGGATTGGAAGTAAATTCCGGATGGAACTGACACGCGAAGAACCAAGGATGATTTGGCAATTCGATGGTTTCAACCAAACGCTCGCGGCCTGCGGATACGCCGCCAATGACCAAACCGGCTTTTTCCAACTGAGGAACGTAGTTGTTGTTAACTTCGTAGCGGTGGCGATGACGTTCGCGGATATGTTCGCTGCCGTAGATTTTTGCAGCAAGGCTGCCCGGTTTGAGGTCAACTTCTTGCGCACCCAGACGCATGGTGCCGCCCAAATCGGCAGATTCGTCACGGGTTTCTACGCTGCCGTCGGCAGTTTGCCATTCGTCAATCAGGGCAACGACAGGCGCGGCGCATTTCAAGTCAAACTCAGTAGAGTTCGCACCTTTCAAGCCTGCAACATCGCGGGCGTATTCGATCAGGGCGATTTGCATGCCCAAGCAGATACCCAAGTATGGCACGTTGTTTTCACGCGCATAGCGTACGGCGGCAATTTTGCCTTCCACGCCGCGTGAACCGAAGCCGCCCGGCACCAAAATCGCGTCCATGTCTTTGAGTATGGAAACGTCGCCATTGCCCTTCTCAATGCTTTCGCTGTCGACAAAGGTAATTTGTACGTCGGTTTCAGTGTGAATACCCGCGTGTTTCAGTGCTTCGATCAATGATTTGTAGGACTCGGTCAAATCAACGTATTTGCCGACCATCGCGATTTTGACGGTATGTTTCGGATTTCGAATCGCGTGAACGATTTTCTTCCATTCGGTCAAATCGGCTTGTTTGACATTCAGCTGCAACTGCTCGGTAATGATGCTGTCGATGCCTTGGTTGTGCAGCATTTCAGGGCATTCGTAAATGCTGTCCACATCGTAGCTGCCCACGATGGCGCGTTCTTCAACGTTACAGAACAATGCAATCTTACGACGCTCGTCCGCAGGCATTTCTCTGTCCATACGGCAGATCAGGATGTCCGGTTGCAAACCGATGCTCAACATTTCTTTAACGGTATGCTGGGTCGGTTTGGTTTTGATTTCGCCGGCGGCGGCAATGTAAGGCACATAGCTCAGGTGGGCAAACAATGTATTGTTGCGGCCGAGCTGGCTGCGCATTTGGCGGATGGCTTCCAAGAAAGGCAACGATTCGATATCACCGACTGTACCGCCGATTTCAACAATCGCCACATCATAACCAGCCGCGCCTTCATGGATACGGCGTTTGATTTCATCAGTAATGTGCGGAATCACTTGTACGGTACCACCCAAATAGTCGCCGCGGCGCTCTTTGGCAATCACGTTTTCATAGACTTGGCCGGTACTGAAGCTGTTACGGCGGGTCATGGTGGCGTTGATGAAGCGCTCGTAGTGACCCAAGTCGAGGTCGGTTTCCGCGCCGTCATCGGTCACGAATACTTCGCCGTGTTGAAAAGGGCTCATGGTACCCGGGTCAACGTTGATATACGGGTCGAGTTTAAGCATGGTCACGTTCAAGCCACGCGACTCAAGGATAGTAGCAATAGAAGCGGCGGCGATACCTTTACCCAAAGAAGATACAACGCCGCCGGTTACGAAAATAAATTTAGTCATGATGTGATACCCATGTTGGAATGTGTGATTTTAACTTGAAGCAGCATATTCTGGCAAACGGCAAAAGCTTCAGGCCGTCTGAAAACAGCGTTTTCAGACGGCCTTATCATACTGATTCTATATATCAGCGCAGCTCGCGGCGCAGGATTTTGCCAACGTTGGATTTTGGCAACTCGTCGCGGAATTCGATGTCTTTCGGCACTTTATACGCCGTCAGTTCTTTGCGGCAGAAATCGATCAGCTCTTCCTTAGTCAAAGACGGGTCTTTGCGTACGACGAAGACCTTAATCGCTTCGCCGGTTTTCTCACTTTTCACGCCGATACAGGCGACTTCCAAGACTTTGTCGTTTCCGGCCACCACTTCTTCGATTTCGTTCGGATACACATTGAAACCGGATACCACAATCAAATCTTTTTTGCGGTCCACCAGCTTCAACCAGCCTTTTTCATCCATCACAGCAATGTCGCCGGTCTCTAAAAAGCCGCGTGCATCGATTGCTTTGGCGGTTTCTTCCGGACGGTTCCAATAGCCTTTCATCACTTGCGGGCCGCGTACCCACAATTCGCCCGGCTGTCCGATAGGCACTTCTTTGCCATCCGCATCACGCAATTCGACCTCGGTTGAAGAAACAGGCAGACCAATACCGCCGCTGTAAGCTTCGATATTCAAAGGATTACAACATACACCCGGGCTGGCTTCGGTCAAACCATAAGCTTCCACAATCGGCGTACCGGTAATTTTTTTCCATTTTTCCGCCACGGCTTTTTGTGTTGCCATACCGCCGCCCAAAGTCAGCTTCAAACGGGAAAAATCAACTTCGGCAAAATCCGGACGGTTGACCATCGCATTAAACAGGGTATTCACACCGATGAATACGCTAATCGGCTCTTTTTTCAATTCACCGATAAACCCTTTCATATCGCGAGGGTTGGTAATCAGGATGATTTTAGAACCGGTATTGGCGAAAATCATCAGGTTTACCGTCAAGGCAAAGATATGATAAAGCGGCAACGCGGCAATGACCGTTTCTTTGCCTTCGTGCAGGCTATTTTTAATCCATTCTTTCGCCTGAAGCATATTGGCGCAGATATTGCCGTGACTAAGGACGGCGCCTTTCGCCAAACCGGTTGTACCGCCTGTATATTGCAGCAAGGCAGTATCGTCGCGCGTCAACTCGACTGGTTTGAGCGTATTTGCTGCACCTTGCTTCAAGGCCGTCTGAAAAGTCACGGTATTGGGAATGCGGTATTCCGGCACCATTTTTTTCACTTTGCGGATGACAAAGTTCATCAACACGCCTTTAATCATGCCGAACATCTCACCGACCGACGCGACAATCACATGTTTGATTTGTGTACGCGGCAACACCAATTCCAGCGTATTGGCAAAGTTCTCCAACACGACAATCGTTGTCGCGCCGCTGTCTTTCAACTGATGTTCCAACTCGCGCGGCGTATAAAGCGGATTCGTATTCACTGCCACCAAACCTGCCTGCAAAATACCGAAAAGCGCAATCGGATATTGCAAAACGTTCGGCATCATAATCGCCACACGCTCACCGCGCGGCAGTTTCAATACATTTTGCAGGTAAGATGCAAAATCGGTCGCCAACTTGCCTACTTCGGCATAAGTCAGTGTTTTGCCCATATTTTGAAAAGCAGGTTTATCTGCGAATTTCTCGACACTTTGACGGAATACGTCGCTGATGGAGCTGTATTGAGAAATATCGATTTCAGGGTTTACGCCTTGTTCGTAGCTTTTGAGCCAGAGTTTTTCCATATTAATCAGTCTTTTATTGAGTCGTTTTTTGAAATCGAGGCCGTCTGAAGGCTTTATTCAATCTGCCGCTTCGTTTTCAGACGGCCCTTGTGTTAAGCAGTAATGATGACAGGCTTGTCGGTGGACATGATGATGCCGCCGCCCAAGCACACATCGCCGTCGTACAGTACCGCTGATTGTCCGGGGGTTACCGCCCATTGCGGCTCGTCAAAGATAAGCTCGATGGTTTCATCATCTAAGTAACGCAACGTGCAAGGCGCGTCAGCCATACGGTAGCGCGTTTTGCAGGTATAGCGGCCTTCTTTCGGACGGTCGGGCAATGTGAAACTCAAATCGTTCATAACCAGGCTTCGAGTATAAAGCAAAGGATGGTCATGGCCTTGTACGACAATCAGTTCGTTTTTGGTCAAATCCTTGGCCGCGACAAACCATGGTTCGCCTGCGCCGCCGATACCCAAGCCTTTGCGTTGGCCCAGCGTGTAAAACATCAAGCCGACGTGTTCGCCAACCACTTTGCCTTCAGGGGTAACCATTTTGCCATTATTGGTCGGCAGGTATTTTTGCAGAAATTCGCGGAACGGGCGTTCGCCGATAAAGCAAATGCCGGTACTGTCTTTTTTGGTTGCAGTCGGTAATTTGAATTCTTCGGCAAGACGGCGGACTTCAGGCTTCTCCAACTCACCCAATGGGAAAATTGCGCGCTCAAGTTGGAAAGGTTTGAGGCGGTACAGGAAATAGCTTTGGTCTTTGTTTTGATCCAAACCTTTGAGCAGGTAATGCACGCCGTTGCGAACTTCTTTGCGGGCATAGTGTCCGGTGGCAATGGTATCGGCGCCCTGCTCGATGGCATAGTCCAAAAAGCATTTGAATTTGATTTCGGCATTGCACAAGACATCCGGGTTTGGCGTGCGGCCTGCGCTGTATTCTTTGAGGAAATAGGCAAATACGTTGTCTTTATATTGTGCGGCAAAATTGACGATGTCGATATCGATTCCGATGATATCGGCAACGGCAATGGCATCAAAGGAATCTTGTTTGATGCTGCAATACTCGTCGTTGTCGTCATCTTCCCAGTTCTGCATGAACACGCCGCTGATTTGATGGCCTTGCTGCTTGAGCAGGGCCGCGGTAACGGATGAATCGACGCCGCCGGAAAGGCCGACGATGATGTTTGTTGGTGTGTTGGTAGTATTCATGAGCGGAATGTGGGTTTCAAATGCATTTTTTAAAGCGTAATTTTAGCACATTTTGATTTAACGACAGAAAAGGCCGTCTGAAAGCCCAATGACTTTCAGACGGCCTTTATATGCAAATTCAAGCAATTAGTGCTGATGCGCGCCACCGTGACCATGGCCGTGACCGTGATCCATGCCGGATTGCGGTGCGGTTTTCACTTCCAGCTCGACAGTTTGGGGTTTCGCGTTTTTGAATTTCAGGGTTACAGGTACTTTTTCGCCTTCTTTCAATTGTTTTTTCAGACCCATGAACATAACGTGGTAGCTGCCTGGTTTCAGTTCGGTTACGCCTTTCGCAGCCAAAGGCACGCCGCCTTTAACTTCGCGCATGCGCATAACGCCGTTGTCGTTCACGTGAGTGTGTACTTCAACACGTTCGGCAACAGGGCTGCTGCCGCCTACCAAGAAGTCTTGTTTGGCTTCATCGTTTTGGATTTTCATGAATGCGCCACCCATTTTCATACCTTCAACGGTAGAACGTGCCCAACCGTCTTCAATATGGATACCGGCTGCAGATACGGAAGTTGCCAAGCCTGCCAGAATCAGGGTTGCCATTAATTTTTTCATGTTTTGCTCCTTATGTTTGCCACATGGCTGGAATATACGGCCTTCATCTTACAACCGAAGGCCGTCTGAAAACTTTGATATAGATTAACTAATACTATCTAATCCTAATGAATTACCATATTACCACATTTCTAAGCAGTTAATGCAACAATCCAAACAATAAATAACATGAACAAAGCCATCAGTTGCGCGGCCGAACCGGCATCTTTGGCACGCTTGGCCAGCTCGTGTTTTTCAGTAGAGGTATGGTCAACGGCTGCCTCGACGGCGGTATTAAACAATTCGGTAATCAGTGAAATAAACGATGCGACAACAAGCACCATTTTAGTGAGCGGGCCGAAATCAAGGAAGAAAGCCAAAAAAATTAAAATCAGGTTCAACCAAAAAACTTGGCGAAATGCACTTTCATAACGGTACGCGGCAGCCAGTCCGTCTTTGGAATAACCGAACGCATTAATGATGCGCTTAATGCCGTTTTTACCTTTTTTTTCAGATGCGTAGGAAGATGGTTCCATCATATTCTCAACATAAAAAGGCCGTCTGAAGAGAAACGGTCGGGTCAATCTTCAGACGGCCTTTGGTTCTATTGTTTTGCCCAAGATGCAACGGCATCTGCGAACATGGCGGCAACGTCGAAATCTTTTTGCTTCATGATTTCTTGGAAGCCGGTCGGGCTGGTTACATTGACTTCGGTCAGGTTGCTGCCGATGACATCCAAACCGGCAAGCAAAATACCGCGGCGCTTCAATTCAGGCGCAAGGGTTTCTGCAATTTCACGGTCGCGCTCGCTCAATTCCTGTGCCACGCCGCGACCGCCGGCAGCCAAGTTGCCGCGTGTTTCGCCGTTTTGCGGAATACGCGCCAAAGCATACGGAACAACTTCCCCGCCAATAATCAGAATGCGCTTGTCGCCATGTACGATTTCAGGAATATAACGTTGCGCCATGATGGTGCGTGAATCAAGCTGCATCAGGGTTTCAAGGATACTGCCGATATTGGGGTCGGATTCGGTCAGACGGAAAATGCCCATACCACCCATGCCGTCCAACGGTTTGATGATGATGTCGCCGTGTTCTTTCAAAAAGGCACGGACATCGGCGGAACGTGTGGTAACCAAAGTCGGCGCGGTAAACTGGCTGAAGTTCAAAATCGCCAATTTCTCATTGAAATCACGCATTGCTTGTCCGCTGTTAAATACTTTTGCGCCCTGCTGCTGTGCCAAAGTTAAAAACTGGGTTGCATACAGATATTGCATATCAAACGGCGGATCAGTGCGCATAATGACCGCATCGAAGTCTTTCAAGGCCGTCTGAACTTTTGCCTCTGCTTTAAACCATTCGTGATCGTCATCGTTCTTCGCGCCGACAAACTCAAATGCCGCTGCCTGAGCCACTACCAAACCTTCACGGACGGACAATTCTCCGCTCAAGGTATGAAAAAGCTGCCAACCGCGCTTTGCCATTTCACGCATCATGGCGTAAGTAGTGTCTTTATAGGTTTTAAAACTTGCCATCGGATCGGCGATAAACAGGACTTTCATCAAAATTTCCTTGTAAACAGACGATATAATCATACCTTGTATTCTGCCTGCCTGAAAAGGTGGCAAAATATAGAAAAGGCCGTCTGAATCCTATTTTCAGACGGCCTTGAAGCTTTTAGGCGGCTGCCAAATGCAAGAGTTCGGCGGCATGGCTGCGTGTGGTATCGGTAATGATTTCGCCACCCAGCATACGCGCAATTTCCTCAATGCGCTGATGATGGTTCAAGACGCTGATTTCGCTAACGGTTTGTTCGCCTTCGCTATGCTTGCGCACCTGCCAATGGTTTTCACCGCAAGAGGCGACTTGAGGAAGATGGGTTACCGCCAAGACTTGATGTTTTTTACCTAAGGCACGCAAAGCTTTACCGACCATTTCAGCAACACCGCCACCAATACCGGTATCCACTTCGTCAAAAATCAATGTCGGCACTTGCGTGTATTGGCTGGCAACCACTTGCAAAGCCAAGCTGATACGCGCCAATTCGCCGCCGGAAGCCACTTTGTTCAAAGGACGGGACGGATTGCCTTTATTCGCTGCCACTTGGAATTGCACCTGTTCCAGACCATGCGCGGTCGGCGAAGACGGCAACAAGACGATGTCAAAACGTGCGCCTTTCATGGCCAAATGTTGCATATGCTCGGTGGTCTCTTCACCCAAACGGCCGGCTGCCTGATGGCGCATGGCAGAGAGAATATGCGCGGCTTCATGGTATTCGGCAAGATTGCGTGCGACTGCATTTTCCAAGGCTTCCAAATCAGCAGCCGCGTGCAGGTTTTGCAAGCGCTCGTCGATTTCCGCCAACTTTTGCGGCAACTCTTCCGGCTCAATGCGGTATTTGCGCGCCATACTCATCAATTCGCCCATACGGCTTTCTTGTGCGGCCAATTCATTAGGATCGATGTCGCTGCGACCAGCCACATCGCGCATATTGGCACTGATTTCACCCAATTCTGCTTCAATACTTGCCAACATATTCAGGCTCTCGGCAAAGCGCGGCTCAATGTTTTGCAGATTGCCCAGCAGTTTTTGGCATTGATAGATTTGACGTTGGATGCCGTTGTCTCCGTCTATACTGTCGCCCACCTGCTCGGCGGTTTGCAGCAATTCGGCCGAATGCGCCAGGCTGTCATGGCTTTGGCTTAAGGTTTCCCATTCGTTGGGTTTGAGCTCCAATTGGTTCAATTCATTAAACTGCCATTCCAAACGCTCGCGTTCGATGGCCATGGTTTCTGCCTGCTCTTGTGCTTCTTGCAGTGCCTTTTTCGCATTGACCCAATTTTGATAAAGCTGTTTGACCGTTTCTGCCTGCTCTTTGCTGCCGGCAAATGCGTCCAACAACTCGCGTTGCGCAGACTCTTGATTCAACGAATGATGGGCATTTTGGCCGTGAATATCGATTAACTGCTCGCCAATGGCCTTCAGCTGCGCCAATGTTACTGCCTGATTATTGATATAACTGCGGCTTTTACCCTTGGCATCGATAATACGGCGGATGCTGAGCTCTTCCGCATCTTCTTCCAAAAGGCCTTGCTCCTGCAGCTGCGCTTTCAGTTCAGACAAACCGCTGATGTCGAACAAAGCCGACAACTGCGCTTCTTTGGCACCGCTGCGCACTTGGCTGTAATCGGCTTTATCGCCCAACAACAGGCCAATTGCATCCAGAGTAATCGATTTGCCTGCGCCGGTCTCGCCCGTCAATACGGTAAAGCCGTTTTGAAAATCAAGATTCAGGTTTTCAACAATGACAAAATCACGCAAAGAAAGTGCCAACAGCATTGCAGTATTCCTTAGTAAATTACCCGCAACCATGCGGAATAGCTTTAGATAAGCTGATTATAACTAAGATTTTTTATAGTTTAAATCAGATTTTTCTTATGATTTATCTAAGATATTTATTTTAAACAAATTATTTTTTAAGAAACTGCTAAACGCACCACGCCATATTGTTACCCTGGCTGGCTTATTCAATGATATAAAGCGTTCATTTAATACTATAAAACGCTAGAATAACTAACACAAAGGCCGTCTGAAACACAATTATTTCAGACGGCCTTTACATTCAAATCAGTTAATCAGTCTGCTTCCTGATTCTACTGCTTCTTCAGCCTCCTCATCGCCTGTCGGCGGCGTTTCCATCAAATCAGGCAACACCAGCTCGCCCAATTCAGTCAGTGGCGGCAATTCTTCCAAACTTTCCAAACGCAAATCGCTTAGGAATGTTGCTGTTGTCGCCCACAAAGCCGGACGGCCGACAGAATCACGGTGGCCGATGACTTCAATCCAGCCCCTATCCTGCAAGGTTTGCATGACATTTTGCGACACCGCCACACCGCGTATGCCTTCAATATCGCCACGCGTTACCGGTTGCTGATAGGCAATAATCGCCAGCGTTTCCATCACGGCACGGGAATAACGCGGCGCGCGCTGCTCTTGCAGGCTGCCCAGTCGTTCAAAGGCGGCTTGGGCGATTTGGAAACGCCAGCCCTCATGGGTATGCACCAGTTGCAAAGCCCTGCCCTGCCAGCGGGCCTTCAGTTGCGCCAACACGTCAATCAGCTTGTCTTGCGACAACGGCGGCACGCACAATTCGCGCATGGCTTTTTCGTTTAAGGGTTCGACTTGCGTCAACAGCGCCGCTTCAATCAGCGCATCGGGAGAAAGTTTTTCAGTCATAATAAAATCAATGTTCAGACGGCATAAACAGCCAAAAGCCGTCTGAAAGATAATATGGTCAACGGTTTGTTACGCGCTCAAATGCGCTTTCAGTTTTTCTTCGTCCAAAAACCAATGGCAGATTTCGGTATCGCCATCCAGCAAAACAGGCACCAGCTCATTGTACTTTTCTTCTAAAACCGGATCTTCATCAACATCGACAACATCCAGCCCAAATCCAAACTGCTCCTGATAAGGCTTTAATTGTTCGCGCATTTTGTGGCACAGGCTGCAATATTCCCGAAACATCAAGGTTAGTTTCATGGCAGTTACTCTCGGAGGGACAAAAGCGGCCATTGTATAGCAAAATGCCGCCAAACCATACAAGCATGACAAAGGCCGTCTGAACAGGCGCGAGATAACGCCTTCAGACGGCCTTTATTTGTATTCTGAATTAAGACTGAACGTTAATACCGGCAGTCACGGTATTTTGGGCACTGCTTGCAGTCAGAAACGATGCAGCCAATTCGCCGCAGCAACCGCAACAAGTCGCCACGCCCAGTTGAGCCTGCAAATCGCTCATGGTGGTTGCACCGGCGGCAATGGTCTCTTTGATGTCGTGGTCAGTAATGGCGTTGCAGATGCAGACAAACATGATGTGCTCCAATAATTTTGTTACCCTCTGTAATTGAGAGTAGGATTTATTCTTGAACGTAAATATAAATAAAAACGGTTTGCATTGCAATATTGGCACTGTCCTTTTGTTTTGAAATTTTTCTATGTAAATTTGTATTTTGATTGTTATTTTATAAATAGTAAACTTTATAACCGTTCAGACGGCCACGATAACAAAAGGCGGCATCTTCGAAATGCCGCCTCTATTCATGAACGGGAATGGTGTTCATCGACCATGTTTTTCAAACGAATATTGGCAACATGGGTATAAATCTGCGTGGTGTTGATATCGGAATGTCCCAACATCATCTGGACCGAACGCAAATCGACGCCGTGATTGACCAAATGCGTGGCAAAAGCATGGCGCAAACCGTGCGGGCTGAGCGAAGCAATACCGGCCGCTTCGGCATATTCTTTGACTATCATCCATGCAAGCTGACGGCTGATGCCGCTGCGTTTCTGGCTGACAAACACTTCGTCGCAGATTTTGTTTTTCAGCAACAATGGGCGCGATTCGTTGCAATAGCGTTCCACCCAATAGGCCGCTTCCTGTCCCAACGGAACCAGACGCAATTTGTCGCCCTTGCCTATGGTACGAATACTGCCGCGATGTAAATCGATATCGCTGAGCGTCAATTTGACGGCCTCAGTCACGCGCAAACCTGTTGCATACATGACTTCGAGCAAGGCTTTGTCGCGCAGACCATGCGGCGTTTCCACATCCGGCGCAGCCAGCAGCGCGTCGATTTGAGCTTCGGTAATCAGCGTGGGCAGTTTTCGTTCCGATTTCGGCGCCTTGAGAAAACGGGTGGGATTGTCTGCTCTTTGACCCGTTTCTTCCAACCAGCCGTACATGCGCTTGCAAGCTGACAATGCCCGCGCTTGGGACGTGTTTTTTTCTCCCTCTGCATACACAGCATCAGACAGGGCAAATTCATCGGCACTCAACCAATCCTGCCCGCCCTCGGCCAACCGCGCGGCGACTTTGACCAAATCACGGCGGTAACTTTGCAGCGTATTGTGGCTGAGCCTGTCTTGCAGCCAAAGGGATTCAAGCAGTTTGTCTATTAAATCGTCCATACTCATCAAACTGTATTGAAAGGCCGTCTGAACGGCATGACTTTACATCCGTTCAGACGGCCTTAGGTTCTCAAAGCCCTATTTAAGAGGCTTGAGAAATTGTATCCAAAACTTCCTGCGCGTGTCCGGCCACTTTGACTTTGCGCCATTCATGGGCGATTTCGCCGTTTTCGTCCAACACAAACGTGCTGCGCTCAATGCCGAGGGATTCTTTGCCGTAAAGCTTTTTCAGCTTGATCACGTCAAACAGTTTGCAGACGGTTTCTTCTTTGTCGCTCAACAATTCAAACTGGAAACCTTGTTTGGCGCAGAAATTCTGATGCGATTTGACGCCGTCGCGCGAAATGCCGACAACGGTATAGCCCAATGCTTTGAATTGTTCCAATCTGGCGTTGAAATCCAAGCCTTCGGTGGTACAGCCGGGCGTGCTGTCTTTAGGATAAAAATAGACAACCAACGGCAAATGTTCGGCGGAGTTAAAATCGCTGCCGGAAGAAGATGGGAGTGTAAATTGATATTTTGACATATTATTCCTTTCAGACGGCCTAAACCTAGCCTGCGTTTATTTTTCGCTTAAATTCAAATAACTGCGCGTACCTTGAAAATCTTCCAATGCGCGCAACAAAAGCTGGAAATGGTCGTCATTGCCGGCCAAATCCAACTCATCGGCATTGACGGTCAGCAAAGGCGCGCTTTGATACAAATGAAAGAAGTGGCTGTACTCGTCATGCACCCGTCCCAAATAGCCTTCGGGGAACAAGCTGATAATGCCTTCGTGACGTTTTTGCAGACGTTTGCGGTTGTTTTCGACGGCGGTTTGCAGATAAATCACCACATCGGGCTCTGCGTATTGCGGCAGAATGCGTTGCTTCATATCAGCAAAAAGCTGCTGCTCGTCATCATTCAAAACGATAGGCGTAAAAATACGGTCTTTTTCCGGCAAAAAATCAGCCACAACCATTCCGCCTTGCGCACATTGGTCTTCAATAATATTCACGCTTTCAGCGCGGCGCGTCAGGAAGAAAAGCTCGGCAGCCAAGCCATTATTGGAAACATTGCTGTAAAACTTCATGAGAAACGGATTGTGATCCGGACTCTCCGACAACAGCAACGCGCTGAAATGCTCTGCCAAGCGGCGGCTCAAAGCAGTCTTGCCGCTACCGATGGTACCTTCGACAACAATATAACGAGGATTCATAGTAACTCTTTGTAATGTGTTTCCCAACAATATTTTATAGCAAAAAAGGCGTGTCCAACACGCCCTTTCTTGTTTTAGTCCGTTTTCAGACGGCCCTTATTCTTTCAACAGGCGAATACCCTGCCCGCCCAAAGCCTGAGCCAAATCAGCCGCACGGCCATGCTCGCCCAACTCGAAATCCGGAAGGATTTCAGCCAGCGGCAACATAACGAAACTGCGCTCATGCGCGCGCGGATGCGGCAAAGTCAGATGCGGGTCATCGCTGCGAATACCGTCAAAATCGATGATGTCCAAATCCAAAGTACGCGGCGCATTGCGGAAGGTACGTTCGCGCCCAAATTCGGCCTCGATGCGGTTTAACTCAGCCAACAGCGCCACGCCGTCCAATGATGTTTTCACGGTACAAACGGCGTTCACAAAATCGGGCTGATCGTCATAGCCGACTGGCGCAGTCAGATACAGGGAAGATGTTTTTTCGAGCCGGATATGCGGATGCGCGGCCAATTCAGCCAAAGCGGCGCGAACCTGTTCGGCAGGATTGGCAAGATTGCTGCCCAAAGCGACAACGGCAAAATGCGGATACATTTCAGACGGCCTCTTTTAAAACGGCAGCGTTTTGGTTTTGGCAAGGAAAACAATCGTGGCAACACACGACATGGACAAAACGTAGACGATATAGAATTTCGGCGAACGCGGACGCGAACGCATCATAATCATGCCCAACACAATATAAACCAGCAACAGCAGGATTTTCATGCCGAGCCACGGCGCATTGAACGGCGAAAAATGGGTAATCTTCATCAGCCACAAGCCGGTAAACAGCAACATAGTGTCGTTCAAATGCGGCATGGCCTTCCAAATGCCTGCCAACGGTTTCTCAGGATGACGCCAGAGCAGGAAAAAACGGATGTTGAACAACAGGATGGTAATGGCAACGAAAATCTGATGGCTGTATTTTACAAACAGATATTGCATGGCAGTTTCTTATATTAAGGGTTGAAAAACAAAGCAGCTATTTTACCGCAAACATCTATTTCTGACGCAACTTTTCAATCGCCAGCAGATAGGGAGGCGCATTGCGGCGGTTGACAAAGCCATAGCGTAACACGGCAAAGGCTTCCTGCGGCAAAGTTTCCGCCCATTGCACAATCGCTTCAGCCTCTATTCGGCCGGCTTCATGCCCCGGATACAATACCGCTACGGCCAACCCGCCCTCTTTCAGCAAACCCAAAGTATCCGTCAGCGCACGGATGCTGCTTGCCGCTTCAGTCGTACAGCTTTTATCGCCACCCGGCAGCCAACCGAAATTAAATACTGCGGCATCTAAAGACTCGTCGATATAAGATAAAACGTTTTCATGACCGTCATGTATCAGGGCTACCCAACCATCTACGCCATTTTCTTTCAGACGGCCTTGAGTCTGCTCCAGTGCTTTGGATTGCACATCAAACGCCCACACCCTACCCGTCTCTCCAACCGACTGCGCCAACAGCAAAGTATCATGCCCGTTTCCGGCCGTCGCATCCAAAGCGCGGCCGCCTGCTTTTAAGGCTTGTCGTAACAAGGAGTGGGCAAAGGGAAGAATGTTTTCAAGCAGCATGATAAAGGTCGTCTGAAAATAAAAATACCCTACCGCAAAAGCGGTAAGGTATTGAAAAACAGGAATGCGTTACATCATTTATTCGGCAGGTTGTTGCACAGTCTCAACTTGAACCGGAGCAGCTGCGGCAGCGGCTTGAGGTTGTTTGTTTTCGTGTTGCAAGCTGACTGCGCGTGCAGGAACGATTGTTGAGATAGCGTGTTTGTAAACCATTTGAGTGACGGAAGTATTACGCAGCAGAACAACGTACTGGTCGAATGATTCCACTTGGCCTTGCAGCTTGATGCCGTTTACCAAGTAGATCGAAACCGGAACGTGCTCTTTACGCAACGCATTCAAAAAAGGATCTTGTAACATTTGTCCTTTAGCTGTCATATTCTTGAGCTCCATTATTATGATTGTAAAGACGCCAAAATCGGCTTTTGATGGGATTGTAGCCCCGAATAGAATAAATTACCAACTATTTTTTTCTATCACACCGTTTAGGAATCCAGCAATAAGGGAAATTCCCGACAAACCGACTGTTTCATTTTCATCTTCACACCCCTTCCCAATCCCGATTTTATGTATTTTGATTCCAGCAAATCTAATCGATAAATATCATGAAACATGAATAACTTACATTCCATCATAAAAGGCCGTCTGAAATCGTTCAGACGGCCTTTATGCTTATTTGCTGAATTGTTTTTTCACGCTGACTTTGGTTTTTTTCTTGAAGCGGTTTTTCTCTTCCTTGCGGCCTTCGCGTTTCTCAATGCGGTTGCTCAGGCTGACGCGGCGCAGCGGTTTTTTCTTCGGTTTGTCTTCCGCATTTTCATACGGGTTTTCCGAAACATTGTATTGAATTCTGAGCGGCGTACCTTGCAGATTGAAGGCTTTGCGGAATGTTTGGGTCAGATAGCGCGTGTAGCTGTCGGAAATGGCGTGCAGCGAATTGCCGTGTACCACAATCACCGGCGGATTCATGCCGCCTTGGTGGGCATAACGCATTTTCGGACGCACCAAACCTGCGCGCGGCGGCTGTTGACGTTCAATCGCGCTTTGCAGGACGCGCGTGATTTTCGGCGTCGGCATCTTAATCATTGCCGCATTGTAGGCAGCCTGAATGCTTTCAAACAAACCGTCTATACCGCGCTCTTTCAACGCAGAAATAAAGTGGAACTTAGCAAAATCAAGGAAATACAGCTTGCGGTTGATATCGCGTTTCACTTGCTCGCGACGCTCTTCGCTGATGCCGTCCCATTTATTGACCGCCACCACCAAGGCACGGCCTGCTTCCAAAGCAAAACCCGCAATCGTCGCATCTTGGTCGGCGATATCTTGTTGCGCATCCAACACCAAAACAGCAACGTTTGCCGCCTCAACCGCCTGCATGGCTTTGATAACGGAGAACTTTTCCACCGCTTCATCCACTTTGCCGCGACGGCGCACACCTGCGGTATCGATGATGGTAAACGGTTTGCCTTCACGTTCAAAATCGATATGGATACTGTCACGCGTCGTGCCTGCCATATCGAAGGCAATCACACGTTCTTCGCCGAGGATGGCGTTTACCAAGGTTGATTTACCGACATTTGGACGGCCGATTACAGCAAAAACAGGATGTTTCGCTTCTTCCTCTTCCTTTTCAGGCTCGGGGAAGGTTTCCAAAATATCCTCAATCAGATAATACACGCCATCGCCGTGCGCACCTGAAATAACATAAGGGTCGCCCAGGGCAAGTTCGTAGAACTCGGCGGCAAGCACGGCCCTATTGCCGCCCTCGCCTTTATTCACGGCCAAATAAACGGGACGCGGGCTTTGGCGCAAACGGTCGGCAATGATTTTGTCTTGCGGGGTCAAACCGGTGCGGCCGTCCACTAAAAACACCACTGCATCGGCTTCATCAACAGCCTGCAAGGTCTGTTTTGCCATTTCGTGCAAAATGCCGCTGTCCACAACCGGCTCAAAACCGCCGGTATCGATGACCAAATAAGGTTTGCTGCCGACTTTGCCATGACCGTAATGGCGGTCACGCGTCAGGCCGGGCAAGTCATGTACGAGCGCGTCTTTGGTGCGCGTCAAACGGTTGAATAAAGTAGATTTGCCGACATTGGGGCGGCCGACAAGCGCGATGGTTGGTTTCATGATTGAGTCTTTCTGTGTCAAGTGCCGCCTAAAATCGGGAGCGGAACACAAGCAGGTGTTTTAAAAACACGGTTGATAAGGATAAGTGTAGGCCGTCTGAAAAGTCATGGCAACTTCAGACGGCCTTGATTTTAAAAAAACTTATTTCAAGCTGTCGATTTTCATTTGCAGCAATTCGCGGCCCACGGCGGTTTGCGGCAATTTGCTCAAAGCAGCTTCGTAACTTTGTACGGCTTCTTTGGTTTTATTTTGGGCAACGTAAACATCGCCTTTGGTTTCCAGCATCAAAGGCTCGAAGTCAGCCTCAACCTGAGTATTCAGGGCATTGATGGCGGCATCGTATTTTTTCTGCTGCAACAGGACAACGCCCAAACGCTGGGCTGCCAAAGCTTGAACCAGCGGTGCGTTTTGGTTTTTCAGCACCCAATTCAAATGACCTTCCGCCACATCATAACGGCCGGCATCAAACTCAGTCGCCGCTACCATCAACGTAGCTTGGGCTGTCGAAATAGAATCAGGATAGTTTTTTTGCAATTCGGCCAAATCGGCGTTGATGGATTTGGGGTCGGTTTTTTGCTGCGCCTTTTCCACCATTTGCGCCAATACGGCGGCGGCTTCCTGATCTTTTGAAGCTTTTTGGCCTTGGTAAATGGTGTAACCCAAATACCCCAAAGCCGCCACGATCAGCAAGGCAAAGATCCAACGGCCGGTGCGTTTCCAAAAATATTTAAAGTTGTCTAACTCTTGTTGTTCTTCCAAATGGGCTGCCATTTATGCGTTCTTCCATTGTTGTAAAGTGTCTGTCAAATCAGTGGCGGCAACGGTTTTCTGTTCGTGTTTGCCCTGCATATCTTTCAGGGTAACCGTACCGTTTGCCAGCTCATCCTGAGCCACAATCAGAGCAAAGCGTGCGCCACTGTTGTCTGCTTTTTTCATTTGCGCTTTCAGGCTCTGATAGCCGGAATGCTGCATCACATTGAAACCTTGTGTGCGTAAGGCTTGCGCGTATTTCATCACCTGCAAGTCCGCACCTTCGCCTTGGTGCATTGCATAGACATCAGGCGCAGCGTTCGCTTCCAGCGAGCCGTATTCGCTCACCAAAAGCAGCAGGCGCTCAATACCCATCGCAAAGCCGATAGACGGCGCAGGCTTGCCGCCAAGCTCTTCAATCAAACCGTCGTAACGGCCGCCACCGCACACAGTCGCCTGCGCGCCGAGTTTGTCGGTCGTCCACTCAAAAACCGTCTGATTGTAGTAATCCAAACCGCGGACCAAGCGCGGATTTTCAACATATTGAATACCCAAACCGTCCAACATCGCCTTGAAGCGTGCATAGTGGTTTTGCGAAGCCTCGCCCAAGTAATCCACCAAACGCGGCGCCGCGTTGCAGATTTCCTGCAAATCAGGATTTTTCGTATCCAAAACGCGCAAAGGATTGGTTTTCAGACGGCGTTTGCTGTCTTCATCCAACTTATCTTCATAACGGGTCAGATATTCAACCAATGCCGCACGGTGTGCCGCGCGTTCCTCACGGTTGCCCAAGCTGTTGATTTCCAAAGTCAGGTATTCGCGAATGCCCAATTTTTCCCACAAGTCGGCTGACATCGCGATGATTTCCGCATCAATATCCGGCCCTTCAAAACCCAAAGCCTCGATACCGACCTGATGGAACTGACGATAACGGCCTTTTTGCGGACGCTCGCGGCGGAACATCGGCCCCATATACCACAGTTTTTGCGGGCTGTTGTACAAAAGGTTGTGTTCGACCACCGCACGCAGACAAGAAGCCGTACCTTCAGGACGCAGGCTCAAACTCAAAGAATCGTTTGAATCAGAGAAGGTGTACATTTCCTTGCCGACCACATCGGTTTCCTCGCCGATGGAGCGGACAAACAAACCGGTTTGCTCGACAATCGGCGTACGGATTTGCTGATAGCCGTAAGCGCGTGTCCAACGACTAACCGTATCTTCAAACGCCTGCCAAAACGCAGCCGTCAGTTTGAAATCTTTTTGTTCGACAGGTAAAAGGTCGTTCATACCTTTTACAGATTGGATTTTTTGTGCCATTTCAATATGGGATAAGCGAAAATCAAATAGTTGGGCATTATAGCTGATTTTTAAGGGTTTGTGAGTTTGGGAACAAATCAAAAGGCCGTCTGAAAATCGGTTTTCGCATTCAGACGGCCTGTAAAGCAGATTGCAGAATCATATTCAATGATTCCAATTTTCGACTTAAATTTTTTAGAAACATATTCAATATAGATTCAATGTCGTTATACTTGGATTCTTTTCATCTCATCCCTATGCACATCATGAAAACACTACACTCTCTTTTTGTTATCGGCTTGTTGACTACCAGCCTATCTTCCCAAGTGATGGCTGCAAATAACGCCACAAATAATCAAGCCAAAATAGATTTAGTCAAAAAGGTTTATCTGTCTAAAGTGGATTTAGGCTCTGAACACAATCATGTTACCACGCCTGAATTACAAAAAATCATCCGACAATTTAATAATTTTGACACTAATATCCGTAAGCAACCCGATATGGAGATGGGATGTGACATGCCGATACATTACTACTTGGGCTTTGGTCAGGATCATCCTGACAACTTCCATAAAACCTTGCAAGTCAAGGTCACTTCTCCTCATACCATCCGGGCAACATTTAAACAATTTGACGGCCATAGGGTCGGTGCAGATTTCACGTTGAAATGTACAGAAAACCGTTGTTTGATAGATGATTTTAAGATGATTGACGATCAAACCAGCATCAAAACCGATTACAAACTTGTTTTGCGCAAACAAAAATGTGAGTGAGCCAACAACACAAAAGGGCTGCTCAAATAAATGGAGCAGCCCTTTGATTTTGAAATCAAGGTCGTGAAGGGTGCGGATTTAAGCGGACAGGCGGCAAATTAGGTTTTCCGTATTGGGAAACGGCTTGTCTGCCTGAAGTAGCTTTTCCTGACTGCATGACGCCGCTATCGTTGCGTATTGGATGTACTGCATACTCATCTTGATTTAATTGTGAAACTTCTTCATTTACTTCATGCTCTACCATAAGCTCATACTCATTATCGTATGTCTCACTCTTACCGAGCCGAACTTCCCCTCCCGCCATAGCGGATACGGAAAATGCGGATAACATAATGATTATGCTGATTTCTTTCTTCATAATATTCTCCTTTTCTCAAATATTGCTTCTTTATCATTTCTTTAATTCATGCCACAAAAGCAAGTTCCAAAGAAACCAGTTTCTTTGGTCATTTGAAGAATCTATTTAAGCACAAAACCTGCATCAATACATATCTATTATTAGAAGTTTATTTTCCATATAAACAAGGCCGTCTGAAAAAATCCTAAAAACCGAGTACAATCCGCCGCATGAAAAAACGTACCAATCCCCTCCCCCTTTTAGACGGTGTCAAACCCAGCTACTTGGTTTTGCCGCATGAAAAACAGTTTTACGGCTTGCCGTTGCTGCATTTTCTATGCGCTCATTTTCCCTTTGTCGGCGAAGAAAACTGGCGGCGGCGGCTGAACAGCGGTTTTGTGGTGGGCGCGGATGGCGTGCCGTTTGATGAAAATACTTTGTTCGAGCCCGGCAAGACGATGTTTTATTACCGTGAAACCAGCCGTGAGAGCGAGCCGCGTATTCCGTTTGAAGAAAAGATTTTGCATATTGATGAACATTTGATTGTGGTGGACAAACCGCATTTTCTGCCCGTGATCCCCAGCGGCAGATTTTTGCGGGAAACCCTGCTCACGCGCCTGCGTTTGCGGCCTGAATTGCAGCATTTGAATGTTGAAGACATTACGCCGATTCATCGCTTGGACAAAGATACGGCAGGCGTTATGCTGCTTTCGCTCAACCCTGCCACGCGTCGCGATTATCAGACCATGTTCCAAGAAAAAACCGTCCAAAAAACTTATGAAGCGGTAGCGCCGACTCGAACGGATTTGGACTATCCGCTGGATATTTCGTCACGAATGGAACGTGGCGAAAAATTCTTCCTCACGTGTGAAACGGAAGGCGAACCCAACGCCCACACGACCATCGAGCTTATCGAAAACCGCGGCGCATTCAGCCTCTACCGCCTCACGCCACATACCGGAAAAAAACACCAGCTCCGCGTGCATATGATGAGTTTGAACATGCCGCTGATGAACGATGCGCTTTACCCTACCCCCTTGGCGGCCGGCGAGGAAGACTACGACAAACCTTTAAAACTTCTGGCTAAAAGAATAGAGTTCACCGATCCTGTCAGCGGAGAAATCCGCGTATTTGAAAGTGGTTTTGCGCTTTAAGTTATCCAGTCCAATAAAAAAGGCCGTCTGAAAAGTTTCAGACGGCCTTTTTGTCACAAAATCATTTGATTAGTGATGAATGCAGCTGCACTCTTTGTTCATATCAATCACCATACGGCCGGTAATTTTACCTTCGCGCATTTCTTGGAAGATGGCAGGCGCTTCATCCAAAGCACGCAATTCGACTTTAGGCACAACCAAGCCTTCTGCGCCGAATTGGAATGCTTCTTCCAAATCTTTGCGGGTACCGACCAAAGAGCCGACCACTTCGATGCCGTCCAATACCAAACGTGGGATAGACAAATCCATAGACTCAGGCGGCAAGCCAACTGCAACAACACGGCCGCCTGCGCGAACGCAGTTAACGCCTGAATTGAAGGCAGCAGCGGATACGGCTGTGACAACGGCTGCGTGTGCGCCGCCGGTTTTCTCTTGGATGACTTGAGCCGCATCTTCTTTGGCGGCATTGATTACCAAATCCGCACCGGTTTCTTTGGCAAAAGCCAGTTTTTCATCGTTGACATCAACGGCAACAACGTGCGCGCCAAATACTTTTTTTGCGTATTGAACTGCCAAGTTGCCCAAACCGCCTGCGCCGTAAATCGCAATCCATTGGCCCGGACGAACGCCGGAAACTTTAATCGCTTTATAAGTAGTTACGCCGGCACAAGTGATGCTCGAAGCTTGCGCAGGGTCCAAGCCTTCAGGGACTTTGACTGCGTAATCTGCGCTCACGATACAATGGGTCGCCATACCGCCGTCGGCAGTATAGCCTGCGTTCAATACAGAGCGGCACAAGGTTTCGCGGCCGGTATTACAGTATTCGCAAGAACCGCAGCTTTGGAACAGCCATGCGATGCTGACACGGTCGCCGACTTTCAGATTTTTCACACCGTCGGCAACTTCTTTAACCAAACCGATGCCTTCGTGTCCCAACACGCGACCCGGTTTGTCACCGTAATCGCCTGCCGCAACGTGCAAGTCGGTGTGGCACACACCGCAATACTCGACTTCCACCAACGCCTCGCCGTATTCCAGCGGACGCAGTTCGCGTTCAACAACTTCTACATCACCTGCTACATCTTTGTTTACTACCACAGCATGCATTTTCATGGAGCGTCTCCTAGAGTGTCGAAAAAACTGTTTAGCTATAAATGAGAATACTCCCCATGCCCGAAACCGTCAACCCATAATCTTTTTCAAAACAATAAGTTATGATGTTATACCATAACAAATCCTATTCAAGCCGTCTGAATCTTTAAATATATTAACAAATACACTTTCATTTCAATCAAATCCTTTATTTTTCAGACGGCCTGCTACATGAAACAACATTGCAAACGTAAATTTTGAGAACATTCTCATTTTTAGTACTTGAACCTAAAAAGAAAAAAGCATAAGCTGTTTTTATGGCGCAGAAACACGCCTTCCCATTCATTAAGGAGAGAGCATTATGGCAAAAGATTTAAATGTGTTTGATAAAGAATACGGCCTTTTAATCAACGGCGAATGGACGAAAGGTAGCGAAGGCAAACTTTTATCCTCTTACAACCCTGCCAATGGCGATGAATTGGCCAAGTTCACAGACGCAACCGACGCCGATGTCGATGCTGCCGTGGCTGCTGCCCAAGAAGCGTTCAAAACATGGCGTAAAACCACGACTGCCGAACGCGCGGCCATTTTGAACAAAATCGCCGACGTGATTGACGAAAACGCAGAATTATTCGCCCTGCAAGAAACCTTGGACAACGGCAAACCCATCCGCGAAACCCGCGCCGCCGACGTGCCTTTGGCTTCCGACCATTTCCGCTATTTCGCCAGCGTGATCCGCGGTGAAGAAGGCACTGCAACACAGCTTGATGCCGAAGACCTGTCCATCGTTCTGCGCGAACCGATCGGCGTTGTCGGCCAAATCATTCCTTGGAACTTCCCATTCTTGATGGCCGCATGGAAAATCGCCCCGGCATTGGCCGCAGGTTGTACCATCGTCATCCACCCTTCTTCCAGCACTTCATTGAGCCTGTTGTCCCTCGCTCAAAAAATCAACCACTTGCTGCCTAAAGGCGTGTTGAACGTGATTACCGGCCGCGGTTCTAAATCCGGCGAATACATGCTGCACCACAAAGGCTTCAACAAACTGGCCTTTACCGGTTCAACCGAAGTCGGCCGCCGCGTCGGTATTGCCGCCGCCGAATTGCTGATTCCGTCCACTTTGGAATTGGGCGGCAAATCTGCCAACATCTTCTTCGACGATATGCCTTTCGACAAAGCCCTCGAAGGCGCACAAAAAGGTATTTTGTTCAACCAAGGCCAAGTGTGCTGCGCCGGTTCGCGCATTTTTGTACAAGAAGGCATTTACGACAAATTCGTCAATGCTTTGGCTGAAGAATTCAAAAAAATCAAAGTCGGCCTGCCTTGGGAAGATGACACCCAAATGGGTTCGCAAGTCAATGCCGGACAACTCGAGACCATTTTGAAATACGTCAAAATCGGCGAACAAGAAGGCTGCCGCATCATTACCGGCGGTAAAAAAATCGAAGGCGAATTGGGCAAAGGCGAATTTGTCGAGCCTACTTTGATTGAAGCCAGCAACGAAGCCCGTGTTTCCCAAGAAGAAATCTTCGGACCGGTTGCCACCGTAATTAAATTCAAAACCGAAGAAGAAGTCATCAAAATGGCCAACGACAGCGAATACGGCTTGGGCGGCGCAGTGTGGAGTACCGATATCAACCGCTGCCTGCGCGTTTCCAACGCATTGGAAACCGGTCGCGTTTGGGTAAATTGCTACAACCGCCTGCCTGCCGGCGCGCCGTTTGGCGGCTACAAAACTTCAGGTATCGGCCGCGAAACCCACAAAATGATGCTCGCCGCCTACACCCAAGTGAAAAACATCTACATCAGCACCCGTGAAGAACGCGAAGGCTTCTATTGATTCGGCGTTTCACATTAATCTAATTTAAAAAATATAAAGGCCGTCCGAAACCTGTTTCAGACGGCCTTGCTTTATTCTGTTTCGCAATAAATGCTTTATATCTTTCTCAAAAAAAGCCCCACCACTTTCTCTCCGGCCACAGCCAGCAATGCCCCGGCCACAACCACCATGGCACCCACATAGCTGACGATATTCATATCCGAAGCGGCAAAATAATCGGGGGCGAGATGATGGCCGATGGTGGAAAATATCATGGTGAATACGGGAATCAGCGTGGTGACGATACTGACTTTGGAAGCGTCCCAATGGTTGAGCGCTTCGCCGAATGAACCATAGCCGATCAGCGTGTTCAGGCAGCAATAGATAAAGCAGCCCCATAAAAACGGATTGCCGATATAGACGATTTGCGACGGTTCGGCAAACGGCAGGAAAACAAAGCTGCTGCAAAAATAAATCATCAACAGGATTTGTTGCGAATTGAAATGTTTGGACAGAAGTTTTTGCGCCACGCCGTAGCACACCCAAATCATGCTGCCCGAAGCCGCCATCATCACGCCGACCGCGTAGCTGCCCAAGCTGAAAAGTTCGCCGAATTTGTCGTTAAAAAACATGACCAAACCCGTCAGCAAAAGCATCAAGCCGATTTTTTGCCAGTGCGTAAATGCTTCTTTAAACACGCCTACGCCGACCAAAATCATGGTAAAGGGCGAGAGCTGCCACAACACCTGCGTGGTTGTCGGAGAAATATAGTGCAAACCCATGGCAACGAGAACAAAATTGGCGGAAATACCGATAATGCCCAGCACCAATAAAAATAAGGTTTGCCTGGAAAATTCAGACGGCCTCGGCAGCTTGCCGGTCAGTCCCAACAGCACAAACAACACCAGCGAAGCCACTAAAAAGCGTATCCATACCAGCGTGGGCGCATCGACGGCTTTTAAGGCCTGTTGGGCGATGACCGGCAGCGAGCCCCAAGTCATGGTGGCAAGCAGCGCCAATGAAAAGCCGAGCCAAGGTTTTTGTTTCTTCATTTTTCAGACGGCCTTTGCTTACGCGGCTTCCCAGTAGTCGATATAAAGCTGCAATTCGAGATTGTTCCGCCATTCGTTGGCAACGGGGCGGTACACCGTGCGGATGTATTCGGGAATGTCTTCGCTGCAACGCCAAAACATGGCTTCAAATTCGTAGCCGTCTTTTTGCAGCCAGACTTTTTTGTGTTTACCTTCCGCGCCCAAAGGTTGCTGGCGGACAACATGAAATTCATCGGTAAAACTCGGCGGCGCGAAGCCCTGTCCCCAAACGTGTTTAGCAAGGTTTTGCGCCTGTTCCAGCGTAATGTCGCGTGCAGGCAGGCTGCCGTCGGTGATGAAGGTTTGCGACAAATCGTCTTCGCACACCATCTCGCGCACGGCTTCTTCAAAGGCCGTCTGAAACGCGGGGATATTGTGTTCAAGTATGCTCAAACCCGCCGCCATCGCGTGTCCGCCGAATTTCAAAATCAAATCGGGATGGCGTTTGGACACCAAATCCAAAGCATCGCGCAGGTGCAGATTGGGAATGGAGCGTCCCGAACCGCGCACTTCGCCGTTGTCGGCAGGCGCAAACACGATGGTCGGACGATAAAAACGGTCTTTGAGGCGGCTGGCAACGATGCCGACCACGCCTTGATGGAAGTCATCGCGATATGCCACCAAAGTCGTCTGCCCTGGAGGCAGGGTTTCAGGAAAAGCATTCAGCGCGTCTTGCAGCATAGACTGCTCGATTTCGCGGCGCTCGATATTGAGGTTGTTTAACTGCGCCGCCAGTTCCTGCGCCTCGGCATCATCTCGCGCCAACAGACAGGCAATGCCGACCGACATATCGTCCAACCGTCCGGCGGCATTGATGCGCGGTCCCAACGCAAAGCCCATATCGAAAGGCTGAGCCTTGCGCCAATCGCGCCGCGCCACTTCAAACAAGGCGCGGATACCGGGGCGCATTTTGCCCAAACGCATCCGTTTCAACCCTTGCGACACGAGGATACGGTTGTTGTGGTCCAGGGTGACGACGTCGGCGACAGTACCGAGTGCGACCAAATCCAAGAGATCGCCCAGATTCGGCTCTTTCAGGCCGTCTGAAAAATAATTGCGGCGGCGCAGTTCAGCACGCAAAGCCATTAATACATAAAAAATCACGCCCACGCCCGCCAAGCTTTTGCTTTGGAAACCGCAGCCTTTTTGGTTTGGATTGACGATGATGCAGTCGGGCACGGTCTCGGCAGGCAGATGGTGGTCGGTTACAATCACATCCAAACCCAACTCCTGCGCACGCGCCACGCCTGCAATGCTGGCGATACCGTTATCCACCGTCACCAACAAATCCACACCTTGCTCGGCCGCGATTTCAGCCAGCTCGGGCGTTAAACCGTAGCCGTGTTCAAAGCGGTTGGGCACAAGGAAATCCACTTTCGCCCCCATCGCCGCCAAACCGCTCATACCGACGGAACACGCCGTCGCACCGTCGGCATCATAGTCGGCAACAATCAGGATTTTTTCCTGACGCTCAATCGCATCCGCCAAACGTCCGGCGGCGGCTTCGCAGTTTGTCAGCGTTTGATACGGCAAAAGCGCAGCAAGCTTGTCGTCCAACTCGGCCGGACTTTGCACTTCACGAGCAGCACACAGCCGCGCAATCAAAGGATCGGTACCTGCAGTGAGCAAGTCGTTGAAAACAGTCGGATTAATGGAACGTGTTTGGATTTTGACGGACATGGTGTGTGGGTTTAAATAGAGAGAAAATTAATATTTTTGAAGCGTTTATTTTAAGGAGGAGGCCGTCTGAAACCTACAATCCGTTTTCAGACGGCCTTGGATATTATTTGCGTGAATCATCGACAATTTCACCGATCACGACATAGGAGACTGCAATCACTGCGCCGACTGCGTCCAAAGCCAATGTAAATGGCGTTTTCAGGATATTCCCCGTCAACTTCCGAACGTCGGTGCTTTTTTTGGTTTCCGTATAATAAATTCTGACCGGAACGGCAGTGTCAAAACGGCGGTCTTCGGCAACATTTTTCGGCGTTGCATAATAATGACCTTCGGTAGAAATACACCGTGTGTAAACAGTTTTACCATCAAGTTCGACCGGTTTAAACGCCAGCTGTTTCAACTTGGCAATCTCGGCAACTTTTTGAGTATCGTAACGCAGGCAGAAATTCGAGCGGAAAGTTTGCGCTTCAGGGGATTTCAATTCAACCGGCAAAGCTTCATACACCTGTTTTGAATTTTGCCGAACCATTTGAAATCGTTTGCTCAGCTTAGCATCCAAAACCGCCTTCAACTTAGCTGAATCTTTAGGATTAACGACAAACCAATATTTTCCACCCATCATGACCAAGCTGCCTGTTTCCAATTGCGTATTGTCTTTGGCAACCACGCCAAATGCTTGAATATTGTCTTTGGCAACGGTTTTTTCAGTTGTGGTTTGCTGGAACGGGCTATTTCTTTCCCAAAGATCGGTAGTACATCCATTGAGGATCAATACACCAACCAGCAAGGCAGTTACAGAGTGGCGAAATTTCATGGTCATCCTCCTTCGGCATTACGATACAGGCCGTCTGAAAACCGCAATCCGTTTTCAGACGGCCTTAAGGGTTTATTCTTCCCAATCCTGCCCTTCTTCTGAAGCATCGGATTGACCGGCCTCCATCACTGCTTTAATTTCTTGGAACAGCGCGCGGAAGTTTTTAGGCGGTTTGTTTTGTTCCTGCTCTTTTTTGGTATTGCGGATCAAGGTGCGCAATTTACCGGCGTCGGCTTGCGGAAAATCGGCCATAAATTGGGTAATCGCGCCATCGTCTGCCAACAGTCGGGTACGCGCCTGCTCGACGCGTTGCAAAAAGGCATTGTGTGCTGCATTGTCGCCGCGCAGTTTGGCCAAATAGGCTTCGATGGGCGCAGGGTCGGTATCGCGCATCAGGCGGCCGATAAATTGGGCTTGGCGTTTGAGCGCGCTGTTGGACGTGATTTTTTTATAGGTGGCAATCGCCTCGAACAGTTCTTCGTCCAAGCCGATTTTTTTCAACGTATCGCTGGAGAGCTTGGTCAATTCCATACCCAAAGCCTGCAAATCGTTCATCTGCTTTTTCATTTGGGTTTTGCTGACCCATTCGTCTTCTTGTTCAAACATTGTGTTTACCTGATTTTCTGAATCTGCCTATTTTATCAGTTTTCAGACGGCCTTTCCGTGCGATTTTTGCAGAGGCCGTCTGAAACGGTTAAAATGCCGCAAAACCCTGTCAGGAAACCTTTTTATGCTGTTTAACCACACACCGGACGAGCTGTTGCGCTTGTGCGGACACACGCTGGATTTGGCCAAACAATCCGGCGCCACCTCGGCCGAAGCCGATTTCAGCGAGTCGCTCGGCCAAAGCGTCAGCGTGCGCTTGGGCGAAATCGAACAAATCGAGTTCCAACAAGACAAATCTTTAGACATTACGGTCTATGTCGGCCAACGCAAAGGCCGCGCCAGCACTGCCGACTTCTCCGAACGCGCCCTGCAAGATACGGTCAAAGCCGCCATCGATATTGCGCGCTATACCGCCGAAGACGATTGTGCCGGCCTTGCCGATGCTGCCTTAATGGCAACCCATATCGGCGACCTCGACCGCTACCACGAATGGGATTTAAGTACCGAATCCGCCATCGATTTGGCCAAGCAATGCGAACAGGCCGCGCTGTCAACGGACAAACGCATTGAAAATTCCGAAGGCGCATCGGTTCATACCGGCCATTACCAATACGTTTACGGCAACACCCACGGCTTTGCCGCACATCAGCAAAGCACGCACCACAGCATTTCTTGCAGCGTAGTCGCCAGTGACGAACACGGCATGCAGCGCGACTATTGGTACGATTCTTCCTGCCGTCACGAAGACATGGATGCGCCCGAACTCATCGGAAAAACCGCAGCCGAACGGACTTTACGCCGTCTGAACAGCCGCAGCGTTCCGACCGGCAGCTATCCCGTACTGTTTGACACCACTGTCGCCGTCGGCTTAATCGGCCACCTTATCGGCGCACTCAGCGGCGGCGCGCTCTACCGTCAAAGCAGCTTCCTGATTGACAGCATCGGCAAACAAGTGCTGCCCGAGTTTCTCAGCCTTCGTGAAGAACCGCATATCCTGCGCTCGTTCCGCAGCACTTATTTCGATGCCGAAGGCGTGGCCACGCAGCCGCGTTTTGTGGTGAAAGACGGCATAGTCGAAGGCTATTTCCTCAGCAGTTACAGCGCGAAAAAACTCGGTATGCAGACAACGGGCAATGCCGGCGGCGCGCACAATCTGTATCTGAACCACACCCACGCCACGCAGGCCGACCTGTTGAAAGAAATGGGAACAGGTTTGCTGGTTACCGAATTGATGGGACAAGGCGTCAACGGGATTACCGGCGACTACTCGCGCGGCGCGGCCGGTTTTTGGGTGGAAAACGGCGTTATTGCCTATCCGGTTCAGGAAATCACCATTGCCGGACGTTTGCAGGATATGTACCGCGACATCACCGGCGTGGCAGACGACGCATTACGCCGTTCATCCAATCAAATCGGCTCCATCTTGGTTTCTAAAATGACGGTTGCCGGCAACTGATTGAACTAAATATACAAAAGGCCGTCTGAAAGATATCTTTTCTTTTCAGACGGCCTCGCCGTTATCTACTTCCATAAAAAACACATCATGCATATTGTCGTTATCCCCTCTTGGTATCCTTCTTCCGAAACCGACGTGGACGGAATCTTTTTCCGCCTCCAAGCCCAAGCTCTGCAACGCGAAGGCATGAAAATCGGCATGGTCGTACCCATGTTCCGCTACTTGAGAAGCCATCCAAAAACCATCTTCTCACGCTTCTACGGCCTGCGCCGCCATCAGCAAGGCGGACTCAACACTTACGCCTACGACAGCATGTATTTCTTCCCGCGCTGCCCGGTTGTCGATATCGACCGCATCCGCTGGGTTAATGCAGGCATGAAAGCTTTTGAAGCCTATATCGCCGACAACGGCAAACCCGACGTAATTCACGCCCATTGCGTCAACTACGCCGCTATTTTGGCCTGCACCATCTTCAAAAAATACGGCATTCCCTATGTGATTACCGAACACAGCAGCGCCATTTCACGCGGCCTTGTCCGCAAAAACCAATGGCCGTCCATGCACGAAGCCGTGCGCCACAGCGCGGCCCGGTTCGCAGTAAGCCGTGATTTCTGCCGCATTCTCGAAAAAACCTACGCCGGTACAGACTGGCAATACCTGCCCAATATGCTGGGCGGCAATTTTGAACAGGATTTCGAGTTCCCCGAAAAAAACAATCAAGACTTCACCTTCTGCAGCGTCTCCCACCTGCGCCACCTCAAAGGCCACGACCTGCTCCTGCCTGCTTTTGCCGAAGCACTCAAAACCTATCCGCAGCTCAAACTCAAAATCGGCGGCGGCGGCGCAGAAGAAGGCCGTCTGAAACAACTGGCAAGCGACTTGGGTATCAACCACGCCGTTACCTTTACCGGCGCATTGACCACCGACCAAACCCTAGACCTCATGCGCCACAGCAACGCATTCGTCCTCGCCAGCCGTACCGAGACCTTCGGCGTCGTCTATATCGAAGCACTGTCGCAAGGTTTGCCCGTTATCGCCACACGCTGCGGCGGCCCCGAATCCATCGTCACATCCGACAACGGCCTGCTGGTGCCAATCGAAAACATACCGGAACTGACCAAAGCATTGCTCACCCTCTACGAAACCCATGCACAATACGATCCCGTCCGCTTACGCCAAGATTGCCTGCAACAATTCGGCAGCCGTGCCATTGCGCAACACCTGATTGACACCTTCCAAAAAGTGCTTAATAAGTAGGCATAAACCATACAGGCCGTCTGAAATCCTTC
This sequence comes from Neisseria sp. P0018.S001, assembly GCF_051957355.1. NCBI lineage: Bacteria > Pseudomonadati > Pseudomonadota > Betaproteobacteria > Neisseriales > Neisseriaceae > Neisseria > Neisseria sp. P0018.S001. Next base: position 53,149 of record NZ_JBQCWN010000010.1, on the reverse strand, counting down.
AGACGGCCTGCCTGCTTCCAATAAGACAAATCTAGTGTAAAATTAAGACAATAACTAAACTTTTTGATTTAAAATCAGTCAAAGGAAAAATTGTTACCTACAATAATATCCCACATATATTATGCGCTATTACGGAACGATTACTCGCTGGAACAGCAAACGCGGCTTCGGCGCCGCTACCATAGAAGACACAGGCCAAGAAATCTTTCTTGCCCTTGCCGCCTTCACCGCCCTTACTCGCCTTCCGGCCGAAGGGCAGCACATCTCCTTCAACATCACAGAAGGCCGACGCGGCCGCAAAGAAGCTGAAAATGTCTGCTTCGCCCTCGATTGCGCCGACTGCTTCGATGTCCTCGTCCCTCCCCCCGAAAAACCCCTCGCCGGCAAACAGGCCATCGTCGGCTTGATTGCCGTTATCTTCGTCTGCAGCATTTTCGCCGCCTTGTGGTACAGCCTCCACTTTTCCGACAACACGCCAAAAGAGCCGGCCGTCAAAAAACAAGAAACCATGGTTCACGAAGTAGCCGCCAAAATCGAAGCCGAACGCAAAGCATGGCGCGATGCCGTCAACCGCAGCAACCAACGCTCGGGGCAGCCTCAACGCGCCAAAGATAATACGTCGAAATAATAACGCTTTATCCAATACAAAAAGGCCGTCTGAAAAAATGGGAAGATGAAATTATAGATTTCTTCCTCATTCTTTCAGACGGCCTTTGTTCTTACCTCAATTCGGCTCAGCCATTTCCAACGCCTGTTTGATGTCCACGGCAACGACGCGCGATACGCCTTTTTCCTGCATGGTTACGCCGACCAGCTGCTCTGCCATTTCCATGGTCAGGCGGTTGTGGGAGATGTAGAGGAACTGGGTTTGCGCCGACATTTCTTTGACCAGGTTGCAGAAACGCGAGGTGTTGGCATCGTCCAGCGGGGCGTCGACTTCGTCCAGAAGGCAGAAGGGGGCGGGGTTGAGGCTGAACAGGGCGAACACGAGGCTCATGGCGGTGAGGGCTTTTTCGCCGCCGGAGAGGAGGTGGATGGTGCTGTTTTTCTTGCCGGGCGGGCGCGCCATGATGGACACGCCGGCGGTCAGGAGGTCGTCGCCTATCATTTTGAGGGTGGCTTCGCCGCCGCCGAACAGGGTCGGGAAGAAGGTTTGGACTTTGCCGTTGACGGCGTCGAAAGTTTCTTTGAAACGCGCTTTGGTTTTGTCGTCGATTTGGGCGATGGCTTCTTCCAAAAGGGTGATGGCGGCCTGCACGTCTTCGCTCTGGCTGCGGTAGTAGCCGTCGCGTTCGCGCGCTTCTTCGAGTTCTTGCAGGGCGGCGAGGTTGACGGCGCCGAGGGCTTCGATTTGCTGGGTGAGGCTGCCGATGCTGCTGTTCAATACTTTCGGCGATTCTTTCGCCAACGCTTCGAGCGCGTCCAAATCGGCGGCGCGTTCGGTCAGGTTTTGATGGTAGCGTTTGGCGTTGATCAGGGCTTCCTGCTGTTGCAGCAGGGCGGTTTGGGTGGCGGCCTGAAGCTGCGGCAGCTTGGTTTGCAGGGCTTGTACGCGGGCGTATTGTTCCCTGCCCTGCTCCTGAATCTGCGCGAGTTTTTCCTGCACGGCGATGTATTCTTCGTCCAGCGTGTGCACGGCTTCGGTCAGCTCGTCGAGCTTGATGTGCTGCTCGTCGTTTTGGAACTCGGTTTCATAGGCGAGGGCAAGCTCTTGCTGGCGTTCCTGCCAGTCTAGGGTTTGCTGTTCGAGCCGGGCGATTTGCTGCTGGTAGTTTTGTTTTTGCTGGTTGAGCTTGTGGACGGCGACTTCGGCCAGCCCGTATTGGCGGTTGGCTTCCAGCAGGGCAAGCTGCGCCTGTTTCAGACGGCCTTGTTGCTCTTGGCGGCTGTGTGCGGTGGTTTGCTGTTGGTGTTCGAGTTCGGCGGCGGCTTCCTGCAAAGTAGCGATGTCGTCTGAAAGCCCGTCGGACGTGTGTTGCAACACGGTCTGTTCTTCCGCCAACTGGGCCAGTTCGCGCTCGATGTGTTCGCGGCGGATTTGCCCTTGGTTGGTGCGCGCCAGAAGTTCGGCGGCGCGTTGCTGCGCCTGGCTGTATTGGCGCGTGTGCTGCTGTTGCTGCTGCATCAGGTTTTTGTGTTGCACTTCAGACGAGCGCACGACGGCTTCCGCCTGTTTGAACGCGGCTTCGGCGGCAGAAAGTTCGGGGGCGAGGTTGTCCAGTTCGGACGCGATGCCGTCGAGGCGCGCTTTTTGGGCAATCAAGCTTTCCTGCGCGGGTTTGGCATAGAGCAGGACGCTGACTTTATCAACCTGATGGCCTTCGGGTGTGAGCCAGATTTGGTGTGCGCCCAAATCGCTTTGATGCGCGAGGGCATAGCTCAAATCGGGCGCGCACAATACGCCGTCGAGCCAGTGGTGCAATGCCGTCTGAAACGGCGGCTGCGCTTGGATTTGATTCAGCAATGCCTGTACGGGCAGGGATTTTTTGATGCCGCCGGAGAGGTCGTCTGAAAGCCATGCCGCCTGCCCCTGCGGCAACGGCGCGGGCGGCACGAAGCCGTGCGGCACGGCGCGGGCGTGCAGGCGTTCGGCAAGGATGACGGACAAGGCGTGTTGCCACTCGGCGGGCGCGGTGATGTGTTGCCACAGCTGCGGCGCGGCGGCGTGGTCGGTTGCCTGCCAGAAGTCGGCGGCTTCCTGCTGTTGCGACAGGATTTGCGACAACGCCTGCTGCTGCGCCTGCAAGGTGATGTGTTGCTGCTTCAGACTTTGGAAGCGGTTTGAGGCCGTCTGAAACACCTCGCGTGCGGCGTGTAAGGCTTCTTCGGCGGCAATGATTTGTTCTTCGTAATGCTCTTGCTGGCTTTGCAACAAGGCGGCGGCTTCCTGCGCAGCGGCGGTTTCGGCTTCGTCGGGCAGGTTCAGGGCTTGGTTTTCCTGTTTCAGACGACCTTTGCGCTCTTCGTGCTTGGCAATCGTTTGTTCGGCATGGGCAAGCTGCTGCTGCTTCAACGCCAGTTCGCGGCGGATGCGGTTTGCCTCGTCCTGCTGGGTTTGGAAGGCGGCGTTGAGCGTGGCTTGGGCTTCTTCCAATTCGGGCAGACGCTCTTCGTGTTCGGCAACCTGCATCGCCCATTCCGCCAACTCGGTTTGCTTTTCTTCGGCCTGAAACTCGTTTTCTTCAAGCTGCACGCGGATTTGCTGCTGCTCCTGATGGATGCGCTGCATCTGCGCCTGCGCCGCCTGCTTGTCACGTTCGATGCGTTGGTGCAGGTTTTGCTGATGGCGGATTTGTTCTTCCAAACGGGCAATCTGCTCACGCAACACGCCGCGTTTGTTGCTCAGTTCGTGTACCGCCTGCTGCTGCGACTGTTCGGCGGTCTGCAAGGCGTGTACTTCGTCGTTTAACGCCTGAACCTGCGCGGCGGTTTCGTCCTGCTGCGCCTGCAAAGACTGATGCTGCGCGGTCGCCTTGTCGGCGGCGGCAAGCGATTGCTGCCATTGGGCGTAATCGAGCAAATCCTGTTGTTGGTTCAACTGCGCGGTCAGGGATTTGTAACGTTCGGCGGTTTCGGCTTGTTTCTCCAGCTTTTCCACCTGACGCGCCAACTCGTTCTGCAAATCGCCCAAACGCTGCAAATGCTCGCGCGTGTCTTTCAGACGGCCTTCCGTCTCCTTGCGGCGTTCCTTATATTTGGACACTCCCGCCGCCTCCTCGATATAGGCGCGTAACTCCTCCGGCCGCGCTTCGATGATGCGCGAAATCATCCCCTGCTCGATAACGGCATAACCGCGCGCGCCCACGCCCGTACCCAGAAACAAATCGGTAATGTCGCGGCGGCGCACGGTTTGATTGTTGATGAAATATGTCGATTCGCCCTGACGCGTCAGCTGCCGCTTGATGCTCACCTCGGCATACTGCCCCCATGCCCCCTGCAAACTGTGGTCGCTGTTGTCAAACACCAGCTCCACCGAAGCCCTCGGCGCAGGACGGCGCGTCGCCGCACCGTTAAAAATCACGTCCTGCATACTCTCGCCGCGAAGCTGCTTCGCCGAAGCCTCGCCCAACACCCAGCGCACCGCATCAATCACATTCGACTTGCCACAGCCGTTCGGCCCAATAACCGCAACAAGCTGCCCCGGCACATGAATCGTGGTCGGGTCGGTAAAAGATTTGAAGCCGGAAAGTTTGATGTGGGTAAGACGCATGGCAATGTTTCGAATCGGAAAAGAAGGCGTATTTTAACGGAAATACGCTTATTCGTTGAGAGAAAAGCATCCATAAAGTCCGACTGCTTTTTTATCCTCAAAAGGCCGTCTGAAAAGTTTGTTAAAAAGAAACAGACCAGCTATCGAACTCACTAAAATATTTAAAATAAATTCATATAAAACAATTAACTAAAAAAATACCCACCCAACCACCTTACCTTTGATTAATTTTTGTACAGAAATGAAAACAAACTGTTTATTTTTTTATGATTTATGGTTATTATCGGGCATTAAAGGTTTAAAAATCAGATAAACGATCTCTCCGACCTTTTTATCAAGCGAATAACTATACAGGGAATCTCATGTCAAACATCCAAACCAAACTTAAAACCATCGTTTTTACAGCCATCAGCGCAGCTATCTTGTCCGCATGCGGTGGTGGCGGAGGCGGCGGTTCATCTGCTTTAAGCACCGGCGCGACTCCTACCAATAATACCGGCAACTCTGCTGGCAACAATGGCAATTCTGCCAATAACAACAGCAATGCCAACACTCCGAAAGCGCCCTCTACTACGCTTACCAATAGTGCCGACAAGCTTGCCGAACTGACCGATGAAGCTCCAATCGATCCGGCCAATGTTAGCCAGCCTTTGCACACACATTTCATCTCTTCCAAAGGTGCACAACAATCCAACCCTAACGTACAAATCCGCAAAGATGCCACAGGCAAAATGTTCCAAACGGACAATCAAGACCGCAACCAAAATGGTCTGATCAGTTCTATTGACTTTAACAGCAATGATGAAGTCAAAATGGACGGCGTTGTGTTATTTAACAAGACCACTGATGGCAACGCAACCCAACCTACATGGACAAGCTATGCTTCTGTTATTGCCAAAGTATATTCAAAAGGCAATACTCAAACTGATGTCAGCGAACAAAAAGGTAAAGAGAAAAATACCGAATTCGCATACGGTAAATCAACTTTGGATGAACGTATTGTTGAACTTCATAAAAAGTTAGAAGCTGAAAAAGAAAATCTAAAAAAAGAACAAAACTCAGAGTCTGGTCAAGTTGATCATGACAAAATAAAGGAAATTAAAGCTAAAATTGAAGAATTAAATACCTTACACGCTAAAAATCTTGAAGTTCGGGCTAAACTAGCAGAAATGAATGAAAAAGCCAGCAAGAATCTAGCCTATTTCCGTCCAGACCAAGATGGCTTAGTTTTTGACAAACAATTCGACGGTGTCTATGTCATCAATTTTGATGACAAAACCAAAATTGTGTTGCATGATCCTTCTGCGGCCGGCTGGACATATCAAACCTTCGCGCATTACACCGACCCTAAAGGACATGTATACCAAGGCTACCAAAGCCTGGGCGATGAAACTGTCTTCACGACCCTGCCTGCTAAAGGTACAGCCACCTACAAAGGTATTTCCACTGCCTATGTGGTTACCGACAATAACAATCGTCAGTTGACTTCCAATGTCATGGCTATCGTTGATTTCGGCCTCAAAGGTGTCCGTTTTGAAACGTCAAACTCACACTTCCATACTTTGGAAAATGGTAAGCGCGTATCCAAAGCAGATAAAAACTACGATTTCAAAGGTACGGCAAGCTGGAAAGACGGCAACCTCTTCTCCGGTAAAGTCAGCACGGCCGATGACAAGTTAAGCGGTAACCTAAACGGCAAATTCTACGGCCCCAATGCTGCAGAAATTGGTGGTACTTACGGCTTGAAAAACAAAGATGCAACCGAACATTTAATCGGTGGCTATGGCGCGAAACGTCAATAAACCTGCCTAAACAAAAGGCCGTCTGAAGTTTCAGACGGCCTTTTTATTTTTAATTTGAATTACACCGATACGGCTGCTTTGATGTGCGGATGCGGATCGTAGCCTTCCAATTCAAAGTCTTCAAATTTAAATTCAAACAAATCTTTGACTTCAGGGTTGATTTTCATGGTCGGCAGTTTTCGGAAATCGCGGCTTAATTGCAGCTGGGCCTGCTCGATATGGTTGCTGTACAAATGCGCATCGCCAAACGTATGGATAAACTCACCGGCTTCCAAGCCGCATACTTGCGCCATCATCATGGTCAACAATGCGTAGCTGGCGATGTTGAACGGCACACCAAGGAAAATATCGGCGCTGCGTTGGTAAAGCTGGCAAGACAGTTTGCCGTTGGCAACGTAAAACTGAAACAGCGCGTGGCAAGGTGGTAAGGCCATTTCGTCGACCAAAGCCGGATTCCATGCCGATACAATCAGGCGGCGCGAGTCGGGATTTTTCTTGATTTGTTCCACCACGTTGGCAATTTGGTCGATATGGCGGCCGTCGGGTGCGGGCCAACTGCGCCATTGGTAGCCGTAAACTGGGCCCAAATCGCCGTTTTCATCCGCCCATTCGTCCCAAATAGACACATTGTTGTCTTTCAGGTATTTGATGTTGGTATCGCCTTTGAGAAACCAAAGCAGCTCATGAATAATCGAGCGCAGATGCAGTTTTTTGGTGGTCAACAGCGGAAAGCCTTCACTCAAATCAAAACGCATTTGGTAACCGAACACGGAACGCGTGCCGGTGCCGGTACGGTCGGATTTGTCGATACCATTGTCGAGAACATGGCGCATAAGGTCGTGATAGGCTTTCATGTGTTTCCTTAATGTATGTGTTGTGGGAATTTCGTGTGTATTGTACCGAATTTTCAGACGGCCTGCCTCTCTGTCTGCAATGGGGCGACCTTCCCCATATTCGCGTAATACACTCATTAACAATGTTGACAATTTAGCGCTAATTTACACAAATTTTTGAGCTGAATTAAATTTTTACAAAAAAATTTTCAACATTTTCTAGTTTAATTACTCAGCATTTTATTTTATTAAAATCTATTTAATGAAATATTTTTTAAATATTTTTAATTATATTTGAAATATAATTCTATTTTTACAAATTGGTAAAAAAATAATGTCAACAATCTAGGTAAAATTTTTCTTGGCAAGTAAAATTTTTACAGCTATATTTCAAAACATAAATATTGAAATATCTCACTCAATAGGAGTAGAAAAATGACCGACCTGAACACTCTATTTACCAATCTCAAACAACGCAATCCCAACCAAGAACCCTTCCATCAAGCCGTTGAAGAAGTGTTCATGAGTTTGGATCCGTTTTTGGCGAAAAACCCGAAATACACCCAACAAAGCCTGCTTGAGCGTATTGTTGAACCGGAGCGCGTGATTATGTTCCGCGTTACTTGGATGGACGACAAAGGCCAAGTCCAAGTCAACCGTGGCTACCGCATTCAAATGAATTCGGCCATCGGCCCTTACAAAGGCGGCCTGCGCTTCCACCCTACCGTCGATTTGGGCGTATTGAAATTCCTCGCTTTTGAACAAGTCTTCAAAAACGCGCTGACCACCCTGCCTATGGGCGGCGGCAAAGGCGGTTCCGACTTCGATCCTAAAGGCAAATCCGATGCCGAAGTAATGCGCTTCTGCCAAGCCTTTATGACCGAACTCTACCGCCACATCGGCGCCGATACCGACGTTCCTGCCGGCGACATCGGCGTAGGCGGCCGCGAAATCGGCTATCTGTTCGGCCAATACAAAAAAATCCGCAACGAATTTGCTTCCGTCCTGACCGGCAAAGGCCTCGAATGGGGCGGCAGCCTGATTCGCCCTGAAGCCACCGGCTACGGCTGCGTGTATTTTGCCCAAGCCATGTTGGAAACCCGCAACGACAGCATCGAAGGCAAACGCGTGTTGATTTCCGGCTCCGGCAACGTGGCGCAATACGCTGCCGAAAAAGCCATCCAACTGGGTGCAAAAGTATTGACCGTTTCCGACTCCAACGGCTTTGTCCTCTTCCCTGACAGCGGTATGACCGAAGCGCAACTGGCCGCTTTGATCGAGCTGAAAGAAGTACGCCGCGAACGCGTCGCCACTTACGCCAAAGAACAAGGCCTGCAATACTTTGAAAACCAAAAACCGTGGAACATCGCGGCCGAAGTCGCCCTGCCTTGCGCCACTCAAAACGAATTGGATGCAGACGCTGCCAAAATCCTGCTGGCAAACGGTTGCTATGTGGTTGCCGAAGGTGCGAACATGCCGTCAACTTTGGGCGCGGTCGAACAATTTATCAAAGCCGGCATCCTCTACGCTCCGGGTAAAGCGTCCAACGCCGGCGGTGTAGCGACTTCAGGTTTGGAAATGAGTCAAAACGCCATCCGCCTGTCTTGGACACGTGAAGAAGTGGACAGCCGCCTGTTTGACATCATGCACAACATCCACGAATCCTGCCTGAAATACGGCAAAGTCGGCGACAAAGTAAACTACGTCAATGGTGCGAACATTGCCGGTTTCGTCAAAGTTGCCGATGCCATGTTGGCGCAAGGTTTCTAAACCCCTATCCAGCCAAATCAAAAGGCCGTCTGAAAGATTTCAGACGGCCTTTTTCTTTTAAAGCAAACCTTATACGCCCAAATAGCCTTCCCTGCTGGAAAGCCATCTTGCCAAATGCGCTTCGACGATTTCGGGGTTTTGTCCAATCAGCATCGGGGCGATTTCGCGCGCTTGTTCTAAAAGGTGTAAGTCTTCTTCAAGATTGGCAAAACGCAGCATGGGAACGCCGCTTTGACGCGCGCCGAGAAATTCGCCGGGGCCACGGATGTTGAGGTCTTGTCGGGCGATTTCAAAGCCGTCGGTGTGTTCGTAGATGACTTTCAACCGCGCTTTGGCGAGTTCGCTCAAGGGTTCAGCAAACAGGAGGACGCACACGCTTTCTGCCGCACCGCGCCCTACCCGTCCGCGTAATTGGTGCAGCTGCGCCAAGCCCATGCGCTCGGCGTGTTCGATGACCATCAGGGCGGCGTTGGGCACATCTACGCCGACTTCGATGACGGTAGTGGCGACCAAGACGTTCAGACGGCCTGCGGCAAATTCCGCCATGACTTCGGCTTTTTCGGCGGCCTTCATACGCCCGTGTACCAAGCCGATACTGAGTTCGGGTAAGGCCGTCTGAAGTTGCTCGAGGGTTTCGGTGGCGGTTTGCAGTTGCAGGGTTTCGCTTTCTTCAATCAGCGGGCAGACCCAGTATGCCTGCTGCCCTTTGCGGCAGATGTTGAGGACAAAGCCTTCGACTTCGGCGCGGCGGACGTTGTTGACGAGGCGGGTTTTAATCGGGGTGCGCCCGGGCGGGAGTTCGTCGATGACGGACACGTCCAAGTCGGCGAAGAAACTCATGGCGAGCGTGCGCGGGATGGGGGTGGCGGACATCATCAGCTGGTGGACGTCGCGCCCTTTGTTTTTGAGGGCGAGGCGTTGGGCGACGCCGAAGCGGTGTTGTTCGTCCACAATCACCAAGCCGAGATTTTGAAACTCGACGTCGTCTGAAAACAGGGCGTGCGTACCGACGGCGATTTTGACAGAGCCGTCGGCAAGTTTGGTTTTGGCTTCGTCTTTGGCTTTTTTGCGCTGGCTGCCTGAAAGCCAGACGACTTCAAGCCCTAAAGGCTCAAGCCATTGTTTGAACTTGATAAAATGCTGTTCAGCAAGGATTTCGGTCGGCGCCATTACAGCCGCCTGCGCACCGGATTCGATAGCAGTCAAAGCAGACAAAGCAGCAACAATGGTTTTGCCACTGCCGACATCGCCTTGCAACAGGCGGTGCATGGGATGGGTTTGCGCCATGTCGCGGCGGATTTCGGATACAACTCTTTCTTGGGCATCGGTCAAGGCAAACGGCAAGGCGTGGCGCAGGGCTTGGGTGAGTGTACCATCGCCGCCCAATGCCGCCGCCGTGCCGCTGACACGCTTCTGCCGCGCCAGCCGCATGGACAACTGTTGCGCCAAAAGTTCGTCAAATTTGAGCCGTTGCCATGCAGGCAGCGTGCCGTTTGAAAGTTGATGAATGGTGAAACTCGGCGGCGGCGAATGCAAAAGGCGCAGGCTTTCGGCAAGGTGCGGCAGTTTCAGACGGCCTAATAAAGCATCAGGCAAGGTGTCGTGCAGCGGCGTAACATCCAAGGCCGTCTGAATAATGCGGCGCAAAGTGGGTTGATTTAAACCGTTTACGGTCGGATAAATCGGCGTAAGGCTTTCCGCCAAACCGCTGCTCTCAGCATCACGGATTTTAGGGTGAATCATCTCGTCGCCGTGAAACCCGTGTTTGATTTCGCCCACAGCGCGGATGCGCTTACCGACCGCCATCTGTTTCTGGTTGCTGGCGTAAAAGTGGATGAAACGCAGAAAAAGGACGCTGCCGGAACCGTCGGCGATTTGGACAATCAGCTGCTTGCGCGGTTTAAATGTCACTTCCTGATGAATGACTTCTCCCTCGACCTGACACGGCACGCCGATCGGCGCATCCTTAATCGGCATGATGTGCGTCTCGTCCTCATAACGCAACGGCAAATGCAAAACCAAATCCCATGCGGTATGGAGGTTGAGTTTTTCGAGCTTCTTGGCGGAAACATCGGTAATTTTGAGCTGTTTTTGGGTTTCGGGCGTCATCTTAAAAGGCAGCTGATTGAAAGTTTGCTGTATTTTATCCGAAAACAAAAAGGCCGTCTGAACGCAATGTTTCAGACGGCCTTCAAAGCTGAATACTTGAAACAAATGAATATTTGAAAATACGCCGGCTATCGAATCAACTTCAGCCATTGTTAGTAAACAGCTTTCAAAAAAGAAGGATGTTCAATCCATACTTTTATCAGGAATTTGGCCAATAATGTTTACATACCCAATCATTATCCATTCTCCTAAAAATGCCAATCCAATTTCAATTTGACTGTCCGCGGTTCGCCATAGAAATTGTTTTGACCTCGCGTACGGTTGTAGTTATTTTCAAAATACGTCCTGTCAGCCAGGTTCGTTCCTATCAGGCTGATTCTGCCGTGCTTGTGGAAGTCATATTGAACAAAGCCATCTATAAGTCCGTAGCCTCCTTGACGAATATTGTAAAGGCTACTTGTGCGACTTTGCGCGGATATTCCGCCGCCCAAGGTCAATTTAGTTTGAGGCAAGCGGTAGCTTGTACCGAGGCGGAACATATGTACCGGCGTGAAGTTACTGAAGTTATACGGGTCGGCAGTCGTGTTTTTCTCCAACCGCTCCGCATTGACTTCTGCAGCATTTTTATATTTACTTTTGTTATATGTGTAGCCAACAAAAATACGCCAGTTTTCCGACAATTCGCCAGCCAATTCAAGTTCTGCACCACTGCTCTTAACCTTACCCACAGGTTTAGCGATGGTTTGGAATGAACCTCCGTTACGACTAGTATCGGGAACAAATCCGAAATCGACAACGGTTCGGTTTTTCTGCTGTAAAACAAATAAGGCAAGCGAAGCATTCAGACGGCCTTGCAAGAACGACCCTTTCCAACCTATTTCATAGTTAGTCCCGATGAGTGGTGGAAGAACGGATTTGCTGGTTACATCAACGTTATCCTGTTGTTTAAAAATCTTAGTATAGCTGGCATACAAGCTTTGTTGCGGTGTCAGGTCGTAGGTAACGCCTGCATATGGCGTAAACCTATGACTTTGCATTTTTGAGGTGTAGTGTTCTTTGTCGATTTTATTACTGCTCTCAGTTTGGAATGCCGTAGCAGGCTGGCCGTAGCGTACAGGCATTTCTTTGGCTTGTGTGGTTTCATAGCGCGTATAGTGCATACCACCCAAGAGATGCAGACGGTTGGTTGCATTAAAGCGGGTACTGAAAGTCAAAGAATGTGTTTTATTCGTGTTAAGGTATTTCGAATAATTGTATAACGCCGGAACATGATCATCTGCAACCTGAACAGTTTTCCACAGCGGCGTTTTCAGATATTGGTTTGCCCATTTCAAATTTCCCTCTTCATCCCGCTCCTGTATTTTGTTTCCATTTGCATCCAATTCGTAAACAGGATCTTGCACCATTACGCGCTCACCATTGTCGTTGACTGTCCAGACAGGCTTACCCTCTGCATCCAAACGGGGAGTATATTTGGTAACATGCGCGCCACTGCATTCCGGCACATAGATTTTGTTATTACCTTTTTCGTTATAAATATGCCAATCTGGTTCGACAATGCCTTTTTCTAAAGGATTACGCTCCGGACCATCGGGATGAATGCCGCAACTGCCTGCACCTGCATAACCTTGAGGACGGACAAAATAACGGTTTTGATATATTTCCGTATAGGCAGAACGGATTTTTTCATTGTTATACGCATAGCCGACAAAGAAATCATGTTCACGTCCAAGCAGGCGGTAGTTACCTGTCAGATCCAGCTTAAAGCCCCATTGCACATCGTGTTTGGTATAGTGCAACGGCATGAAGTTGTAACGGCGGTTGTATGTGTGGCGAAGATTGTATGCTGAGTTGTATAGACGGTTGGGAAACAAACCTTCTGCATTGTTAATAATGCCTTGCTTTGCAAGCTCCTTATCAACAAACTCTTTTTTATCTACTTCTACACCAGGATCCTGCCAGTCGTTGCACAGGAAATCCAAACCAATGTCCTGCATACATTGATCAAAACCTGCCCGACGTGCTGCCGCCCTTTGGGAGCGATATTGTTCAAAAGCAGATGCATCGAAATGATGGGCAACGTAATCTACTTTTTTCTCTTCATATGTTTTAGTGACGCCATCACGATATTCTTTTAATTTTGCCAACGCCTTGTCTTTAGGCTCAAAAGGGATCACCTCTCCCTTTTCAGTTAGGAAACCTGTTGCCGCAGATGCTGAAATACCTGCCGCGTGTTCGTTTTTCAGAAAAAATTGTCCGACTTTGGCATCTGAATCATTACGCGTATAAGAAATTTCGGCATTGAGTTGCCATCCATTGTCAAAAACATGTTTGAAACCGGAAAAAATATTGTATTTATCAGCCTTCAGGCGTGACCATGAGGTTTCACCCAAATAAGTATTACGTGGCAATTTCAAAGGATTGTTACAGGCCGGACTGGAGCTGAAGGCCGCAGTTTTTTGATCCTCACAAGGTAAAATCACGCCGGCAAAATCGGGAATATCTTTATTTTTCTGATAAGTACCACCCAAAGTCAGCATACTGTTATCACTCAAATCCGTATCAATCACACCATAAACCATGTCTTTCTTGTTCCATACACCCTCTTTAAAAGAGCGGTGGTCCTCATGAACACCAACCAGCCTACCGCGTACCGTATGTTCATTATTCAAGCTTCCAGATACATCCAAAGCCAAACGCTTGCTGCCCCTATGGTCAGTGCTGATTTCACCTGTATGCTTAAACAGAGCTGTTGGCCGCTTACGGATTAAATTAATGGTTCCACCCGGTTCAGAATTGGACTGAGTAAGACCGGTTGCACCTCTGACAACCTCAATGTGATCATAAACAGCCAGGTCTGTACTGGGTGAGACATCGATTTTTGCCGTATAGCCCGAACGTCCAGACACATTAGTGGTAATACCGTCTTCACCAATCTGATCAACATAGAAACCACGAGACAAAAAACGAGTTTGTAGGCCCGAATCGCGAACCACGTTGATTCCCGTAGTGTTTTTCATTGCATCTTCTAAAGAATATATTGCTTTATCATCTAGCTGCCGACGCGTCATTACGCTCACCGACTGCGGCGTATCCTTGCCTGAAATACGCAAGCCAGTCGCCGTTGCCATCGTTCCGATTGTATAAGACTGACTGCGCTCGGTATTACTTTGTGCCTGCCGTTTGCCACTGACCTTGACCGTATCCATGTCTACATGTTCCACTTCTTGATGTCCTGTATCTGCAAAAACGGTTTGGCAAGGCAGCACCAATAACAAACAAATTGTTTTCATTTGAAAATCAGGTTTCACAACTATTTCCTTAATTAATAGAATCTATTTATCTGCTAGATAAAAATTACAATTTATTGATTTTAAATGGTATATAACCTATAAAATTTAAAATTAGATCGTAATGATAAACGATATCATTATATACTTATTGCATTAATATATGAACTTTTTGTTATAGATTTTTTCTTATGTCCTGATTTTTAGATAAAAAAAGGCCGTCTGAACGCAATGTTTCAGACGGCCTTAATTTAGGTATAACGCGATTAAGCGTTAGCTTCCTGTTGTTGTTGGTAGATGGCTTCGAAGTTGATCGGGGCAAGCAGTACAGGCGGGAAGCCTGCGCGGGTTACGCTGTTGGAAATGGCTTCGCGTGCGTAAGGGAACAGGATGTTCGGACAAGCAACGCCCAGCAGCAGTTGTACGTCTTCTTCAGGAATGTTTTCCAAACGGAAGATGCCGCTTTGGGTAACTTCGTTCAAGAACATGGTGCGCTCTTCGTTCAGTTTGGCAGTCACGGTAACGGTAACGTCAACGCTGTAGAAACCGTCTTCCAGTTTGGTGTTGCCGGTAGAAACGCGCATATCGACTTCAGGCTCGCCTTGTTCCAAGAAGATTTGTGGTGCGTGAGGCACTTCCAAAGACAAGTCTTTTACATACAGACGCTCAACGCTGAATACGGGTTGCAATTCTTCGCTCATTTTATTTTCCTAAGTTAAGGGTTAAGGATTCAGTAATTCGTCCAACTTGCCTTCCTGCTGCAAGCGGTACAAATCGGTAAAGCCACCGACATGGGTATCGCCGATAAAAATCTGCGGCACGCTGCGCTGGCCGGAAAGCTGCTGCATTTCGGCAAAAACTTCCGGATTGCCGTCGATGCGGATTTCGTTGATTTCTTTCACACCCACCGCCTGCAACAGCCTTTTCGCCATGGTGCAGTACGGGCAATATGGACCGGTATAAACAGTAACGGTTTGCATGATTTCTTCCAAAATACCAATGTTCATGACTATATGGGCATAGGTGCTATTTTACAAGTGTTCCCGCCGTACGGTTGTAAAAAACA
Source organism: Neisseria sp. P0018.S001 (assembly GCF_051957355.1). Taxonomy (NCBI): domain Bacteria; kingdom Pseudomonadati; phylum Pseudomonadota; class Betaproteobacteria; order Neisseriales; family Neisseriaceae; genus Neisseria; species Neisseria sp. P0018.S001. The sequence goes on along the minus strand of NZ_JBQCWN010000010.1, from coordinate 38,069 downwards.
TTCAGACGGCCTCTTAGCTATAAACATTTGTGCAGATGCGGAAAAACCATAATTAAAGTATGATAAGCGCTTTCGCAGAATGACTTTTGCCATTTGTTTTTTGGAGAAGAACACATCGCAAAAGTTTTTCTATTCAAAATCAGGTATCGCCATGCTTTCAGGAATTCCCATCCCCAAGGACGCCGTGCGTCCGCCCGAAACCGTCCTCGTCAACATTACGCCGCAAGAAACGCGTGTGGCTGTTTTGGAAGAGAACAATATCTGCGAGCTGCACATCGAGCGCAACAGCGGCCACAGCTTGGTCGGCAATATTTATTTGGGCGTCGTCAAACGTGTCCTCCCCGGCATGCAAAGCGCGTTCATCGATATCGGCTTGGAACGCGCCGCGTTTCTGCATATCGTCGATGTCCTCGAACAACGCCGCAACCCGGACGAAACCCAACGCATCGAACATATGCTCTTTGAAGGCCAGTCTGTCTTGGTTCAGGTCATTAAAGACCCCATCAATACCAAAGGCGCACGCCTGTCCACCCAAATCTCACTGGCCGGCCGTTTCCTCGTCCATCTTCCGCAAGAAGACCACATCGGCATTTCCCAACGCATCGAGGATGATATCGAACGCAGTAGTTTGAGGGAGCGCCTCAACAACCTGCTGCCCGAAAACGCCTGCCACGGCTATATTATCCGCACCAATGCTGAAAACGCCTCCGATGACCAACTGCAATCAGACATCAACTATCTGACCAAAGTGTGGGAACACATTCAAAAACAGGCAAAAATTCAGCCGCCCGAAACCCTGCTCTATCAAGATTTGCCATTAAGCCTGCGCGTATTACGAGATATGTTCAGCCTCGATACACACAAAATCCTGGTCGATTCCACCGAAAACCACCGCCGCATGACCCAGTTTGCCGAACAATACGTTCAAGGTGCATTGGGCAGAATCGAGCTGTTCAAAGGCGAACGCCCTCTATTTGAAACCCACAACATCGAGCAGGAAATTGCCCGCGCCCTGCAACCGCGCGTCAATCTCAATTTCGGCAGCTACCTCATCATCGAGTCCACCGAAGCCATGACCACCATCGATGTCAACACCGGCGGCTTTGTCGGCGCGCGCAATTTTGATGAAACCATCTTCCGCACCAACCTCGAAGCCTGCCACACCATCGCCCGCGAGCTTCGCCTGCGCAATCTCGGCGGCATTATCATCATCGATTTCATCGATATGGCGCAGGAAGTCCACCGCGAAGCCGTCCTACAAGAGCTTGCCAAAGCCCTCAGTTTCGACCGCACCCGTGTCACCCTCAACGGCTTTACCAGTCTGGGCCTTGTCGAACTGACCCGTAAACGCTCGCGTGAAAACTTAAGCCAAATCCTCTGCGAACCCTGCCCTTCCTGCCAAGGCCGAGGCCGTCTGAAAACGCCGCAAACCGTGTGCTACGAAATCCAACGCGAAATCGTCCGCGAAGCGCGCCGCTACGATGTCCAAGCCTTCCGCATTTTGGCTGCTCCGAATGTCATCGACTTGTTCTTAGACGAAGAATCGCAATCGCTGGCGATGTTGATAGACTTTATCGGCAAACCGATTTCTCTGGCAGTCGAAACCGCCTACACGCAGGAACAATACGATATTGTGTTGCTGTAAAAATAAAAGGCCGTCTGAAAACTTTTCAGACGGCCTTCTTGTTTGAGCAAATAAAGATTACGGTTTCACTACTTTACCGTTGATTTTGACGGAAGTCAGTTTCAGGTTGTAGGTTTTACCGTCATCGGTATAACTGATTTGCGCAGGGATATTGTCGATATCGGAAGCAAACGAGTAAGTAACGGTATCATCGCCGCGGCGGACGCGATATTTACTCACAGGCGTTGTACCGCCGTTCAGCTTATAGCTTTCGCTGCCGATTTTGTTCATGCTGCCGACGGTGTACAGTTTTTTACCGTTGGTAATTTTCAAACCTGACGGCAGGCGCACGTCATTGGCGGCCAGTTGCCATGCCAAAGTGAACAAGTCCATGGCCGGGCCGGATTTTTCGGTTTTCAAATCACCTGCTTTGCCGTAAGTGATGTTGCCGCCGGAGAATTTGGCCTCGGCATACAATTTACCGCCGCGTACATCTTTGTAGTAAGACGGATGCAAGGTCGTGCCGTTGATGCTGCCGCCTGATTCAAAGCGGATATTGTAAAGCGGTACTTTGATGGTAGAAACGATTTTGTATTGGCTGCCGCTACGTGTGAAGGTCATGGTTGCAGGAATACCGTAGCTGCCTGAGTATTGCAAAACGGCAGATTGCGGCAATTCAGCGGCTTGTGCGCCGATAGAGGCAGTGAGCAGGGAAAGTGTCAGCAGGGTTGTTTTAATCGGATTCATGATGTTTTCCTTGTGTGTATGGTGTTTTAATTAAGCCAACAGGCTTTGACCGGCGGCATTGCGTTGTGCATTCAAAACGCGGTTGCCTTCGATTTTCAGACGGCCTGCAACGAAATCAGCAACGGCTTGCGGAAAAAGCTGGTGTTCAACCATCAACACGCGTGCGGCAACATTGTCAGCAGTATCGCCGTCCAAAATAGGAACAATGCCTTGTGAAATAATCGGGCCGCAATCCAGCTCGGGCGTCACGAAATGGATGGTGCAGCCTGCCACTCGGCAACCTGCTTCCAATGCGCGTTCGTGGGTGTGCAGACCGGTGAAAGAAGGCAGGATGGACGGATGGATATTGATCAGGCGGTTTTCATAATGTGCGCAGAACTCCGGAGTCAAAATGCGCATAAAGCCCGCCAATACAACCAAATCGGGCTGATAGGCATCGATTTTTTCCATCATAGCCTGATCAAATGCCAGACGCGAGTCGAAGTTTTTATGGTTCAAACTGTCAGTGGCTATACCGCGTTCTGCCGCCCATGCCAATCCGGCAGCGGTCTCGCTGTTGCTCAATACGGCTGCAATGTTGGCATCGGGAATATTGGCATTCACAATCGCCTGCATATTGCTACCGCGTCCGGAAATAAGGATGACGATATTTTTCATCATAATTCCTTGTTTGTTTGGAACAAAGGCCGTCTGAAACGGAATTTTTCAGACGGCCTTTTATCCGTTGTTTAAGGGCGTAAGCCTTGATTCGGATTATTGAACTTTTTGTACGTCAACTTGTACAGGTTGTTGTGCAGCAGCATCAGGCGCGCCGACTTTAACCAGTTTCACGTCGAATACCAAAGTAGCGTTCGGGCCGATTTTATCGCCGGCGCCAACTTCGCGGTAAGCCAGTTTGGCCGGGATGTAGAATGTTGCTTCGCCGCCTTCTTTCAAGAGTTGGATACCTTCAGTCCAACCTGGGATTACTTGGCTTACAGGGAAGCTTACAGGTTCGCCGCTGTTTTTGCTGCTGTCAAATACGGTACCATCAATCAGACGGCCTTCGTACTCAACGGTAACGATGTCGTCTTTAGTCGGTTTTTTGCCTTCACCTTCTTTGGTAATTTTGTATTGCAGACCGGAAGCGCTGGTTTTCACGCCTTCTTTAGTCGCGTTTTCTTTCAAGAACGCCTCGCCTTTTTCCAAGTTTACTTTGGCATCTTCAGCACGTTTGGCAGTAGCTTTTTCTTGTTGCTCTTGCAAGAATTTCATCATCACTTCCTGAGCTTGGGCTTCAGTCATTTTGACTTCTTTGCCTTCAAACATGGCTTCCATGGCTTCGGTGAAGACTTTCAAATCGATTTCTGTGCCTTGGTCTTTCATCTGTTTCAATGAACGGCCGATGTCTACACCCATTGCGTAGCTGGCTTGTTGGGCAGTAGAACCGATGGCAGAAGCATCTGCAGTCGCATTTGAAGCTGCGGAAGCAGCAGGGGCATCTTTAGCGGCAGTGTCTTTTTGGTTGCAAGCAGTCAGTGCCAACAAAGCAGACAAAGCCAATGCGCTGAATTTGAAAGTTTTGTTCATGATTATGTCTTTTCCGGAAAGGTCAAAAAAGGGGATTATAGCTGAGTTTGATTGAAATGGAATCAAGGTGGATAAAAATTTGTAAAGGCGCTTATCAAAAACATTAAGGCCGTCTGAAAAGAGGTTTCAGACGGCCTACTCTTAGCTATCGGTCAAACGATTAATACCAGCCGCGCAGTTTCATTGCTTTTTCAACACGACGGATACTCATCATGTAAGAAGCAGTACGCAGGTCAACATCGTATTCTTGAGCCAAGTTCCAAATATCGCGGAACGCACGGCGCAGAACAACGGTTTCTTTCTCTTGAACTTCGTCAAACTCCCAGTAGTAGCCTTGCAGGTTTTGTACCCATTCAAAATAAGATACCACCACACCGCCGCAGTTTGCCAAAATATCAGGAACAACCAATACGCCGTTTTGACGCAGGATAACGTCGGCCTCTGGAGTAGTCGGACCGTTTGCACCTTCAACCACGATTTTCGCGCGAACTTTACCGGCGTTTTCAGAAGTCAGTTGATTTTCCAGCGCGCAAGGGGCGAGTACGTCCACTTCCAAAGCCAAAAGTTCGGCATTGCTGATTTCTTTGCCGTAGCCGGCTTCGTTGGTGATGAAACCTTTGGTTTGGAATTCTTTGATGATTGCTTCCATATCCAAGCCGTTTTCGTTGTAGATGGCAACGTCAACAGTAGATACGGCAACGATTTTCGCACCGGCTTTGTGTGCATAGTAACCGGTGTGGTAGCCCACGTTACCGAAACCTTGAATGGCATAAGTAGCACCCTTCACGTCTTTGCCCAGTTTTTCCAAAGCTTGGACGGCGGCGAAGTTTACACCGTAACCGGTGGCTTCGGTACGCGCCAAGGAGCCACCAAACTCAACCGGTTTGCCGGTGAACACACCTGGTGCAGAATGTTTCACTACATTTTCATAGGCATCAACCATCCAAGACATGATTTTGCCGTTGGTGTTCACATCAGGTGCAGGAATATCGATTTTCTCGCCAATCAGCGGAGAAATGGCTTCGGAATAAGCGCGGGCGATGCGTTCCAATTCCGCTTCGGAATAATTGCGCGGATCCAAAGTGATACCGCCTTTACCACCGCCGTAAGGAATACCGGCTACGCAGCATTTGATGGTCATCCAGATAGACAGGGCTTTAACCTCGTCCATATTCACATGAGGATGGAAACGCACGCCGCCTTTATAAGGGCCGACGGCATTATTGTGTTGTGAACGGTAGCCGGTGAAGTTTTCTACTGTACCGTTATCGAGTTTGACAGGGAAGTTGACTTCCAAAACACGTTGCGGCTTTTTCAAGATTTCAAATACTGCCGGGTCGGCATTCAGGCGATCGCAGGCAATTTTCACTTGTTTTTGTGCAATTTCAAACGGATTCAGTGTTTCTTTAACAGCAGATGCGGACATGTATTTTTCCTTTTCATACACATGATTAGACGAGAGCCATACTTGTTACTATATACAAAAACAGGAAAAAATGTAATAGCATGTAGTCGATAAAAAGCAAATCTATTCATTTATATATAAATTTAGTTTGAGGCCGTCTGAAAATATCGGCACGCCGACCAAAAAATTTTCAGACGGCCCAGTATAAATGCTCATCAAACTATTCAAAAAAGCACACAAACCCTTTGTTTTTTAATGCCTACCAAATCACCCTTTTTGTTGACAAAATCCCTTTCACATTCCCAATAGGCTGACAGCCTTACACCAGCAAAAATTGTTAACAATTTAAACAAATATCCCTTTTAAAGAATCAGCAAAACATCGGCAAATCAGGCAAACAATGTTAAAATAACCGCTCAAATAATATGACAGAAAGCTACTCAATGACCACTGCTGCTTTAGAACACGTTCAAGCCGTTGCCTTTGATTTGGACGGTACCTTATGTGATTCCGTTCCCGATTTGGCCGCAGCAGCCCAAGCCATGTGTGCGTACTTAGGTTTACCTGTTTTACCTACCCAAACGGTTGAAAGTTATGTCGGCGACGGCATCAGCAAGTTGGTTCATCGCGTCATTACCAATGATCGTGAAAAAGAAGCCGATCCTGAAATCTGGGAAAAAGGTTTTGTGTTCTTTATGAAATATTATCGCGAACACTTGAGCGACTTTACCCGCCCCTACCCTGAAACCGAAGCCGGTCTCGGCCTGCTCAAGTCTTTGGGTATTCCATTGGTTGTCATTACCAACAAAAATGAAATTCTGGCAGCCGAGCTGCTGAAACAGCTCAATCTCGACGACTATTTCAGCCTGGTTCTCGGCGGAGACAGCCTGACTGAGAAAAAACCCAGCCCATTGCCGCTTCAACATGCGGCCGAAGTTCTGGGCATCGACGTTGCCAATATGCTGATGGTAGGCGACTCCAAAAATGACATTATTGCTGCTAAAGCGGCCGGTTGCTTCAGCGTCGGCGTAACATTCGGCTACGGCGACATGACCTTGCTCTCTCAAGACAAAGCGACCAAACCTGATTTGTTGATTCGAGCCCTGCCTGAAATCTACGAAAATCTACAACCGCAAAAAAATAAAGACGAAGAATAATTCGGCTTTATTTTCAGACGGCCTTTTCGGCTATTTTTCCAATCAGGCCGTCTGAAAATGTAATTCAATGTAGTCACTTCACCTCCACCATATCCCATGAGACCCCCTAAAACCTTACGTGCCCGCGCCTTGGATATTCTTTCCCGTCAGGAAGTCAGCCGTGTCGGCTTGAAACGTAAACTGGCCCCACACGCTGAAAGCGAAGAAGAATTGGAAAAGGTTTTGGACAAATTCGCCGAACGAAATTGGCAATCCGACCAACGTTACGCAGAAGCCTATATTCACAGCAAGAGCAACCGTTACGGCACGCTCCGCCTCAAGCAAGCCTTGGCGCAACAAGGTATCGATGCAGACGACTGTCAGGAGTTCCTACCCGATAGGGAGGACGAGCTGCAAACCGCCATTTCCGTCTTACGTAAAAAATTCAAGCAAGAAGCTCAAGATTTAAAAGAAAAACAAAAACAAGCGCGTTTCCTTGCCTATCGCGGTTTTGGTGCCGACACCATTCAGACAGCCTTAAAAACCGCGTGGAATGAAGACGAAGACTTCTATCAATAATCATTCCCACTTGAAACTTTGCTTCTATCGGCGTACCCTTACGCTTTTATTCAATAATTCAATCAGAGCTTCATCATGTCCGACAAACCGCACGATACACCTAATCCCCTACTCGAAGATGAACGCAAAAACCCTGTTTACCGCTTGGGTCAGGCAGTAGCCGGGTTCATGTTGCTGGTTTGGGCCGGCGTTTTGGCCTTGGTTTTCTTCTTGGTTTTCCGTTTTTGGTTGAATTAAACCCAATCCAATTACAAAAAAGCCATAAACCCTCTTAAAAAAGCCAACAGCTTTTATTTGTAAACATCAAAAAGGCCGTCTGAAAACACTTTCAGACGGCCTTTGCTTATAACGAGATCATCCTCGAATCACTTTGCGGATATTCGGATTGGCATGCATTGCATGAATAATCTGATTAACCTGATCCAAGTCTTTGACTTTAATTGTGAATTTAAATTCTACAAAACCTTCCGTTCCTGCTTGCGCTTTGGTTGGCGTATCGACAGATTCGATATCCGCACCGGAATTGGAAATCGCTTGCGCCATTGAAGCCAACAAACCATGCGCATCTTCGGATTTGACGTTGAGGATGGTTCGGTACGTTTGATTGCGCAAACTGTCCCAACCCGCATCGAGTTGCTCTTCCGGATCAGCTTTGACCAAAGTTTGACAGGTATCACGGTGGATAATCATACCCTTGTCTTTGACCAATAAGGCACGGATCGCATCGCCGGGAATCGGATGGCAACATTCGGCAAAATGAATCCGGCCGGTTTCCTGATCGTTGACTTTGATCGGGCTGAGTTTGACCGTGCTGCCAAAATGTTGGCCTGCCAACTCGGCAATGTGCATGGCAACGTGTACCGGCAAAGTATGCCCCATCCCGACATTGTAGAGGACCTCTTCAAACGAGGTTTGTTTGGTATTCAAATCGGCAAGGTATTTTTCTTTGAGGTCGTCTGAAAGCAGGATATCTTTAGGCAACAGGCTGGATAAAGCTTTTTGCAGCAGGTTCTCACCCAAAACAACGGCATCGTGACGATTCAGATTTTTAATGTATTGGCGGATGGCGCTGCGCGCACGGCTGGAAACGGTAAAGTTCAGCCATGCCACATTAGGCTTGGCATGCTCGGAAGTAATGATTTCTACCGTATCGCCGGTTTTCAGCTTGGTGCGCAACGGCATCATGACGTTATTGATACGCGCGGCAACGGTTTTATGACCGATATTGGTGTGAACGGCATAGGCAAAGTCAATCGGCGTTGCACCTTTCGGCAAGGTAAGGATATCGCCTTTCGGGGTAACGATATAGACTTCGTTGGGGAATAAATCGACTTTGACATGCTCCAGAAACTCGATGGCATTTGAGCTGCTGGCTTGCAGGTCAAGAATATTTTTCATCCATCGGTTCATATGGAGGACGGCTTGGTCCGGAGTGTTTTCACCGGATTTGTAAATCCAATGGCCGGCAATACCGCCCTCAGCCACAGCGTCCATTTCACGCGTACGGATTTGCACTTCGATCGGCAAACCGTAAGGGCCGACCAAGGTTGTGTGCAAGCTTTGATAACCGTTGCTTTTCGGAATGGCGATATAGTCTTTAAAACGGCCGGGCTTGGGGTGGTATAAATTATGCAATGCACCCAACGCGGCATAACAGGCAGGAATGCTGTTTACAATGACCCTAAAGCCGTAAATATCCATCACTTCGGCAAAACGCAGCTTTTTAGCCAGCATTTTTTGATGGATGCTGTACAAGTTTTTCTCGCGGCCTTTGATTTTGGCTTCAATATTGATACCGACCAAACGCTGACTGAATGCACGCAACACTTTGCCGACAACATCGCGGCGATTTTTGCGGCTGTTGTCCATGGCTTTTTTCAGGGTTTCGTAGCGTCTTGGGTGGAGGTTTTGGAACGATAAGTCTTGAAGCTCTTGATACGCATTGTTCAGGCCAATGCGGTTGGCAATTTGAGCATAGATTTCGAGGGTTTCTTTGGCGATGCGGCGGCGTTTTTCCGGACGCATAGAGCCAAGGGTGCGCATATTGTGCAATCGGTCGGCAAGTTTGACGACGATGACGCGCACGTCTTTAGTCATGGCGAGGATAAGCTTGCGGAAACTTTCCGCCTGATGCTCGGCATGATCTTCGAATTTGAGCTTTTCCAGTTTGGAGAGGCCGTCTACCATTTCGGCAATGGTATCGCCGAATTCTGCCGCCATTTCGACTTTGGTTACGCCCGTATCTTCCAATACATCGTGCATAACGCCTGCACAGAGGCCTTGAACATCCATGTGCCAAATCGCAAGCTGCGTGGCAACGGCAAGGGGATGGGTGATGTAAGGTTCGCCGCTTTTACGGGTTTGTCCGTCATGGGCGTGGAAAGCGTAGGCAACGGCTCTTTCAAGCTCGGCCTGCTCATTGGTATTGAGATAGGATGCGGTGCGAAACAGAAGCTCGCGCGCTTCTGCTGTCAGCGGGTCATAGGGGGCGGTAGGCAGTGGGGCTGGCATTTTCAGACGGCCTTTTATGGCTATTTTTTAAGCCGTCAGACTGTATCGGTTGTGATATCGCACCGATACAGTCCGCGCGGCGGTTTTATCGGTTTGCCGGTTGGTTTATTTGTTGCGGGTCAGCAACTCGGTTCCGATTTGTCCGGCTGCGATTTCGCGCAGGGCGGTTACGGTTGGTTTGTTGTTGCGAATGTCGTCAACCAAAGGCGTGTTGCCGTTTTCGAGCTGGCGTGCGCGACGGGCGGCAACAAGTGTAAGGTCGAAGTGGTTAGGGATTTTACCTGTGCAATCTTCAGTAGTAATACGGGCCATGTTTGCTTGCTTTCTTTCTATGTTTCAAATAAACGGTTATTTTCGCTGTTTTTTACGAATTTTCCAACAGGTTTGAGATAAACCCCTGTTGAGAGGATTTTTTCAGACGGCCTGCTTTAATAATGTGGAACAAATCGGCTTCGGCACGATCCAAATCGTCATTCACGACGACGTAATCGAACAAAACAGATTGCTCAATCTCATGTCGAGCTTTTGAAAGGCGTGTTTGAATAACTTCTTCGCTGTCTGTACCACGGCCGATCAAACGTTGTGCCAATACTTCAAAGGAAGGTGGCAGGATAAAAATGCTGCTGGCTTCAGGCAACGATTTACGCACTTGCGCCGCACCTTGCACATCAATTTCCAAAATTACGTCATAGCCCTCTTCGCTCAGCGAATTTACGCCGGCGATGCTGGTGCCGTAATAATTGCCGAACACATTGGCGTGTTCCAAAAAGGCTCTTTGCTCAATCAGTGATTCAAATTCTTCTTTGGGAACAAAGTGGTAATGCACGCCATGTGCCTCACCCTCACGCGGCTGGCGCGTGGTATGAGAAATGGAAACACGGATGTCGTCATGATTTTTCAACAGGCGCGACACCAAGGTTGTTTTACCTGTGCCAGAAGCGGCAGAAATGATGTAAATATTGCCTTTTTTATGATTTTGCATGGTGGTTCAGCCGATGGTATGTACCTGTAAATTATAACACAACACAATGTTTCTCGGAATTTCAGACGGCATGTTGCAAAATTTGGCTATTGTATCGATTAATTTGGCAAGTCCGCATATGACCGCTACAATATCGCGTTAAAAACTTTTTGATTTCGGAATGTCGAGATGTTGATTCATCCTGAAGTAATGGGCGTAGAAGCTTTGGCGGACAAAATCCGTAAAATTGAAAACTGGCCGCAAAAAGGGATTTTGTTTCATGACATTACTCCCGTTTTGCAAAGCGCAGAATATTTCCGCCTGCTGGTCGATTTACTGGTTTACCGCTATATGGGGCAAAAAGTTGATGTCGTAGCAGGCTTGGATGCGCGCGGCTTTATCATTGGCGCAGCTTTGGCCTATCAGCTGAACGTTGGCTTTGTCCCCATCCGCAAAAAAGGCAAACTGCCGTTTGATACGGTTTCTCAGAGTTACGCTTTGGAATATGGCGAAGCAACGGTAGAAATCCATACCGACGCCATCAAGCCGGGTGCACGCGTTTTATTGGTAGATGATTTGGTGGCAACCGGCGGCACAATGCTGGCAGGTGTCGAGCTGATCCGCAAACTGGGCGGCAAAGTAATCGAAACAGCTGCTATTTTGGAATTTACCGATTTGGACGGCGGCAAAAAAATCCGCGAAAGCGGCGCGCCGTTATTTACCCTGTGCCAAAACAAAGGCTGTATGTAACACACAAAAAACCGCAAGCCGATCAGCCTGCGGTTTTTTATTGTTAAATTTATTCGAGAACGTACCCGTCCGTATCCCAGAAAGTTTTTTTCACCAACTGGTCATCTTTATAAACCAGCTCGGATTTCTTCGCACCATCATCATACCAATCCAAAATAATGCCGCTGCGTTTACCGTTGCGAATACTCAATTCAGACACGATGCGGCCATTTTCATCCCAACTGATAATCTCCGTTGGTTTATCATTGCTCATCATCATTTCGGTTTTTGGACTGCCGTCTGAATACCATTGTTTCCAATGACCGTTGGCCTTATCGTTCTTGAATTGGATTTCACTTTCTTTGACGCCGTTGCGGTAATAACGAGAGCCTACGCCCTCACTCAAGCCGTTTTGATAAGGCATGACTGCAGATTTTTTGCCGTTTGGATACCAGTTAATCCACTCACCGTGCGGCTTGCCGTTGCGATAGCTGCCAACCATCTTTTTCTGCCCGTTAAAATGCCACAGGGTCAGTGTGCCATTGTCCAGAGCCGGCACAAAAACCTTAATCTGACCGGCAGGTACTTCATAAGGATCAGAATATTTTTTCATCGATGGATAGTAAAAATCCTGCACCTGCGCCTTACCTGCCTCAATCTTGTATTGGCGGACATAAGCAACCGAAGGCATGGTCGCCGTCAGTTTACCGTTTTGATTGAAATAAACGGTATGTTGCTGGGCAAAGGCGGCAACGGGCATACTGAACAAGGCAGCAGCCAACAGGCCTGATTTTAAATAATTATTCATAATATGGAGTTTGGCAGTATATGTTCTACAAAAAGTCAGTAATAAAAATCCACTGACATTAGAAACTATGACAAATATTATAAGCCATAGTTTCAAAGCCTGCTTGGATTTCACAGCCGACATATCATAGGCATTTGTATTTTCTTAAAACATTAAAGACATTACAAAATAGAGGCCGTCTGAATTTTTTTTCAGACGGCCTCTGTTTCAATTACATTAAAACAATTTATTCTTCACCCAACAATTGCTCACGGGTCAATAAGAATACAAACCCGTCGCCACCGCTGGTTTCCAACCAAGTAAACGGTAATTCGGGATAAGCCGCTTCCAATACCTCACGGTTGTGACCGATTTCAACCAACAATACACCTTTTGGATTCAAATATTTCGCCGCTTGCAGAATAATTTGACGTGTAGCGTCCAAACCATCTTCACCACTACCCAAAGCCAATTCCGGCTCGTACAGGTATTCATCAGGCAACGCTTCCACAGATTCCGCATCGACATAAGGCGGATTGGAAACAATCAAGTCGTAGGTTTCATCCAGACCTTCAAACAAATCGGTATGCACCAAGCTGATGCGGTCTTCCAAGCCATAATCTTCGATATTGATGGCGGCTACTTCCAGCGCATCCAAGCTTAAATCAACGGCATCAATTTGTGCATCGGGATAGTGATGCGCCATTTGAATGGCCAAACAGCCGCTACCGGTACACAAATCCAAAGCTCGATGCACCAACTCATCATGTTCAATCCAAGGACGGATACCGTCGCCCAGCAATTCATAAATGAAAGAACGAGGCACGATAACACGCTCATCGACATAAAAATCAAACTCACCCTGCCATGCCTGATGCGTCAGATACGCGGCAGGAATATGCTCAACTGCGCGACGTTCGATAATCGACAGCACTTCCTCCTTCTCACTTTGCAACAATTTGGCATCCAAATAAAGCTCCAACATATCCAAAGGCAGGTTCAAAGTATGCAAAATCAGATAGGCTGCCTCGTCATGGGCATTATCACTTCCGTGTCCGAAAAACAGTCCGGCATCATTAAAACGGCTGACGGCGAAACGCAATAAATCGCGAACAGTGGTCAGCTCTTGAGCAGCTTGGTTGAACATAATGTTTTGTCTTGTCAATTTAAGAATGTTGAAATTATAACAGAAAGGCCGTCTGAAAACTTTTCAGACGGCCTTCGATTTAATTCAGCTTAAGATTATTTATCGCGGCTGAATACGATTTTGGTAGCTTGGATAGCAACGCAGACAGCACCACCGATAAAGATCAAGTCAGCAGCGGTACGAACCCAACGCAGGGTATCCAAGATTTCCATTTGCAAGAATTCTTCGCTACGTGCATACCACAGACCATGAGTGATAGAAGCGTAAGCTTGAATCACGCCGACCGGCAACAGGCTGATGGCAATCATACCGACCAGACCGCCGTTCAGCAGCCAGAAGCCCCAAGTCATCAGTTTGTCGTCAAATTGAACATTAGGTTTCAGGTAGCGTGCAACCAGCAATACGAAGCCCAGAGCCAAGAAACCATACACACCGAACAGAGCCGCGTGAGCGTGAACTGCAGTAGTGTTCAGACCTTGGATGTAGAACAGGGAAATCGGCGGGTTAATCAGGAAGCCGAATACGCCAGCACCGATCATGTTCCAGAAGGCAACTGCTACGAAGCACATCAGAGGCCAACGCAGACGTTTCGCCCAGTCAGACAGGTGTTGGTAAGACCAGTGTTCGTAAGCTTCACGACCCAGCAGAATCAAAGGTACAACTTCCAAAGCGGAGAAACATGCACCGATTGCCATAGAGGCAGAGGTAGAGCCGGAGAAGTACAAGTGGTGCAATGTACCTGGAATACCGCCCAACATAAAGATGGCAGCAGCAGCCAAAGTAGAAGCAGTGGCAGTACTACGGCGGACAAAGCCCATGTTATAGAAGATGAATGCGAAAGCGGCAGTAGCGAACACTTCGAAGAAACCTTCTACCCACAAGTGAACCACCCACCAACGCCAGTATTCCATCACAGCGATTGGAGATTTTTCACCGTAGAACAGACCAGGAGCATAGAACACACCCACACCGACCATAGAAGCTACGAAGATAGCCAACAGGTTTTTGTCTGTACCTTTTTCTTTAAAGGCAGAAATGGTGCAACGCAGCATCAGGAACAGCCACAACAGCAAGCCGACCATCAGCAGAAGTTGCCAGAAGCGACCCAAATCCAAGTATTCGTAACCTTGGTGACCGAACCAGAAGTTCAGCTCAGGCGGAATGATGTGAGTCAAAGCAAAGAAGTTACCTGCGTAAGAACCGCCAACTACGATGAACAGGGCGATGTACAGGAAGTTCACACCGGCACGTTGGAATTTAGGATCTTTACCGCCGTTCACAATCGGAGCTAAGAACAGACCTGCTGTCAGGAAGCCGGTTGCAATCCAGAAAATAGCGGATTGGATGTGCCAAGTACGGGTCAGCGCATATGGGAACCAGTCGGCCATTTCAAAGCCCAAGGCGGTATCGATACCGTAGAAGCCTTGACCTTCGACAGTATAGTGAGCGGTCAAACCACCCAACAGTACTTGTACGACAAACAGCGCAACAGTCAGGAATACATATTTGCCCAACGCTTTTTGAGAAGGAGTCAGTTGTACTTTAGAGATAGGATCTTCAGTAGGTACTTCAACCTCTTCATGTTTGGTCAAGAAAGAGTAACCCCACATCAGCAAGCCGATACCCATCAGCAACAATACCACGCTGGTGAAAGACCACATATAGTTTTCAGTAGTCGGTACGTTGTTGATCAAAGGCTCGTGCGGCCAGTTGTTTGTGTAGGTAAAAGTTTCGTCAGGACGGTTGGTCGAGGCAGACCAAGAAGTCCAGAAGAAGAAGTTGAACAGTTTTTCACGCGCTTCTGGGCTTGGCAATGTGTTGTTTTTCATTGCAAAGTGTTCGCGAGTGGTTTGGAACTTAGGATCGTCGCTGTACACACCGTGGTAGTAAGGCAGGATGCTTTCGATCGCTTTCACGCGGGTTTCGCTGACAACGACAGAACCATCTTCCTTAACACGGCTTTGGTTGCGGTATTCGTCAGCCAAACGGGTTTTCAGAACAGCTTGTTCTTCAGGAGAAACTTCGTCAAATTTTTTGCCGTAAGTTTCTTGCGCAGTCAGATCCAACCATGCAACCAGCTCGCGGTGCAGCCAGTCGGCAGTCCAGTCCGGAGCTTGGTATGCACCGTGACCCAATACAGAACCGACTTCCATACCGCCGGTAGTTTGCCATGCAGATTGACCTGCCAAAATATCGTCTTTGGTCATCAGGACTTTGCCGGATGCAGAAACGACTTGTTCAGGGTATGGCGGAGCCTTTTTATAGACTTCGCTACCCATATAACCAAGAATGGTAAAGCATACTGCCAGCACGGCAAACAGCAAGTACCAAAGCTTCTTGTACTGTCCCATTTTAAGTACTCCTTGATTTTGGTAAAAAGTGGTTGGGTATTAATTCATCAAATATGAATGTTAAAGATTGTATCACGGTTTAATAAGTAAAGAAATATTTTGTCAATAATATTCCTTTAAAACCATTAACTTATATGATATTGATTCCCATTTGCCTATACAGACCCTCCTTTATCGTATTTTGTGTTAAGTTCTCGCTAACATTTTCACACAAAATTAAACTTTTCGATGTATTTTTTTATACTTCTAAAGGAGTATTTAGGGATTAAAAGATTCATATTCCCTGAACAATTTGATTTACATCAAAATATGACCAAACAAGCGCCTACATAATCATACAAAACTTCAAACCATCCTATCAGGATTCTTAACTTTTCTTACTATAAGGAAACTTTAAACATGAAACGCCAAACCTTAGCCGCACTTATCGCTTCTGTATTTGCACTGGCCGCATGCGGCGAGCAAGCTGCTAAACCTGCTGAAACTCCAGCTGCTACCGCTTCTGCTGAAGCTCCTGCCGCTTCCAACTCACAAGCTGCTGCAGAGACTCCTTCTTCAGAACTGCCTGTAATCGATGCTATCGTAACTCACGCTCCGGAAGTTCCACCTCCAACTGATCGCGATCATCCGGCTAAAGTACGCGTTAAAATGGAAACCATCGAAAAAACCATGACCATGGAAGACGGTGTTGAATACCATTACTGGACATTCAACGGCGACGTTCCGGGCCAAATGATCCGTGTACGCGAAGGCGATACCGTAGAAGTAGAATTCTCTAACAATCCTTCTTCTACCGTTCCTCATAACGTTGACTTCCACGCTGCTACCGGTCAAGGCGGTGGTGCAGAAGCTACCTTTACTGCCCCAGGCCACACTTCTACCTTCAGCTTCAAAGCACTGCAAGCTGGTTTGTACATCTACCACTGTGCCGTTGCTCCTGTAGGTATGCACATCGCCAACGGTATGTACGGTTTGATCTTGGTTGAACCTAAAGAAGGTCTGCCTAAAGTGGACAAAGAGTTCTACATCGTACAAGGTGACTTCTATACTAAAGGTAAAAAAGGTGCTCAAGGCCTGCAACCTTTCGATATGGATAAAGCGATTGCTGAACAACCTGAATACGTTGTATTCAACGGTCACGTAGGCTCTATCGCCGGCGACAACGCTCTGAAAGCTAAAGCTGGTGAAACTGTTCGTATGTACGTTGGTAACGGTGGTCCTAACTTGGTATCTTCTTTCCACGTTATCGGCGAAATCTTCGACAAAGTATATGTTGAAGGTGGTAAACTGATTAACGAAAACGTACAAAGCACAATTGTTCCTGCCGGTGGTGCCGCTATCGTTGAATTCAAAGTCGACATTCCAGGCAGCTACACTTTGGTTGACCACTCTATCTTCCGTGCGTTCAACAAAGGTGCTTTGGGTCAATTGAAAGTTGAGGGTGATGAAAACCCTGAAATCATGACCAAAAAACTGAGCGACACCGTTTACCAACCTGCCGGTGCTGCCGCTTCTGCTCCAGCAGCTGCGTCTGGTGCTTCTGAAGCCGCTAAATAATCTCTCGGTTTAATACGCCAAGCCACTGCTGCCCTACTCTTTAGAGCCGCAGTGGCTTCCATCACGATTAATCTTCCTATTCAATCAGACAGATTGATTTTTCAGACGGCCTTGTTATGATTAGGCTATCTGAAAAATAAATTTTCTGTTTCAATCGATAATAAGGGCGTACCATGAAACTCATACGACTCCTCCTCTTAGGCAGTGCCTTAATCTGCGGCAATACATTTGCTGCCGAAATGGTAAAAATCGAAGGAGGCAGCTACCGTCCTCTCTATCTCAAAAAAGAAACTTCCCTTATTAAAGTCAAACCTTTCCAGCTTGACAAATATCCGGTAACCAATGCTGAATTTGCCGAATTTGTGAAAACACATCCGCAATGGCAAAAAGGCAATATTGGCTCCAAACACGCTGAAAAAGCTTACCTGAAACATTGGGTAAAAAACGGCAGCAACAGTTTTGCGCCTAAAGCCAGCGAACTCAAACACCCTGTAACCAATGTTTCATGGTTCGCCGCAAATGCCTACTGCGTTTCCAAAGGCAAACGTCTGCCGACTATTGACGAATGGGAGTTTGCAGGCTTGGCTTCTGCCAGTCAAAAAGACGGCTCTGCCGAGCCTGGCTATAACCGCACTATCTTAGATTGGTATGCAGACGGCGGCCGAAACGGCCTGCACGATATCGGTAAAAACAAACCCAACTATTGGGGCGTATATGATATGCACGGCCTGATTTGGGAATGGACTGAAGATTTCAACAGCAGCCAACTCTCTGCCGGCTCATCCAACACACAAATGTTCTGTAGCGGCGCATCCGTAGGCTCAAGCGATCCATCCAACTATGCGGCTTTCTTACGCTACGGCATCCGCACCAGCCTGCAGTCCAAATATGTTTTAAATAACTTGGGCTTCCGTTGCGCAAGCAAATAAAGTTTAGTTTTTATCACCAAAGCAGCTTTGGCGGTACTGAAAGGTATCGCCGCTTTTTTTGGCCGTCTGAAAAGATGTGGCATACCAAGACAAATTGTGGCATAATCCGCCCGTCTTTATAAAAAGGCACTTAGGAGTTTGCTTAGGTCGTTCGGCTTGGCAAACTTGTCCGAACCTGAAAAGGTTCTTTTATTTTCGGAGTTATCCATCATGGCATTGACCGTAGAACAAAAAGCACAAATTGTTAAAGATTTCCAACGTAAAGAAGGCGATACCGGCTCTTCTGAAGTACAAGTCGCTCTGTTGACCTTCCGCATCAACGACCTGACTCCTCACTTCAAAGCCAACCCTAAAGACCACCACAGCCGTCGCGGTCTGTTGAAAATGGTTAGCCAACGTCGTCGCCTGTTGTCTTACCTGCGTCGTACTCAGCCTGATACTTACCGTACACTGATTACCCGCCTGGGTCTGCGTAAATAATTTATGCTTAAATCAACACCGCCTTCGGGCGGTGTTTTTTATTAACATACCGAGCCGTCTGAAACACATGCCCACTCTGTGTTATACTTCCACACGCTTAAGCAGCAAGGCTTAAACTTCCAATCACTCCTTAAAGCTCCCATCAAAGCGAGAATCTGAATTGTCTGTTCATTCCATGTTGCACTCAGGAAAATTTTGGCTGAAAACCCTGGTTTTCAGCATTGCCGTGCTTTTATGCCTCGCGGCGGTATTGAGTGCCTTAATGTTCCGCATATTCAATACAGAAAACATCGACGCATTCATACAGAAAAACTTTTCCGCCCATGACTGCCAAGTCAAATACAATGCCAATATCAGCAGAAAATGGCTGCCTCGCCCTACGCTTATTTTAAAAGACCTCAGCCTTTCATCTGCCGAACCTGACACGCCGACGCTGAACATTGCCGAATCCAAAATGGGCTTTGGCTGGAGCAGCCTATGGTCAGACGCCCCCGTTCTTGAAAAATGGATTCTTTCCAATCCGTCGCTGACGCTGGGTCCCAAAAACCACCTGCCTGCCTGCCTGCAACAAAACCATACATCAAAAGAAAGCTTCCAGCTCAACCGCGTCATCATCAATAGCGGCAGCATCCGCTATTACAATAAAGAGCAAGATGTTGCCTTAAACGATCTGCAATTTTCCCTGCGCAGAGCCGATTCAGACGGCCGTCCATTCGATATTAGCGGCACACTGCAAAACATAGGTAGCCCTATCAGTTGGCAAGGCGTCGGCCATCTTGTACAAGATGATGCCGGCTGGAGCGTTCCCACCCTCAAATTAAACCTGCAAACCGTATTACTCAAAAACAAGCTTGATGCCCAAATCGCAGGCAGCCTTAATTGGCAAAATCAAACCGCCCTTTTCCGCGACTTCAATCTGCAAGCCGAAAGCGGCTACCAAAACTTGCATATCAACGCACGTTCTCCCCTCTTGCAATTCAAAAACGGCTATTTGCACCTCAACACACTCAACGGCGCATTGACTGCCGGCAGTGAAAACAACCAATGGGACGGTTCATTCAAACTGGACAAAACCAACCTCTATCCAACCGTTTTAACCGCCGCTAATCTTGAACTCAAAGGCAGCCATAAAAACGACCGCCTCCAAACCAACTTTACCTTTTCCAGCCCGTTGGTTTGGCAAAAAGGCAAAGGCATCGATGCGCCCAAACTGCACCTCAGCACCCTGCAAGACACCATCAACCGCCTTCCCCGCCCCCGATTCATCAGCACCCTTGAAGGACAGGCCAATTTCAGCCTCAATGCATGGGAAGGCCGTCTGAAAGGCGCATTTGACAGACAAGCCCTTGCCGTGGCCTTTAAATACCAACGCGATGCCCAACCGCGTCCGCACCTTGACGCCGGTATCGCCTTACAAAAACTCAATCTGACTCCTTACTTGGAAGATCTGAAAACCCAGCCATCACTGAATCTTCCTTCCCTGCTGGCCAAATCCTGGTTGCCCGACATTGAGGCTAACCTCCAAATCGGCAGCATTCAAACTGCCGGCCTGCAATTAGAAAACGTCGAATCCCTGCTTACCGCCGATAAAGAACATATTGCCCTGCACCGTTTCAAAGCCGGGCTTTATGGCGGCAAAACCGAGGGCGGCCTGAGTATTGCGGCGACCCAACCTGCTTCCTACCACCTTCAGCAAAACGCGAAAGGCATACAAATTCAGCCGCTGTTGCAAGACCTGTTCGGTTTCCACAGCTTTAGCGGCAGCGGCGATGCCGTTATCGACATTAAAACCACCGGCAACGACCGCGCCCAAATGATACAAGCCCTAAACGGCAGCCTGCTCCTCGATATTACCAACGGCGCATGGCACGGCATCGATATGGACAGCATTTTGAAAAACGGCATCTCTTCGGAAAAAATCGACAACAGCAACCTTAAAACCCCTTTCCATCATTTCATCCTCAATAGCGAAATTGAGAAAGGCATCAGCCATCATATCAACACCGAACTGTTTTCCGACAGCCTGCACGTTGTCAGCAGCGGCTATACCGATTTGAATACCCAAAAGCTGTCCGAAAACCTGCTTATCAGCAACGTACTGCAACCCAAAAACAAACCGATCCCCCTCAAAATCGGCGGAACCGTACAAAACCCTTCCATTACCCTTGATTACAGCCGCTTGACCAATGGCATGAACACACCGGCAGAAAAACAAAAAGTCCTGCAAGAAACCATACAAGAACAATGGAAGTGGCTCAAACCGCGCTAGGTTTTCAAATCAAAGGCCGTCTGAAACCCAAAAAGTTTCAGACGGCCTTTTAACAGATACATTGTCAGAATAAGATGTTTACTTAGAAATGACCATATACACAATCAGTGCAACAATGACGGCAGACCATACGGTCAATATTATCAAGCCTTTTTTGGAGAGTTTTCTTTTTCTCCAATCGAGCCTCAATATTTTTACCGTACCCTCAAACATCGCCCCAATCATTTCCATCACGATTTGAAGTATAAATTCCAATAGAAATGACATCTATAAGCCTAAACCCTCCCAAATCTCATCGATTTTGGCCGTAACGGCAGGGTCTTTTTTGATCACACGACCCCATTCGCGGTTGGTTTCACCCGGCCACTTGTTGGTCGCATCCAAACCCATTTTGCCGCCGAGTCCGCTGACAGGGCTGGCGAAGTCCAGATAGTCGATGGGCGTGTTTTCCATCAAAACGGTGTCGCGTACGGGATCCATGCGCGTGGTGACCGCCCAGATGACTTCTTTCCAGTCGCGCACGTTCACATCGTCATCCACCACGATGATGAATTTGGTGTACATAAACTGGCGCAGGAACGACCAGCAGCCCATCATCACGCGCTTAGCGTGTCCGGCGTACTGTTTTTTCATGCTGACCACCGCCATGCGGTAGGAACAGCCTTCGGGCGGCAGATAGAAATCGGTGATTTCGGGGAACTGCTTTTGCAAAAGCGGCACGAACACTTCATTCAACGCCACGCCCAAAACGGCAGGCTCATCGGGCGGTTTTCCCGTGTAGGTGGAATGGTAAATCGGGTTTTCGCGCATGGTGATGCGTTCGACCGTAAACACGGGGAAATGATCCTGCTCGTTGTAATAGCCCGTGTGGTCGCCGTATGGGCCTTCCAACGCGGTTTCATTCGGATGAATCACTCCTTCCAATACGATTTCGGCGCGGGCAGGCACTTGCAAATCATTGCCGATACATTTCACCAGCTCCGTCCGCGAACCGCGCAGCAGTCCGGCAAATTGGTATTCGCTCAAAGTATCGGGAACGGGCGTTACCGCGCCCAAAATGGTGGCGGGGTCGCAGCCAAGTACGACGGCGACGGGATACGGCGTATCGGGATTGAGTTTGCGGAATTCCTGATAATCCAGCGCGCCGCCGCGATGCGACAGCCAACGCATAATCAGCTTGTTTCTGCCGATTAATTGCTGGCGGTAAATGCCTAAGTTTTGGCGTTTTTTGTGTGGACCTCGCGTTACGGTCAAGCCCCACGTTACCAGCGGCGCAACGTCTTCCGGCCAGCAATGCTGAATCGGAAGTTTATACAAATCAACGTCTCCCCCTTCCCACACGATTTCCTGACACGGCGCGTTTTTCACCACGTTCGGCGCCATGCTCCAAATGTCTTTCAGCAGCGGCAGTTTGGAAAACGCGTCTTTAATGCCTTTGGGCGGTTCGGGTTCTTTCAAATACGCCAGCGTCTGCCCGATTTCGCGCAGTTTGGACACGCTGTCCGCGCCCATGCCCAGCGCCACGCGTTCGGGCGTGCCGAACAGATTCGCCAAGACGGGATAATCGTAGCGTGTACCGTCGGGCTTAATCGGGTTTTCAAACAACAATGCCGGCCCTTCGGCGCGCAGCACGCGGTCGGCGATTTCGGTCATTTCCAAATGCGGCGACACCGGATGCTGAATGCGCTTGAGTTTGCCATCAGCTTCCAATCCGGCGATAAATTCTCGCAAATCTCTGTATTTCATGATTTCATTTTCCTGAACAGGCCGTCTGAAAACAGACTGCCATTTCGGGTTTGAAAGATAAACCAGCGGCTATTGTACCTGCCAAATCTGTTCAAATCCCAACTTTCTACGTCCGAATTTCGAGATTTTTTGCAAACTACCGTCAAATTTAAACAATATCTGCTTGTGATTGCTTTCAGACGGCCTTATCTTTGGTAAAATTCCAAATTAATCCAGTCATCAATCAATATCTATCGTGGGACAGCGGCCATGTTTGCATTTTTAGAATCTTTTTTCGTTGAATACGGCTATGCGGCCGTGTTTTTCGTTTTGGTTATTTGCGGCTTCGGCGTGCCGATTCCTGAAGATTTGACACTGGTAACCGGCGGCGTGATTTCCGGCCTGGGTTATACCAATTCGCATATTATGTTTCTTGTCGGTATGCTCGGCGTATTAGCGGGCGACGGCTTTATGTTTGCGGCCGGCCGGATTTGGGGGCAAAAAATCCTTAAATTCAAGCCGATTGCACGCGTGATGACGCCCAAACGCTATGCCCAAGTACAGGAAAAATTCGACAAATACGGCAACTGGGTTTTATTCGTCGCCCGTTTCCTGCCCGGCCTGCGTACCGCCGTTTTCGTGACCGCCGGCATCAGCCGCAAGGTTTCCTACCTGCGCTTTATCCTAATGGACGGCTTGGCCGCGCTGATTTCCGTTCCGGTTTGGATTTATCTGGGTGAATACGGCGCACGCAATACCGACTGGCTGATGAAAAAAATGCACAGCCTGCAATCCGGTATCTTTGCGGTACTGGGCATCGGCGCCGTCATTATCGGCTGGATTTGGTGGAGAAAACACCGCCGCCATACCTTCTTCCGTGAAAAATTACACGAAAAACGTGCTGCAAAAGCCAAAAAACAAACCAATCAATAAACCATTCCAGGCCGTCTGAAACACTTCCCCGCTTTCAGACGGCCTCAATCATTCATCAGAAACACCATGAAACAAAAAATCTTCGTCCTCTACACCGGCGGCACCATCGGCATGACCCAAAGCAGCGCCGGCCTGCGTCCCGACACCGCTCTCGTCGATAAAGCCCTTGCCCCCTTTTCGGAAGCCCTTGATTTCGAATGGCACGTTTGCCAGCCGCTCATCGATTCTTCCGCAGTAACGCTGCAAAACCAACGCGACTGGTTGAAGCTTATTATCACCAAACTGCCTGACTATGACGGCATTTTGGTGCTGCACGGCACAGATACCATGGCATACACTGCCAACCTCTTCGCCCTTTCACTGCAAGGCTTGGACAAACCCGTTATCCTGACCGGCTCGCAATGGCCTTACGATGCCGCCAACAGCGATGCGTCGCGCAACCTTGCCACCGCCGTTTCCGCTTTCTCGCTCAAACTCAAACAAGTGGTGATTGCCTTTGACGGCAAGCTCTTCCCATCCGTCGGCAGCAGCAAGGTCAGCACCGAGACCGCCGCAGGTTTTGACAACCTGCATTTTGGCACGCTCGCCGAATGGGAGGAAAACAAAGGTTGGCACAATATCCGTACCGCCCCGGCTGAACATTCAGACGGCCTCAAACCGCGTCTTCCAAATCCTGAAGCCAAAGTTTCCGTCCGCACGCTGATTCCCGGTTATGCCACGCAAGAACTTTCAGACGGCCTGCCCCACCTTTCCGCCCAAGCCCTGATTCTGCAAAGCTACGGCCACGGCAATGCGCCGAGCAACGATGCGTTTGTCCGAGCCGTCCAAGCCTTTACGCAACAAGGCAAGTTGCTGCTCAACATCAGCCAAGTGCCGCAAGGTTGCGCCGCTGCCGTCTATGCCCAAGGCGATGCTTTGCGTCAGGCAGGTATCATCAACGGCGGCAAATGCAATCTCGAAACCGCCACTGCGCTGATGACCCTCGCCGTATCTCATGACTGGAATGCAGATAAGGTGCAACAAGAATTGCGACAATTAAATCTGCTGTAAACCACCATTAAATATGACTTTCACCGACACCCACTGCCATCTTGCCGATCCCAAACTTGCCGATACGCTGCCTGCCGTGCTTACCGAAGCGCAAGCCGTAGGCGTGGCTCGTTTTATCGTACCGGCTACATCTCCCAATGATTGGCAGGCAGTTGCGCAGTTGGAGAGGCCGTCTGAAAATATCCATATCGCTTTGGGTATTCATCCGTGGTTTTCAGACGGCCTCAACGAAGTGGCATTCCAAGAGTTAGAGTCCGAATTAATCCAGCATCCGCAAGCATGGGTTGGCGAAATCGGCTTGGATTTTTATGGCAAAGAGCAAACCCAAGCGCAACGCGACACGCAGACCGATGTCTTTATCCGCCAACTCATCCTCGCCCAAAATCTCAATCGCCGCGTCATCATCCATAATCTGAAAGCCACCGCCGCCATTGTCGCCGCCGTTAAAACCGCCGGTTTCACACGAGGCGGTATCGTTCACGCCTTCTCCGGCAGCGTAGAAGAAGCACGGATTTTGGTGAAACTCGGCTTCAAAATCGGCATAGGCTCGCTGCTGCTCAATCCCAATGCAAAAAAAGTCCGTGCCGCCTTACAAGCCTTAGACGACACGGATTTTGTTCTCGAAACCGACAGCCCTTTTATGCTCGGCCATGAAACCAATACACCAGCCAACATCCGCCGTATCGCCGAAATTGCCGCCGAATTGCGCGACGTACCACTGGTACAACTGGCTGAAATCACCGAGCAAAACGTGGATTCCCTGCTCCATACTTCCCCTTAATATGCCGACCTCAAGGCATCAAAAAGCCTTGCCCAGCCATTTCGTTTCCAAACCGACACACTCTGCCCTCCCTACCCCATATTCATGAATAAAAAGCGATACAAGGCCGTCTGAAAAAATGTTTTTGGCACAAAATATCGTTCACTCCGTCATCTCGGCTTTTTAACACCGTATTTTCCCTTTGATTGATAAAAAGTATTACGCATATTATTGGGCAAACTTTTTATTTACGTTAAAATATGCCTTTTTTTGATAATAAGGCCGTCTGAAAAAGGCGGAAACTAATTATGGCTGAACAACATACACACGCTTCCACCTGGAAGAGCAAAATCAATGCTCTCGGCCCGGGCATCATGATGGCTTCGGCAGCGGTCGGCGGATCGCACCTGATTGCCTCCACGCAGGCAGGTGCACTTTACGGCTGGCAGCTTGCGCTGATCATTATTCTGACCAACCTGTTCAAATACCCGTTTTTCCGCTTCAGCGCACATTACACGCTGGACACGGGCAAAAGCCTGATTGAGGGCTATGCCGAAAAAAGCCGCGTTTATTTGTGGGTATTTTTGATTTTATGTATTGCATCGGCAACGATTAATGCCGGTGCAGTCGCCATCGTTACCGCCGCCATCGTCAAAATGGCAATCCCATCACTGACTTTCGATGCCGGTATGGTGTCCGTCATGATTATGGTTTCCTGCCTGCTGATTTTGGCAAGCGGCCGCTATAAAGCATTGGATAACGTTTCCAAAATCATCATCGTCAGCCTGACCATTGCCACCGTCGCCGCAGCAGCCGTGGCCATGTCCCGCGGTATGCAGATGAAACCCGACTTTATCGAGCCCACCCCATGGACGCTGGCCGGCTTGGGCTTCTTAATCGCACTGATGGGCTGGATGCCTGCGCCGATTGAAATTTCCGCCATCAACTCTTTGTGGGTAACCGAAAAACAACGCATCAACCCTTCCAGCTACCGCGACGGTATTTTCGACTTCAACGTCGGCTACATCACCAGCGCAGTGTTGGCGGTCGTCTTCTTGGCCTTGGGTGCATATGTCCAATACGGCAACGGCGAAGCTGTACAAATGGCCGGTGGCAAATATGTCGGCCAGCTGATTAATATGTACGCCGTGACCATCGGCGACTGGTCGCGTCCGCTGGTGGCATTTATCGCCTTTGCCTGCATGTACGGCACCACCATTACCGTAGTGGACGGCTACGCACGCGCGATTGCCGAACCGGTACGCCTGCTGCGCGGCAAAGACAAAACCGGCAATGTCGAATTGTTTGCCTGGAACGTCTGGGTTGCAGGTTCGGGCTTGGCCGTGATTTTTTGGTTCAACAGCGCGATGGCCGAGCTGCTCAAATTCGCCATGATCACCGCCTTCGTTTCAGCCCCTGTGTTCGCTTGGCTGAACTACCGCCTCGTCAAAGGCGACAAACGCCACAAACTGACCATGGGCATGAACTTCCTCGCCATCCTCGGCTTGATTTACCTGACCGGCTTTACCGTTTTGTTCCTACTGAACCAAACAGGCATCTTGGCTGCGCCTAAATAAGCCCATATAAAAAAGGCCGTCTGAAACTTAAAAACAGGTTTCAGACGGCCTTTCCAATCAATCATATCTTTTTGAATTTTCATTCAAACACATTATAATGACTCCTTATTTCGCCGTTGCAGACCACTCGACGGCATCCGTATTTTGGAAAATTTATGAAGCCGTCTATCTTAGAAAAACTACAACAACTCAGCGACCGACTGGAAGAAGTCACGCACCTGCTCGGTCAGCCCGAAGCCACGTCCGACATGGACAACTACCGCAAGCTCACGCGCGAACACGCCGAATTGACGCCCGTGGTCGAAGTGTTCCAAAACTATCAGCTGGCGCAAAGCGACTTGGCGGATGCCGAAGAAATGCTGTCCGACCCCGAAATGAAAGACTTTGCCGCCGAAGAAATCGAAGCAGCGAAAGCCAAAATCGACACGCTCGATACCGAACTGCAAAAACTACTGCTGCCCAAAGATGCCGACGACGACAAAAACATCTTCATCGAAGTACGCGCCGGAACGGGCGGCGACGAAGCCGCGCTGTTTGCAGGCGATTTGCTGCGCATGTACAGCCGCTACGCCGAGCGCAACCGCTGGCAGGTTGAAATCGTCTCCGCCAACGAAAGCGAGTTGGGCGGTTATAAAGAAGTCATTGCCCGTATTGTCGGTTTGGGCGCGTACAGTCGTCTGAAATTCGAATCAGGCGGCCACCGCGTACAGCGCGTTCCCGCCACCGAAAGCCAAGGCCGTATCCATACTTCCGCCTGTACCGTCGCCGTCATGCCCGAAGCGGACGAACTCGAAGACATCGAGCTGAACCCCGCCGACCTGCGCATCGACACCTTCCGCGCATCCGGCGCGGGCGGTCAGCACATCAACAAAACCGACTCCGCCGTCCGCATTACCCACTTGCCGACAGGCATGGTAGTCGAATGCCAAGACGGCCGCAGCCAGCATGCCAATAAAGCGCAGGCGATGAAAGTCCTCGCCGCCCGCTTAAATGACGCGCAAAAACGCGAAGCCCAAGCCAAAGAAGCCGCCGAACGCAAATCCCTAATCGGCAGCGGCGACCGCAGCGAGCGCATCCGCACCTACAACTACCCACAAGGCCGCGTGACTGATCACCGCATCAACCTTACCCTGCACAAACTGGATTTTGTGATGGACGGCGATTTAGAAGAAATCACCAATGCCCTGATTGCCGAGCATCAAGCCGAGCTTTTGGCGGCAATGGGGGATTGATGGATTTGGTCCATTGCGTTTATACTTTTCAGACGGCCTGATGACATATGTCAATATGACCGTGAATACATTAAAGAAACTTCAATCCTGAAGTATTAAAATGCAGCACCAGCTGCGCCACAGCAACACCCTTCTACAATTAACGAAAGAGAGGACACAAAATGGCAAAAATCCTGATCGCACCGGTATCTACCGGCCTGAGCGCCGATGCAGCGGCAAAAGCATTTGCAGCGGCATTGAATGCGCAAGTTTTCCAAGCCGTTGACTCCACTACAGAAGCCCTGTTGGCTCAAGGCAAGAGCGACGACTGGTTTGACGCACTTGTCGGTAAAGTTACAGCATTGAATGCAGATAACCTCGTTATCGAAGGCATCACTCCTGATGCGGACAAATTGTTCTTGGCAGGCAAAAACGTCGAATTGGCGCTGTCTTTGGATGCAGGCGTTGTATTGGCGCTGAAATCCGACAACACCGACGCAGCCGCCGTCACCCAACAATTAAACCTCGCCAAACAGCTCTACACCAACTCCCCAGGCTTATTGGAAGGCTTTATCATTGACGGTGCAGCCGCTGCTTTAGGCGCACAAGTTGCCGAGCAAACCGGTCTGACTTTCTTCGGCTCCAGCGACAAACTGCAAGACGTATCCGCTTTGGCCAAACGCGAAGCCAAACGCCTGTCTCCAGCCCAATTCCGTTACAACCTGATCGATTTCGCACGCAAAGCCGATATGCGCATCGTTCTGCCTGAAGGTGCAGAACCGCGCACCGTCGCCGCTGCCGCCATCTGTCACGAAAAAGGCATTGCTCGTTGCGTACTGTTGGCGACCCGTGAAGAAGTTGAGGCCGTAGCAAAAGAACGCGGCATCTCCCTGCCTGATTCTTTGGAAATCATCGATCCTGCCTCTTTGGTTGAGCAATACGTCGAGCCGATGTGCGAATTGCGCAAATCCAAAGGCCTGACTCCTGAAGATGCACGCAAACAGCTGCAAGATACCGTCGTACTGGGTACCATGATGATGGCTCAAAACGACGTGGACGGTTTGGTTTCCGGCGCAGTCCACACTACTGCCAACACCATCCGCCCTGCACTGCAACTGATTAAAACCGCTCCAGGTGCAAGCCTCGTATCCAGCGTATTCTTCATGTTGCTGCCCAACCAAGTTTTGGCGTTCGGCGACTGCGCGGTTAACCCGAACCCAACGCCTGAACAACTGGCCGACATCGCCATCCAATCTGCCGACAGCGCCAAAGCCTTCGGTATCGATCCAAAAGTGGCCATGATTTCCTACTCTACCATCAACTCAGGCAGCGGCCCTGATGTCGATGCAGTGATCGAAGCAACCAAACTGGCTAATGAAAAACGCCCTGATTTGGCCATCGAAGGTCCGTTGCAATACGATGCGGCTACCGTTCCATCTATCGGCCAATCCAAAGCTCCGGGCAGTGCTGTTGCCGGTCAAGCAACCGTTTTGGTTTTCCCAGACCTCAACACCGGCAACTGTACTTACAAAGCCGTACAACGCAGCGCCAACGTCCTGAGCGTAGGCCCGTTGTTGCAAGGTTTGCGCAAACCGGTTAACGACTTGTCCCGCGGCGCATTGATTGAAGACATCGTCTTCACCATCGCCCTGACTGCCGTTCAAGCCAAACAAATGCAAGGCTGATTGACAAGTTGATGCTTTGAAATCAAAGGCCGTCTGAAACCGATGTTTCAGACGGCCTTTCGTATCTTTGCACCAACTATATTATAATTCGCCATTATTTTTCGAAAGACTGCCCCAATGACTGCCTACCAGCAACAACTAGCCGACAAAAAGCAATATCTTCAGCAACTTTTCCAAGGACTGGATTTCCCTGAAATCGAAGTCTTTGAATCTCCGGAGCAGCATTACAGAATGCGCGCCGAGTTCCGTATCTGGCATGAGGGCGGCGAAATGTTTTACGCCATGTTTGAGCGCGGACAAAAGGCAAGCGGGGCAAGCCTGATCCGTTGCGACCAATTTCCTGCCGCATCCGAATCCATCAATGCCTTGATGCCGAAACTGATTGAAGCTGCATCCAATCATCCCGAGCTGAAAAACCGCTGGTACGCCGTCGAATTTTTATCTACTTTAAGCGGCGAAATGCTGGTTACCATGATTTACCACAAGAAGCTGAACGACGCATGGCAACAAGCCGCACAAGAGCTGGCGCACAATTTGGGCATCCACATCATCGGCCGCAGCCGCGGACAAAAAATCGTATTGAGCCAAGATTTTGTGACCGAAGCGTTGGAAGTCAACGGCAAAACCTTCCGCTATCGTCAAATTGAAGGCAGCTTTACCCAACCCAATGCCCAAGTGTGCCAAAAAATGCTGACTTGGGCGTGTGATGCCGCGCAAAACTTAGGCAAAGACATGCTTGAGCTGTACTGCGGCAACGGCAATTTCACCCTGCCGCTTTCGCAACATTTCAATCAGGTACTGGCAACCGAAGTTTCCAAAACTTCCGTCAATGCCGCCCAATGGAATATTGAAGCCAACCAAATTACCAATCTTAAAATTGCCCGCCTATCTGCGGAAGAATTTACCGAGGCCTACACGCAAAACCGTGAATTCCGCCGCCTGCAAGAACAAGGCATCGACTTGAAAAACTATGATTTTTCAACTATTTTTGTCGATCCTCCACGCGCCGGTGTTGATGATGAGACGCTCAAATTGGTTGCCCGATTCGACAATGTCCTCTATATTTCATGCAATCCTGAGACTCTGCGCGCCAATCTCGACACACTCTGTCAAACCCATACCATCGAACGCGCTGCTTTATTCGACCAATTCCCATTTACCCACCATATTGAAAGCGGCGTTTGGTTGAAGAAAAAATAAAACCATACAAAAAGGCCGTCTGAATGTTCAGACGGCCTTTAATTAAGGGCATATTAAGCGATTTTCAAATCAATCCGCTTCCAAAACCACTTTCATGGCTTGGTTTTCAGCAGCGTGTTTGAATACATCGTAAGCTTTTTCCAATTCGCTGAATTTGAAATGGTGGGTCATCATTTTGGTGTAATCCACTGAGCTGCTGGAAATGGCTTTCATCAGCATTTCGGTGGTATTGGCGTTAACCAGGCCGGTAGTGATGGCAAGGTTTTTAATCCACAGTTTTTCCAGTTTGAAATCAACAGATTGGCCATGTACACCAACCACAGCGATATGACCGCCGGGTTTCACAATGTCTTGGCACATATTCCAAGTTGCAGGGATACCGACCGCTTCGATGGCGCAATCTACGCCGTCTTCGCCGACGATAGCGGTAACTTGCTTGCTCACATCACCGGAAGCAGGGTTGATGGTATGGGTCGCGCCCAATTCTTTCGCCAGTTTCAAGCGGTTTTCATCCATATCGCAAACGATGATGGCGGCAGGGCTATACAGTTGCGCAGTCAGCAACGCAGACATACCGACAGGGCCGGCACCGGCGATGAATACGGTATCGCCAGGTTTCACATCGCCATATTGCACGCCGATTTCGTGGGCGGTAGGCAAGGCATCGCTCAACAGCAGGGCAACTTCTTCGTTGACGTTGTCAGGCAGCGGAACCAAGCTGTTGTCTGCATAAGGCGTACGGACGTATTCGGCTTGCGTACCGTCGATCATATAGCCCAAGATCCAACCGCCGTTGCGGCAGTGTGAATAAAGTTGGATTTTACAGTTGTCGCAAGTACAGCATTTGCTGACACATGAAATAATGACTTTATCACCGACTTTGATGTTTTTTACAGCATCGCCGACTTCTTCTACAATACCGATGCCCTCATGACCGAGAATACGCCCGTCGGCAACTTCAGGGTTTTTACCCTTCCAAATACCCAAGTCAGTACCGCAAATCGTGGTTTTAACGATTTTGACGACTGCATCGGTCGGATCGATAATTTGAGGGCGGGGTTTTTCTTCGAAACGGATGTCGTTTGCGCCATGATAAACCATTGCTTTCATGTGAATCTCCTTGAGCAGTTAATAAACTTTAACAATACAGCGTAAATCCACGTTAACTATATTTATATACCCCTACATCAGATAAGTCAATCCTGATTATTATTTTTATGTTATACTGTAACATACTGTTTTAAAAATAAATACTTAAAAAGTAAATATTAATGAACATACCCACATCCTTCGCGCGACGACTCATCGATTGGCAGCAGCAGCATGGCCGTCACGACTTGCCTTGGCAGGTCAAAGACCCCTATTCCGTCTGGCTTTCAGAAATCATGCTCCAACAAACGCAGGTTGCTACCGTATTGGACTACTATCCGCGTTTCTTAGCCAAATTCCCAACTGTGCAATCGCTTGCCGCCGCGCCGCAAGACGAGGTTTTATCCTTGTGGGCAGGCTTGGGCTATTACAGCCGCGCACGCAACCTGCACAAAGCCGCGCAACAAGTCATCGGACAATTCGGCGGTATCTTTCCATCCGAACGCAAAGACTTAGAAACGCTCTGCGGCGTAGGCAGAAGTACCGCTGCCGCCATTTCTGCCTTTGCTTTTAACCGACGAGAAACCATCTTGGACGGCAACGTCAAACGCGTTCTCTGCCGTGTCTTTGCTCAAGACGGCAATCCGCAAGATAAGAAATTTGAAAACTCGCTTTGGACGCTTGCCGAAAGCCTGCTGCCGTCTGAAAACACTGATATGCCTGCCTACACGCAAGGCTTGATGGATTTGGGCGCAACCGTCTGCAAACGGACAAAACCTTTGTGTCATCAATGCCCTATGGCAGACATCTGCGAAGCAAAAAAACAAAACCGCATTGACGAGCTTCCCCGCAAAAAAACTGCTCCCGAAGTGCAAACCCTACCGCTTTACTGGCTGATTATCCATAACACTGACGGCGCATTATTGCTTGAAAAACGCCCTGCCAAAGGCATTTGGGGCGGTCTGTATTGCGTACCCTGTTTTGAAAAATTAGACGATTTGTATGCTTACGCCAAACGCTTCGGCATTGTTTCAGACGACCTTGAAGAACAAACCACGTTTACCCACCGCCTGACCCACCGCTTATTGATGATTACCCCTTTTCAGACGAAACAAAGGCCGTCTGAACATCTTTCAGACGGCCTTTGGATATCATCGGAACATTTGGCGGATTATGGTTTGCCCAAACCTTTAATCAAATATTTGGCTAAAGGCTAAACCGCCCTATTCCACAATCTCTTTAAATACAACTTCTTTTCCGCCGCGAATCAGCACGGCAAACCCGTCGCCAATCTGCCAACGCGAGCTTGGATTGGCGTACTCGACACCCTGACTGCGCAAGCGGACTTGCACCAGTTTCTCAACCGTATTGCCTTCACGCAGCTCAACCATCATCGGGCTGTGGCTGTTGATATAAATTGCAGTAATCGTCCGACCTTGTACGGATTGATAACGGACAGAATACGTCTGCGCCTGTGCAATGACCGGTAACGGCGCATCAGGGCGCACGGCCTTATACGAGCCGCACGCAGCACACAAACTCAGGCACAAAGCGCAGATGATTTTGTTCAACATAGGCATAGATTAGTAATGGTGATGCGGAATCTCGCCATCAAGACGGTAATAAGTGCCGCAATATGGGCATTCAATCTCACTATTGGACTGAATCGGCAAGAACACGCGCGGATGGCCGTTCCATGTTTCATGATTAGGGCCGGAGCAATGCAGCGGCAAATCCTGCGGCTTGATGACTACAACGTTTTTTTCAGACTGTGTACTCATGGTTTGGTTCCTCACTATGTTTTCTTATCTTCCGATATTGTAAAGCAAAACGGCCGCTAGGTTCGACTGAAAACATTATATAATCACTTTTTTCAGACGGCCTTTGATGATGATGACTACCCTGCTCCGCCTTCAAGATTTCGATACTTCCGATTCCGCTTCATTTCTTTATACACTCAGCGCAGCCTATTTGGACCACACCGAACAGGCAGGAGATGAGGAAATGTCCGGCCTTAACGACGAACAGCATACATTGACCGCCCTTTGCTATCTCGACAGCCAGGTTCAAGAAGGCGGCTTCGTACAGCTTATCGCTTCAGGATACGGAGAATACATCTTCGGCAATCCGGTTACCGACAGCCTGCGCCGCTGGCGCATCAAACCGATACCGAAAATCTTAGACAAAGCCAAAACCTTGTACGAAAAACACGGCGAAGCCATTGAAAAAATGGCAGATGAGCAAAGGGATTTCGACGAAATCCGTAAAGCTTTTCCCGATTTTGAAGAGCTTGACGGCGATTATTATGACGTTGCCGACGAAGACTTGGAAACCGCAGCAGCCTACGTTCAAGCAAATTGGGATAAATTTGCCAAACTGTCAGACTGAAACCATAAAACTTTGCCGGTTTGAATCATCTGTTCAAACCGGCAAAATTATAAGTACATCAAATTAACGTTTGTTTTTCTGATAAATCGGCATTACTTCAGGCAACATTTTGCGGATTGCATTGATACGCGCCTGATTGGTTGGGTGGGTCGACAAAATAGACAATGAGCTACCGCCCTGTACTTTGTTCATTTTTTCCCACACGCTTACCGCAGCCTCAGGGTTGTAGCCTGCTTCAGCCATCAAACGTACACCACCGGCATCCGCTTCGCTTTCCTGATGGCGTGAGAACGGTTTGGTTGCCAACAAATCTGCACCCAAGCCGACCAAATCACCATCCACACCGGTTGAGCTAGCTAAAATCGAACCGCCCAAACCGGTCAATACTTGTCCGCCCAAAGCTTTTTTACTGTGTTCCAATAGAGCATGGGTCATTTCATGGCCGACAACGGCGGCAATTTCATCATCCGTCAGCTTCAATTTTTCTACTATACCGGTGTACACGGCCATTTTACCGCCCGGCATTGCCCATGCGTTCATTTCATCACTGCGGATAACGTTCATCTGCCAGTTGAAAGGCACGCCGGTTTTGTTGGCGCGCTCAGCATGAGGACGCAGACGTGCAAACACGCGTTGAACGCGTTGAGCGGTTGGAGATGAAACATCCAAAGCTTTTTGACCACGCGCGTTTTGAATGACTTGTGAGTAACTTTTAGCCGCGTCTTCATTTAAAGTCGCAGTATCGTAGCCAACCATATCCGCTACAGAAGTACAGCCGGTCAACGCCAAAATCACACCCATGCCGGCCCAATATTTTTTATTCCATTTTTTCAACATGTTTTCTCTCTGTGTTTTAAAATTAATGTAACGACATTGTACCCAAATTTAATACCCTTTACACAAAAGGCCGTCTGAACGGTTTCAGACGGCCTTTAAGCGTAATATTTAAGAACGGCGCTGCAGCATCCAAGACTCAATCTTACGCGCATCGTTCACGCGGGTTGTGGAAGACGGAGAGTTGAGCAATACAATGGTAATCGGCTGATTCTGTACATTGGCCTTAACCACCATAGAACGTCCTGCTTCACGAATATAGCCGGTTTTCTGCAATTCGATATTCCAGCTGCCCTCACGCACCAAGGCATTGGAGTTTTTGTAGTTTTGACGACCATTTGCCGTCCAAACCGAGCCGTAATTTGAAGTCGAATTTTTGCGAATCAGCGGATACTTACTGGCTGCCGCAACCATGCGGTTCAAATCGCGTGCAGTGGAAACGTTTTGGAAATTCAAACCGGTAGGCTCATAGAAACGACTGCTGGTCATACCCAGGCTTTGCGCTTTGGCATTCATAGCCGCAACAAATGCGCTCATACCGCCCGGATACGTACGGCCCAATGCATGAGTAGCACGGTTTTCACTGCTCATCAGGCTCAGGTGCAACAGTTCGCCGCGTGTCAGCGTCGTGCCGATGCTCAAACGGCTGCCTGTACCTTTCAAACGGTCGATTTCAGCCTCGGTAATCGTGATAGGCTCGTTCATATCAAGATGCGCATCCAACACCACCATCGCGCTCATCAATTTGGAAATAGAGGCAATCGGCATGACACGATCAGGGTTTTTCTGATACAGCACTTCACCGGTTTTATTATTGAAAATCAAAGCAGATTGCGAAGACAACAGAGGGCCTGCCAAAGCGGCTTGAGCTTCGACTTGGTCGGCATGACTCAATGCAAAAGCTTCCAGCGGGTCATTTTGCACTGGGAAATTTTGCTCCAAAAATTGTCCCAATACATCCATATCATTGGCAACGGCAGGCGCAGAAGCAAAGGCCAATGCCACACCTGTCCATACCATTCCTAAAGTTTTATAGATTTTCATATCTGCCAATTCAAAAAAATACATTTAATTCAACATTCTGTTAAATTTTTCAACAATTGTAAAGCGAGTTGAGAAAACTTTGCGTTTGTTTGCGAGATATTCAAATCCAACGTCCGCATCTGTTTCTTAGACGATACGGCGCAATGCCTGCTCTGATTTGAAAAAACACAAGATAGTCATTATACTTAGGCTCCTTTGTCAGAGGCATTCCCTCAATCCGGCAATACGCCCGAAATATCTGTTCCCCCTTTACAACACAGCCTCCATACAACCATACGAAGAAATTATTATGTCTGAAGAAAAACGCACCTGTTCATTCTGCGGGAAGTCCGAAAACGACGTTAAAAACCTGATCGAAGGCGAACACGCCTTCATCTGCAACGAATGTGTAGAAACTTGCGGCATAATGCTGCAAGACAACGAGTTCGGCGAAATTGAAAACGAGCTTGTCAAAGCGAAAGAAGAAAACGCCGAGAAAAAACTGCCTACCCCGGCCGAAATCGTTGCCAACCTCAACGACCACGTTATCGGTCAGGAACACGCAAAAAAAGCGTTGGCAGTATCGGTTTACAACCACTACAAACGCCTGCGCCACCCGAAAGCGGAGGGCAAAGTCGAGTTGTCCAAATCCAATATCCTGCTCATCGGCCCTACCGGCTCAGGTAAAACCCTGTTGGCGCAATCTTTGGCGCGCAAACTGGATGTACCTTTTGTCATGGCGGATGCCACAACTTTGACCGAAGCCGGTTATGTCGGTGAAGACGTCGAACAAATCATCACCAAACTTTTGGGCAAATGTGATTTTGACGTTGAAAAAGCCCAGCGCGGCATCGTTTATATCGATGAAATCGATAAAATTTCACGCAAAAGCGACAATCCGTCCATCACGCGCGACGTATCCGGCGAAGGTGTGCAACAAGCCTTGCTGAAACTGATTGAAGGTACAGTGGCCAGTGTCCCTCCTCAAGGCGGACGCAAACATCCGAACCAAGAATTCATCAACGTTGACACCACCAACATCCTCTTTATCTGCGGCGGTGCATTTGCCGGCTTGGAAAAAGTTATCCGCCAACGTACTGAAAAAGGCGGTATCGGCTTTGGTGCAGCAGTACACAGCAAAGATGAAAACGCTGATATTTCAGCCCTGTTTGAAACAGTCGAGCCTGAAGACTTGATTAAATTCGGTTTGATTCCCGAGCTTATCGGCCGTCTGCCCGTGATTGCCACATTGGCAGAATTGGATGAAGATGCTTTGGTCAACATTTTGACCGAGCCGAAAAATGCCTTGGTCAAACAATATCAAACCTTGTTTGAAATGGAAGATGTCGGCCTTGAGTTTGAAGAAGACGCCTTGCGCAGCATCGCCAAACTGGCTATGGAACGCAAAACCGGTGCGCGCGGCCTGCGCTCTATCGTTGAACGTTGCCTCTTGGACACCATGTACACCCTGCCAGATTTGAAAGACGTAGCAAAAGTCATCATCAATAAAGAAGTGGTGGAAAAAGGCGATCAGCCAAAACTTTTCCGTGAAGACGGCAGCGAATATAAGCAATAAAGCTCATTCTCTGAAAAAGACGTGTACCCGTTACACGTCTTTTTTTATTTTTTAATAAAACCAAAAGCATATCTTTGAATAATGGTCTTATACATGAAAAAACAAAGGCCGAGACCTTTGCAAAAAAGTCCTTCCCCCGACAGCCGAAATCTAAACAAAGATTTTCGGCTGTTTTTGTTTCAAATATCCACTGATTCTACTCAAATATCCCCATAATCCCCCTTGGATACCTGATTA